>NZ_JBOBRE010000015.1:0-160140 GCF_050586525.1 Massilia sp. BKSP1R2A-1 | reverse complement strand
CAAATGCGGTATTTGATCAGCGCGAACAGGGCAAAAGAGCGTATTCAATCAAGCGGGTTTGGCATTGGCTAGCCCAGTTGCAGCAGAATTTCACGTAATTTCAGAGAGTTTGACTGAATTGCAAATACTTGCAGTGGATTGCAGATATTTGCAGCTTATTTCACTAGTTTTCAAGCTTTTTCAGGAAATTTCATCATGCCGAATATCCAGCCATCAGCAACCGCCGATATCGTATCGCTCGATGCAGCACGCCAGCGCCGGCATTACATCGACCTGGCTAACGCGCATCCAGCATGGCTGGAGATTAAAGCGTCATGGGCCTTGGAAGGCATTGAGCTAACCGATGATAACGCCATGAATGCAGGCCGTATGCTCGCTGGCGATGTCACTTATACCCAGCTCATCAACGAGCTGCGTATCAAACATGGCCGACAGCCATTGTCTGACAGCGCAGCGCCTTGATTTTGCAGACAAAGCAAAATGCTTCAAAAAACGCAATTACTGCGCCTCAATATCGTTCACTTTCTGAATTAATGAGTTCACAAGCACTTGAATCTCCTCATCAGTGCCCATTGGGTCTAAGGTATTTAAAATAACCTCGCTATCCAATCGATAATCATAAAGATGGTACTGGATTGACCCTGAACTCCAGAAATATAAAAATCCACCACAATGATCCGAATCAAACTGAACACCTTCAAGGTCCCCGAAATCACCTTGCTTTGCTGAGACGCTCTTGTACTCAAATTTAGACCCAAGTGTTGACTCTAAGTAGCGCAAAGCCAAATTGGATCGCTCACTAAATGACATCATTTTTTTACCGCCTGAATAAACGAAATATTTGAAACTGCTGGCGAAAGTTCACCCCCCTGTTTTCGGATTGCAGCTTGCATCGAACGAGATGCGTTAGCACTTACACCAGTCAGCCAATCAGCTTGCCCGCCTTGAACCACGCTATTTCTAGCGATGGAAAACTCAACGTAAACGTTGCCAGGTGCCGTCTGCCTGACGAAGGAAGCCGGCCCGCTAGTAGCCATTGAGGTCATGCCGCCAGCACCTTCTTGCAACTGGCCAGTCCGCTTCATAGCCTCGTACTCAGTTCGCGACATCCAGCGGCCAACACGAACCATTTCTGGCCCTGCTTCTGCCGCAGTTTTTGCCCCCAACCCAGCAACGCTCCTACCAGCAGGAACACCATCAGCTAAGTTTTGCACCTCAGACCCGAAACCAAAGAGTCCCAAAATTACCTGTCCGACTTTGGTGCTGCCCAACCAACCACCACCAAGCCCCCCCCCGAGCACGCCGGCACACGTTCCTTCGTGCCCCACACACGCCGCCCCCTGAGCAACGGCTGGGTTTGGGCTCGATAGCATTGCGTCGCGAACTATGTCATCCCTATTTGTGTTTGCCGAAGCTGCAGCCCCTCCCATTTTGGCTACTGGTGGAGCCGCCTTTGGGGACTTAGTCCACCAACCAATCGTGCCCATACGCGACGATCCGTAAGCACCATCACCGCCCCAGTGCTGACTAATAAACGTGCCCCTGTTGACTTTTTCTTCCTTTTCCCCCATTACAACTACTTTCTGCGGCTCAGGAGTCTCATCTCTCTTATTGGCATCAGAAGCGAACCCCGATGGATCTGTTCGGTTAGTTGGATTGTTAAGCACATAGCTATAACGATTGTAACTCTGGCTATCGTGCGGATCTTCCACCAATATGTCGGCGCTGATAAATTTAGCCGTTAATGAGTCATATACTCGGCCGTTCATATGCACCAGGCCAAGCTGGTCCAACATCTCGTGACCAGTATATCCCTTGTTGTCTATTCCCCCTTTGGATTTACGTTTGCCCCATGGGTCGTAAGTGTGAGTTTCAACCACGTTTCCGCTCGGGCCGACAATTGCGTAGACACTGCCCAGATAGTCCGTGTACGTCCAATTCAGCTCAGTAGGCTTATTCGGACGGTCAATCTCGACACCACTTCCACCAGGCCAGTACGTTTTTACAGTCACTGCACCGTTGGTTGTTTCAACCTCCTGAGCTCCCGCATAAATCAGGCTACTGTTGACGCCACCTTCGCTGCGATCCTGACGTAAACGTTGGTGTTCTGGTCCGTAGATGAAGCCTGCGGTAGTACTTCCTTGCGTAATTGTTTTCGGCATGTCGTAGCTTGTCCATGTATAGCTACGGCCGGCCCCATTCAACAGGTTACCGTTGTCGTCGTAGTTGAACGAGCCAAGTTGCGTACTGTTGGTAATTGCATGTGGACGGATAACTCCCGGCCCCGGTATAGGATAGCTATAGGTCCCAACGCCTGGCTTGCTGAGCAGATTACCCTGGGTGTCGTATGTGAACTCCTGCTCGGCCTGACCAAGCACTGTGCTATAGCGCAGACGATTCAATTCATCGTAGCGGAAGCTCTCCTGGAATCCTGCTTGGCCAACATATTGAGTCCTGTTGCTTACGTTGCCTAGCACGTCATATTGGTATCCTTCAGTGGCAACGGCAGTGCCTGCCGAAAGAAGGTTGACATCTTTCAGGCGGCCGGTACGCGGATCATGGATACGCTCTTGATTCAATCCGTTGCCGAAGCTAAGCAACGTTGGCTTTCCACTCGCGTCCTGCGTTTTCACTTCGTGCAAAACCATCGCGCCGCGAAGAATCTGAGACAGATAGCCAAAAGCATTGTATCGAGAGTCAAAAGCTTTCTCACCGTCCGTACCGCGCCGATAGCGCAGACGCGACACCCTGCCCCATGCATCAAAGTCCGTGTACGCGTAATACCAGTTATCGGTCAGCTTCTGGGAGGTTTGGATGAGCCGCCCGATGTTGTCGTACGTATAAAGCCTGCGGTAGTCTGGTGCGGCCGATGTACCCGTATGGGCTTCAGCCAATGCACCAATGCCGTTGGATGCCTTGTCGTAGATCCAGTGGCTTTCCAGATCTGGTTCCAGCTTGGCGGTCATGCGATCGAGCGCATCGAACTCCATTGTGACCTTCTTCGTCCCGATCTTGCGCACCTCCGGGCTACTGGTCTCGAATGTTCGGCCGAGTGGATCGACGCGGTATTGCTGCAGCCCCAAGTCTGGGTCGTTCAGAGAGATTCGTCGACCCAGGTCATCGTAGCCAATAGTGATGACATTGCCGCCAACATCGGTGGTCTTGCTCAAATCACCGAATGCCTCGAACTCGAAAGCTGTATCTTTTCCTAGCGCATCAGTAACTTTACTGATTTGATCGAGCATGTTGTACGACTCGATGCGCCGCTGCGATTTGAAATTAGTCAGCGTACGCACGAAGCCATTGTAATCAGTAGTACTGGTCCGCAACTCATTGCTTTCGTCGAACGAAGAAATCGACGTGATCCTATCGAGGTTATCGTACCCGAAACGTTGGGAAAAATAAGCGCTTTCATTTTCTTTTCGTGGCCGATCTGTTTCTTGCAGTCGCCCCTTTGCGTCGTAACGCTTATCCATCACGACTGGCTCGCCATCGAATCCCCAGCTCTTGGAACGCACTATACGACCGACATTATCGAGATAGGCCACCTCAGGCACACTGATGCGGTCGGTTCCACGGAAACGCTCTGTCACAACTGCGACTGTGGCGCCGAGGGGGCACGCTTGCTGGCAATCCTTCCGGTAATAACGCGTTTCGTTACCATCTGGCGTCAACGCCCGCGTGACTCTACCGAAACCGTTGGCTTCCCAACTCGTTTTCACGCTGTTTGCATCAAGAAGCTCGACCAGCACGCCGGTTGCGGGATCGTGGGTACGTGTCTCTGCGCGGAACAGGGCGTTACTCACGTTCTTCGGGAATCGCCCCATCGAGTCATAATCTGTCTTCGCGGAGACCCTGCTTTTATTCGCTTGTGAAACAGGATCGAGCCAAGTTTGCGTCGCCGCCGTGACCAGGCCAAACGCGTTATTGCCACGGTCGAAGGTGGTCTTTACTTCATACAATGGCCGCCCTGGCTCGACCGTTTGCGTCTCAACCAGTCCAGTCGTTGATGAATAGGTGAACTTGGTAGTACGCACCCGCTCGACGCTAGTGGCACTACGGCGTGTTTCCACAACATTGGTAGGCAATCCAACCAGCCAATTTGCGCTATCGTTGCTGTAGATCGTATCGACCTTCTTGAGGAACGTCTCGCTGTTGCCAGCACTCGTCACAGTCAAGTTTTCCAGGTTGCCCCAACCATCGCTGCTGTACACGTGCTTGGTCGTGATCTTGCCGAGGTCCGCACCATTCAGGTCGAGGCGGCTTTCCACCGTTTCCGAAATGTAAGGGAAAGCGGCTTGGGCAGTTACCTTCTGCTCGAGCGTATGAACGACGTCGGAAAGCAAAGTGCCATTGCTCGCACGACGCTGCACAGCTTCAGGCATGCCAGTAAAAGGCCATTGCTGTCGGTAGCGTGTGGTGATGTTAATACCGCTCTGCTCATCGGTTTCCTTCACTTCCGCAAAGCCGAGCGAGCCCCGTCCGTGCATATCGATCGCTTCATTCACATATTGGTAGGAACTAGTGCGCGGTGAACTCGCACCGTTGGCATGCCTGATACGGGAAACTACCTTTGCTCCCCTCGCTGTCAAGTGGCGTGGATAAGCCATGGTAGCGACACGTTGCGTGACGATGCCAGCCCCTAGCCCGTCCACATAGTCCACACTGGTAGATACTCCCTCACCATTGGTTACTTGGTGGATTTTGTCCAAGGCCTGTCCAGTTACGGCAAGATCACGTGGCGCATAAACCTCCCAACGGCCAGCTTGCTCCTGCCACTGTCCATTGGCGTCGAAGCTGCCCGGCCTGTAGATGACCAGCTGAGAGCGACCAGTTCCCATCAGATCCATGTAGAAGGCGGCCGGCTGGGCTTCGCGGAAGCCGTTGTCGCGTGGATACGTGACACCACTCCAAGGGGTGCAGTTCAGGTTGCTATCGCTGTTTTCTTCGAAGGGCGCTTTAGTTGTGTCGTCCCCCATGAGACGGCACACCTCCAGATTCCCAGTTGGTACGGGAAGCCGATCGGAACTGTTGTTCATTGTTTCTACCAATATTGCAGGTGCGCCGTCACCCACAAAGTCCCCGATCCCACGTACGCCCTTGTATTGCAATCCGCTAATTTTTTGGCGAACCCCGCAATCGAACGTCCGACCTGTAAATAGGCAGAATGTCGCTTCGGCGCGGCTCGCGTATGCGATACCAGTAGTCGGGTTAAGCTTATCCTCGACGAATCCGAACATGGTATTTGCATAACCAGATCCGTTGAAATCGGCAGCCAGACCCGCTGCAGCATGCGGGGTTTCGAAGTAATAAGGCGCGCGCGCGCAGCCGGCAAATGCGCATGGCATTACATACTCGTTATAAGAGTACGAAACAACTTTCCATGCGTTGGTAGCAAGCGTGGGATTAGCGAGCTCCGTCGCGATCATCTGGGGAGTCAAGTTCTCCCATCGATTGACGGAATGCACCTCGCCATTGGAGTCCGTCTCGAATTCCGTGAACCGCGACTGCGTCCATCGCACATCGTTTGGTTTGCCCGTACCCGTAAAATCAATCATTTTCACGAAGCTGACCACACTTTGCTCAGCCACTTCGGCCATTCCTGACCGAACATATTCGGGTGAAAGGATGGTGAGTGGCGGGGCAGTATCCGTAATACAAGCCGCTTGCAAACAAAACTTGGCGCTGCCGTTTTCTCTACTGATTGCAGAATATAGGCCAACACGACCGTCACCATTGACGTCTACTGGGTGTGGGAACTGAGTAATGTCGTTTGTGCCCATGCCAACGTAGTTAGCATTGCAGGTAAAGATGATTGGATTGGCAAGCCCGCTGTCGCCACCTTTTCCAAGAGGCGACAAGCACACTTTGGGACCGGTTGCGGTCGAAACGATGAGGTCCGGCGCACCGTCGCCATCAAAATCACTCGTCTCCAATACGGCGAAGTCCTGCGCAGGCTCGATGCGATACCTGTACTCGGTGAACCCAGTCCCGGTGTTATGGAAATAGCGATAGGAAGAACGTAAGGTCCCTCGAGGAATCGGGTTAGCCAAACTTGCAGCATCGCTTTCCTCTGAATATGGTTCTCCTGGCGATGCAACACGCTTCTCTAATACGTCCGTAAATCCATGGTTCTCGAAGTCGGCGTAGGCAAAGTAGTCGGCGTGGGTAGCCGAGAGACGCTTCCCAGAGACGGTGTTATGCGTGCTCAAGATAGGCGAATTCGGCCAATACCTCACAGGCTCAAACCCGGCAGTCTTGTTTAGATCAGGCTTGCCCCAGGCAAAATTCGTTTGTGGCAAACAGGTCTTTGCTCGGGTGCTCACATGGTACGCGCATGCCTGGACGGATTTCAGCAAGCTACGGCCGCTCGTTGGACTGCGCTCGTAGCTCAACGTGTAATCGCGTACAAGAACGTCCGGAGGGGCAGTGCTTGTAAGATCGGTCCGCACATAAGTCTTGATACGGCTGACCCTGCTGCGCAAATCGTTGCGGGTCTCGTCGACATAGCGCTTCCATGCATCGGGACGCGCCTCATACACCAACTCTACTGCGGCGTGTGCACTCAGCGTATTGCCGCCGTAGCGAATCCAGCGGAGCAGATGCTCACCTGTCTCGGTGCTCTGTTCGTACACGTAATTGATGTAATTACCGCTCCGGTCCTTAACCTGATCCATTGCCCAGAATTGCGCACCGGATTTCGCATCAGGCGTAAACGCTACCTCAGCGCTCGGGTCCATGCGTTGTACCGGCTTGACGATCGCTTTGACATAGCCGCTCTCCGTCGGACGGCCGAACGTTGCGATACGACCATTTTTGAACTCAACCTTGAAACTACGCTGGGCGACGCCCGTACCCTGGGCGCTGATCCGCGAGAAGCTGTCGATCTCGGTCCTGTACTGCGCATCGTCCGCCCAGTAGGTTTCGTCATTGTTGACGGTTTTGTTCACCAACACGAGGCGCTGCCCGTCGAGACACAGGCGATCGCGATTGGTAAAGGAAATCCGTTCATTGACGCCATCGGTCGCGATGATCTTGCCGCAACGGTGGATGCGCGAAACGCCGTTTAACCTCCAGCCCAAGCCAAGGATGTCATTGGCGCCGCTGCTGTCGTATTCCAGAGAGAGTTCCGGTTTGACGCCCGCAGTTCCCGGCGGAACCTCGATTGGCATGGAGTACGTCGCCGATCCGTTTGGAGATACCGCCATTGCTCCCGGCAGGGTGCCCGCATCCGGATTTGTCAGATGAGGTGGTGTGATATTGATCGACGTGAGCGTGCCGCCGCCTGCAGCCTGGGTTACCGTGACACTTACCGCTGCGGACTCCGCAACCTGGGCGCCGCTCGCGTCATATGCCCGCGCCACCAGGCTATAGGTGGCAGCAGTGGCCGGCGTCCATGTACCGCTCCATGTGCCACCCGTATTTGCGCCGGAGGCTGCATGAACATTGTTGGCAAAGAAGCGTACCGATGCTGCTGTACCCTGCACGGTTGCCGACAAGGCCTGGCTTACACCTTGCTGCAGAGTTGCGCCGTTGGCCGGACCGGTCATCGCGATGGTAATCGCCGAAGCTTGCTGAACGGTGAACTGATTCGCAACGCTCTGCAATGTTGTATTCCCTTTGCGCACCTTAGCATACACCGTGTAAGGAGCAGTGCGCGCCGTGAGTCCGGACAATGATGCCGAATAGGCGCCTGCGGTTGCCTCTGGCGATGCCGCGACCCATTGCCCGTCAACGACGAAGCCCACTTCATCGTAACTGCCGCTCTGGTTGGTCAGCTGCATGCGCATGAAGACCGGATTCGGGCTCTGAACTTTGTCGCCGTTGAGCGGGGTGGTCAAACCGACCCGCAGGGTGCCAGGCATCGTGCAGCTGTTATCGGCACACGGCAACGTGACCTTGGCGGCGGCACCAGCGGTTTCTGCATACACATACAAGGACCGACCGGCGTAACTTGACAGATAGGTGCTCAGATTGACGACGAAGTGGTGGCCAACACCCGGGGTGCTGCATTGGCTTTGCACCGATGCGTTATCGGCTTCGGTACTGACATTGGCAACTCCCTGCGTCAGTAGGGTACCGCCAGAGGCTAGCGTAGGACCGTCGAGCAGCACTTTGTACGCCAACGTTGCCGTGCTACCGGGCTGGCAAACCCATCCATACAGTTCAGGGTCGCCAGCGGCATTCGACCTCACCCCTGATACAGTACCAAGCAGCGAGCTGTTCGTGATATTGACGCGAACGATCGATGAATCAGTCTGCACGCCACTGCTGTCAGTTGCGCGCAGCTTGAATGCATAGGTCCCTGCGGCGAGATTCAGCGTGCTCGAATAGTTCAGTAGCGTAGCACTGCCAGTAGATGTATGCACTGGCGCCATGCCGAAACCTTTGCCGCTGTCCTGGAACAGTTCCAGTTTGGTCACAGAGCTACCCGCGCGCGTGCCATTTCCCGTGAAGGTCACGGCTTGCAGCTGCGCACCGCTCACACGTACGTTGCTTGGACTGGCCGACAAGCTCACGGTGGGGCCCGCCCCGGTGCTAACGGTAATCGGCACATTTTGGGTCAGGCCGCCGAACCAACCCACATATTCCTGCACCATCTGCCATTGGAAATTGTACGTACCTGGGCTGAAAGGCGCGGTAACCTGGAACGCAAATACCGCCGTGTCGCCAGGTGCGACGTTCCCGCTTAAAAAGGCCCGGTGTCCGAAGGTATTGTTGTCTTGCGGATTTTGGGCGCCCAAGCGGAAGTTGCTTCCATCGGTCCAGGTGCTTGTACCGTTATTCAACATGCGGACCGTCACGGTGTACGGTTGTCCAGCGCGCATTGTCGTAGGCACGGCCTGGCTTAGCGCCTGCGCGCTATTACCCGCTTTCGCCGACTGAACATCGATCGCGATGCTCGAACTCGTGCCTTGACCGCCAGCGGCATTGGTCGCGCGAAGCGACAGCATGTACACCCCTGGTGCGAGTTGGATGGTATTTGAATAAGCTGACGTCCCCGTTTTCGTGTCAAGGACCGTGGTGCCGTTGAGTAGCTCGAGTTTCGTGATGGCCGACCCGCCGACGGCCGTGGCGCTACCTTGAACAGAGACCGCAGCAGTCGACGAGGTGGCAACGAAATACGAATAATTGGCTGGCGCGGTGATGCTGGCAGTTGGCACTGGCGCAGGTGCATCTGTTGTCATCGTCTGGACGAATGTACTGCTCCCCCCGTTCCCAGTTGCCGTCCACGTACATGTGGATGGATAGCCGACCCACGCCGAGTTGCCTGTCTCGGTGCGATTGCCTGCCGTGGTAGGAAGCGTAATATTGCCAGCGTACCCGGTGCCTGATGCGGTGCAGCTACGCGTTACTGATGTAGCGTTTGTCGTGCTCCAGCTCACCGAGGAAGCTTGGCCGACAATCAATTTCAGCGGACTGGGCGAAACGGTAATGGTCGGCCGGGATGGATCTGTTCTCATTACTTGAGTAACACTGCTACTTCCACCCGCACCGCTCGCTGTCCATGTACATGTAGACTGATAGCCCACCCATGCAGTATTACCGGTTTCGGTGCGACTGCCGGACGTAGCAAGCGTCACGCTGCCAGCGTACCCGGTCCCTGATGCGGAGCAGCTGCGCGTGACCGACGTCGCGTTGGTCGAGTTCCACGATACAGTTGCCGATTGTCCCTCGATCAAATACAACGGACTAGGTGAAATACTAATCGTCGGTGCAGCGGCGCGCGTTGTCATCTGCTGCGAGACACTACGGCTCCCTCCGGCGCCAGTTGCGGTCCACGTGCAAGTCGACGGATAGCCCACCCACGCAGAGTTGCCTGTCTCAGAGCGGTTGCCAGACGTCGCTAGGGTGACATTACCAGCATATCCCGTCCCTGTTGCTGTACAGCTGCGTGTGACGGAAGTGGCGTTCGTCGTGCTCCATGTGACGTTTGCCGACTGGCCTACAACAAGGTCAAGCGGGATGGGAGATACATTAATTGTCGGCGCAGGCGCTGCCGGTGCATCGACACGCACTGTGACATTTGGCGTGTAGCCGCCAAACCATTCAACACCTTCCTGCAGCATACGCCATTGGAAGTCGTATGTTCCCGCTGTGCTTGGCGCGCGCACGGTGAAATTGAACGTTACGCTGTTACCTGCACCAACCGTTGTAGGCACCTGAACGCGTCCGAGCCCCCATGTCAAATTGTCCTGAGGGTTTTGTGCACCCAGACTATGCGGCTTGGTACCCCCCGGGCTCCACGCCATCGTCCCATTGTTTCGCATTGTGACCGAGACGTTGTAGCTCTGCCCTGCGACCATCGTCGTTGGCACGCTCTGGCTTTCATACAGTGCGTTGTTAACTGGCGCCGACGATGCGACATTGACAGTGAACGTTTGTGAAAAAGCTTCGCTGCCCCATTCGTGCTGCGCAGCGAGGCGCAACTGATGGGTTCCTACACCAAGGGGCACAACGATATTGATGGTTCTTGTGTCGTTACGCGGGTTTCCAAATTTGTCGTAGCTGATCGAATAAGCCTGGTATTGGAGATACTGTCCAGAACTATTTACGACCCAGACCGCATTGACAGCGTCTCCTGTGGTCGAGGCTTTTACGGTGCCAGTGAATGTAACGTTCATTAAGCCGTTTGCGTCCGCCGTTCCATTGGCGGGACTAACGGCTAAGTTAGTCCAGGTAGCTTGCGCAAGTGCAGACTGAGAAAAAACCAGACCACATAACAAAAGGCAGAGGTAGAAAATGCGTAACAACGACGCGTAGCTCGACGTTATTTTGTTTAACGTCATCGAAGATTGATGCATTTTCCAACTCCACTTGTGGGCACTCAAAAGAGGCACATATTGTTTGTATGTACTAGCAAGTTTGATTGGAAGTTTGTTGAGGAAGTCTATCCAATAGTAACAAAGAGCAATTTTTTCCTTTTTGCAAGGCGTTTATATGCATAGTTATGCAGGACGAGTACTTTGGACACGCAATTGGCGCTGTGAAGCCACAGAATGAGCTCGGAAGAACGCTTATTTGGACATCGGCAGCACCAGCGGTGAGCAGGCGATCAGGTAGCTGAACGAGCTTAAGCGGGCGACGGCGCCGAAAAGAACTGCTGCCTACCGACTACTCACTGGAGAACGAGCTACCATGGGGGCTTTCAACAGATAATTCATCCATGGATCTGTACGAGCTAGAAGAAGGCGATGTGCTGACGATCAGCCTGGATCAGGCCCACCGTCGTTTCGAAATAGTGGTGCGTACCAAGGACGGAAGCTGCTACGCGCTGTCGGCATGGAATCAAGGCGCAACGCGGATCGAGGTCACCTTCGGTGAGGTCCGTATGCGAGGCAACCTGACGAATCGGCACAACATGGGCGTGCTCGGCGAGCTCGAGAGCATCGGCGGTTCCGATGGCGTGCTGGTGCTCGAAGGCGATTTCGGCGACATCACCATCAAGGCGGATACCGTCGCCGTCCGGAAGCTGGACTAGCCGGCGATTAAGGGCCCTCGCGATCGGCCTCGGACACGAACAATCCGATACGCTTTTTCTTCTTTTTCACGACCGCAGTCTGCTCCTGCGCCGGCTTGGCGGCAGGCGGCGGCGCGACGGGCAATGGAAAGCCGAGGAAGACCATCACGAGGAAGATCGGCAGCAGCAGATAGAACAGCGGCCGCTTCCAGTTGAGTTTTTGCTTGAGCATGGCCGGCACGTGGGAACGTGCTGCCATAAATACAAGAGCCCGCCTTACCCAAGGCGGGTAATCTGCAGGCAGGGCTGCGAGCGCTCAGGCCGCAGCCGCTTTGCCGCGCGCCTGCTGCACCCGCTGGAACAACCCGCCCAAGGTCAATCCCTCGTGCCAGATCTCGTCGAGCATCAGGCCGTACTTGTCGCGCAGCGCCTTCGCCAGCGCTTCGAGCTCCTGCGCGTCCGGCAGCCGGCGGGTCGGCTTGACGGCGCGGTAGATGCCGAGCACTTCGTCGTCGGGGCGGAAGTGCAGCTTTTCGCTGTCACGGCAGGAAAAGGCCGACACGAACACCGACAGGAAGTCGCGAATGTCTTTACGGGAAGCGGCGGGGAATGAGCTGCGCCAGGCCCGGCCCTGGGAGGGGCGGTAACGCAAGGCGTTGGGCAGTTGCCAACCATGGAATGCCGCCCAGGCGAGCGCGGCAAGGATGAGGACCACGAAAATACTCATGGAGTTGAGTGTAGCACGCGTTCGCGGGGCCGGCGCACGACAGAAATGCATATGTCTCGCACGCGTAATAACCCAGCGGTAATGTCCACGCGGTACAATCTCATACTGGGCACAAGAGGCGGACGCGCGCAATGGCGTCGGTCTCGCGCATGCTAAGCTTCGACCCCGCCGCACCTCTACAACTCATCCATTACCACCTTCATCGCCGAACAAGTTAGGACTTCATGGATATCGTTCTCGCCATCAAGGCGATCATCATGGGCCTGGTCGAGGGCTTCACCGAGTTCCTCCCGATCTCTTCCACCGGCCACCTGATCCTGGCGGGCAGCCTGCTCAATTTCACCGGCGACAAGGTCAAGGTCTTCGAAATCGCGATCCAGGCCGGCGCCATGCTGGCCGTGATCTGGGAATACCGCCAGCGCATCGCCAATGTGGCCACCGGCCTGGGCTCGGATCCGAAGCAGCGCAAGTTCGTGACGAACCTGATCATCGCCTTCATCCCGGCGGCCGTGCTCGGCTTCCTGTTCAACGAGACGATCAAGGCGGAACTGTTCTCGCCGGTGCCGGTCGCGACCGCCTTCATCGTCGGCGGCCTGATCATCCTGTGGGTGGAACGCCGCCATACCGGCGACAAGCACGTGGCGCGCGTGGAAAGCGTGGACGACATGAGCCCGCTCGATGCCCTCAAGGTAGGTGTCGCCCAGGCCTTCGCCCTGATTCCCGGCACCAGCCGTTCCGGCGCGACCATTATTGGCGGCATGCTGTTCGGCCTGTCGCGCAAGGCCGCAACCGAATTTTCCTTCTTCCTGGCGATCCCGACATTGCTCTCTGCCACCGTGTACTCGGTGGTGAAGGAGCGTCACCTGCTGTCGATGGCCGACATCCCGATGTTCGGCCTGGGCGGCCTGGCCGCTTTCGGCTCGGCCTTCCTGTGCGTGCGCTGGCTGCTGCGCTACATCAGCACCCACGACTTCACGATCTTCGCCTGGTACCGTATCGTATTCGGACTCCTCGTTCTCGTGACCGCGCACTTCGATCTGGTGACCTGGGCGGAATAACCATCCAGCAGCTATTTCAGTAAGAACAATTTCAGCATGACTTCCGAGCTTCAAGCGCGCGCGCTGCACGTCCTCGAGACGGTCTTCGGCTATCCCGCCTTCCGCGGGCAGCAAGCCGAGATCGTCGAACACGTGGCGGGCGGCGGCGACGCCCTCGTCCTGATGCCCACCGGCGGCGGCAAGTCGCTGTGCTACCAGATCCCCGCGCTGCTGCGCGACGGGGTCGGCGTGGTCGTGTCTCCGCTCATCGCGCTGATGCAGGACCAGGTGGATGCGCTGGAAGAAGTCGGCGTGCGCGCCGCCTTCCTCAACTCCACGCAGACCTTCGAAGAAACCCTGCGCATCGAGCGCCTGGTGCGCAATGGCGAGATCGACCTCGTCTACGTGGCGCCCGAGCGCCTGTTGACGCAGCGCTGCCTGGAGCTGTTCGACGCTTCGCCGATCGCCCTGTTCGCCATCGACGAGGCGCACTGCGTCTCGCAGTGGGGCCACGACTTCCGGCCCGAGTACATCCGCCTGTCGGTCCTGCACGAGCGCTACCCCAACATCCCGCGCATCGCCCTCACCGCGACCGCCGACCAGCAGACCCGCGCCGAAATCGCGCACCGCCTGCAGCTCGACGATGCGCGCCAGTTCGTCTCGTCGTTCGACCGCCCGAACATCCGCTATTCCATCGTCGAGAAGACCACCGGCCGCAAGCAGCTGATCGATTTCATCTCGAGCGAGCACCCGCAGGATTCCGGCATCGTCTACTGCCTGTCGCGTAAAAAAGTCGAGGAAACCGCCGACTTCCTGAACGAGAACGGCATCCGCGCCCTGCCCTACCACGCCGGCATGGAGCACAGCGTACGCGCCGCCAACCAGTCGCGTTTTCTCCGCGAAGACAACATCACGATGGTGGCGACGATCGCCTTCGGCATGGGCATCGACAAGCCGGACGTGCGCTACGTCTGCCACCTCGACCTCCCCAAGAGCATCGAGGGCTACTACCAGGAGACCGGCCGCGCCGGCCGCGACGGCGCGCCCGCCAGCGCCTGGATGGCCTATGGTTTGCAGGACGTGGTGCTGCAGCGCCGGATGATCGACGAATCCGAGGCCGACGAGACCTTCAAGCGCGTGCTGTCGATGAAGCTCGACGCCATGCTCGGCCTGTGCGAAACGCTCAGCTGCCGGCGCATGCGCCTGCTGGATTACTTCGGCGAACGCTCCGGCCCCTGCGGCAATTGCGACACCTGCCTGATTCCGCCGGTGCAGGTCGACGGCACGGTGCCGATGCAAAAGCTGCTGTCCACCGTCTATCGCGTCGACCAGCGCTTTGCGGCCGGCCACGTGATCGACGTGCTGCGCGGCGCCCAGACCGAACGCATCAGCCAGTGGCACCACGACAAACTGACCGTCTATGGCGTCGGCGCCGACCGCTCCGAACAGGAGTGGCGCGCCATCGTGCGCCAGGCGATCGCGCTCGGCTTCGTCACGGTCGACCACGACGCCTTCAGTTCCCTCAAGCTGACCGATGCCGCACGCCCGGTGCTCAAGGGAGAACAAAAAGTGCAGCTGCGCCAGTACCAGAAACCGGTCAAGGCCAAGCGGCCCTCGTCGCGCAGCAGCGGCTACGAGGAAATGGAGCTGTCGCGCTCCGAGCAGCAGATCTTCGAGCGCCTGCGCTCCTGGCGCATGGGCACCGCGCGCGAACACGGCGTGCCGGCCTATGTCGTGTTCCAGGATGCGACCCTGCGCGAGATCGCCAAGGTCAAGCCGGCCTCGATCGACGCGCTGCGCGGCGTGTCCGGCGTGGGCGAGAAGAAGCTGGTGTCCTACGGCGACGAAATCGTCGCCATCATCAACGAGATGATGTAGTGTCTTGGATTGATTCAATTCAATCCAAGACACCATGGCAATTCCGACACCCACTCCCACCAGCACCACCGCCGCGCCTTCCAAGGATGGCGCCGACGCTTACGTTCCCGTGAATGTCCCGGGGCTGCAAAGCTTCGTCTTCGCGCTGTTCTTCGTCTTCGGCGGCATCACGAGCCTGAACGACGTGATCATCCCGAAACTGAAGGACCTGTTCACCCTCAGCTACGCCCAGGCGATGCTGGTGCAGTCGGCCTTCTTCGCCGCCTACTTCTTCGTCTCGATCCCGGCGGCGGCCATCGTCCAGCGCATCGGCTACATGCGCTCGGCCGTGGTGGGCCTGGTGACGATGGCGGTGGGCTGCCTGCTGTTCATCCCGGCTTCCTACTCCGGCGTGTTCGTGACCTTCCTGCTGGCGCTGTTCGTGCTGGCCTCGGGCATCACCATCGTGCAGGTGGTGGCCAACCCGCTGATCTCGATGCTGGGCAAGCCGCAGACGGCATCGAGCCGCCTGACCTTCGCCCAGGCCTTCAACTCGCTCGGCACCACCGTCTTTCCGTATGTCGGCGCGATCCTGATCCTGGGTTCGCTCGCCACGGTCGACGTCACCACCCTGAGCGGCGCGGCGCTCGACGCCTACCGCCAGGAAGAGACGCGCGTGGTGGTCAACACCTATATCGGCCTGGCGATCGCGCTGGGCCTGCTGGCCTTCGCCGTGTGGCTGAACCGCCGCAAGCTGGTGGAGACGGCGGCGCCGACGGAAAGCATCCTGCAGGCCTTCGACTTGCTCAAGCAGCCGCGCTTCGCGCTCGGCGCGCTGTGCATCTTCCTGTATGTGGGTGCGGAAGTAGCGATCGGCTCGATCATCGTGAACTACCTGATGGAGTCGCAGGTGCTGGGGCTTGGCGCCGAGGAAGCAGGCAAGCACGTGCCGCTGTACTGGGGCGGCGCGATGATCGGCCGCTTCATCGGCGCGGGCCTCCTGCGCCTGGTCGCGCCGGGCAAGGTGCTGGCCTTCGCCGCGCTCGCGACCATCGGCCTGCTGCTGGTGTCGGGCCTGTCCACCGGCGCGCTCTCCGGCTGGTCGCTGCTGGCCATCGGCCTGTTCAACTCGATCATGTTCCCGACCATCTTCACCCTCGCCTGCGAAGGGCTGGGCAAGCGCGCGGCGGAAGGTTCGGGGCTGCTGTGCGTGGCGATCGTGGGCGGCGCCATCGTGCCGCTCCTGATGGGCCATGTGGCCGACGAGGCCGGCCTGAAGATGTCGCTGGTGGTGCCGGCGATCTGTTATGCGGTGATCCTGTACTTCGGCTGGTACGCGCGCAGGTCCCAGGTAGCGGTCTCGTAGGGGTGATTTGGTCCAGTGGACCAAATCACGGTCTCCCGTCCGCGCGTTCAACGACACTGTGAATCGTCGCGCCGCGTCAATTCATCGGTGATTTGAACGCGCGGACGGCGAAGCCGTCCACCCTACGGCAACCCGGCGACAGCCGGGTTATTTTTTGGTGAAGACGAGATCCCACACCCCGTGGCCCAGCTTGATGCCACGATTCTCGAACTTGGTCAACGGACGGTATTCCGGCTGCGGCGCATAGCCCTCGGCCGTGTTCTGCAGCTGCGGCTCCTTGCCCAGCACGTCCAGCATCTGCACCGCGTAGTCTTCCCAGTCGGTCGCGCAATGGATATAGCCGCCCGGCGCCAGCTTGTCGCACAGGACCTTCACGAATGGCGGCTGGATCAGGCGGCGCTTGTTGTGGCGCGCCTTGTGCCAGGGGTCGGGGAAGAACACGTGCACGCCGGCCAGCGAGCCGTCGGCGATCATGTGGTTCAGCACCTCGACCACGTCGTGCTGGATCAGGCGCAAATTTGTAATGCCCTGCTCGCCGATCTGCTTGAGCAAGCTGCCCACGCCCGGCGTGTGCACCTCGACACCGATGAAATCCTTCTCCGGCATCAGGCGCGCGATGTGCGCGGTGGTGTCGCCCATGCCGAAGCCGATCTCCAGGATCACCGGCGCCTTGCGGCCGAAGGCGGCCTCAAGGTCCAGCGCTTCGCGCTTGTACTCGACCAGGTACTTCGGTCCCAGCTCTTCCAGCGCGCGCGCCTGCGCCGTCGACAGGCGGCCGGCCCGCGTGACGAAGCTACGGATGCGGTGTTCGGTCGGATCGTAAAGCATTTGCCGCGCCGGGCCGTTGTTGGGAGGCTTTTCAAGAGACATGGGAAGAAGAGGTGAGGAAAAACGGCTGTCATTATAGCCCAGGCGCCAACGTGCGAAGCGCCGCGCCGGAATCGCGCATAATCAGGTTTTCCCTTGCCGAGCCCAGGAAGCGCCCGCCATGCATTCGCTGAAACACCCGATCGCCATCGACGAGAACGTCGCCACCGCCCACCTGACGTCCATCCACTACGGCAGCCCGGGCAGCGGCAAGAAGGTCTACATCCAGGCCGCCGTGCACGCCGACGAGGTGCCGGCCATGCTGGTGGCCCACCTGCTGCGCCAGGAATTCGATCGCCTCGATGCCGAAGGGAAGGTCAAGGGCGAGATCATCCTGGTGCCGGCGGCCAACCCCATCGGCCTGTCCCAGGTCATCCACGGCGCCCCCTTCGGCCGCTACCACCTGCCGACCGGGATCAACTTCAACCGCATGTACCTGCACGTCGCCGACGCGCTGAAGAAGTCGCTCGACGGCCGGCTGGGAAGCGACATCGACGCCAACGTGCTTCTCATCCGCGAGGAAGCGCGCCAGCAGGTCTCCCTGTGGGAACCGAAGGACGACGTCGAGACGCTCAAGAAGACCCTGCTGTCGATGGCGATCGACGCCGACATCGTGCTCGACCTACACTGCGACAACGAAGCGCTGATGCACATGTACACCGGCACGCCACTGGTGGAGACGGTCGCCCCACTCACCGCCTTGCTCGGCGCGCGCGTGCTGCTGGTCGCCAAGGCCTCGGGCGGCGAAGCCTTCGACGAAGCCTGCAGCCGCCTGTGGTGGGACCTGGCCGACCATTTCGAGGGCACGGCGATCCCGCCGGCCTGCGCCGCCGTCACCGTCGAGCTGCGCGGCGAGAACGACGTGCGCTACGACTACGCGCGCGCCGACGCCCAGGCCATCCTGCAATACCTCGGCCATGCGGGCGTGCTCGACATTCCCCTGCTGCCGCTGCCGGAAACGCCCTGCCGAGCGACGCCGCTGAACGCCGTCGAACCGCTGGCCGCGCCGCACGCCGGGGTGCTGGTCTTCCACAAGCGGCTGGGCGATATGGTCGAGGCGGGCGAGCCGGTGGCGGACATCGTCAATCCGGTGACCGGGCAGGTGACGACCTTATCCTCTGGCCATGCCGGGCTGCTGTTCGCCAGTACGGCGCATCGGCATTTGCTGCGGGGCATGCACGTTTGCAAGATCGCGGGGACGGAGTCGTTCCGGTCGGGTGATCTACTGAGCGCCTGAAGAACGTCGTCGGTCTCTTGCCGGTAACCTGAACGCAAACACGACAGTAATCAGTGCCAGGGGCGGAAGCACCCAACCCTGCGCCGCTCGCAACTCGAACAGCGTCGCGCTGCTGATCGCACACCACGCCAAGGGGATGAGCCAAAGCGCCCATGGTGCGCGCCAGAACAGCAATGCTCCGAGCGTGGCGACGACAGTCGGATCGGGCGCGAGCCCGAAGACTTCCGCCTGCATCAGGCTGCGTCCGGCGAGCGGCGCAAGCAGAGGATAGGCCAGGGCTGCGATCATCAGGGACCGTGCAAGCCAGCTCTGGACGCCTGCTACCGGCTGCGCTGCCGTGCGCAGCGCCATCCAGGCCAGCAGCACAGCCTGCACACCGAATCCGGCAGCGAACCATGGCGCGCCCGTGTTGATGTCCGCGTAGCGCTCGAGGTGATAAGCCCAGCCGACCCAGGCCCAGGCCAGCGCCGGCGCGGCGAATGCGGCGCGGGATGCCGCCGCGCGCGGCTTCAGCATGCAGGCAAGCAGCAGCACCCCGGCCGCCAGCGCCAGGAGATGCAGCGGCCACAGCTCCCGGTTCATCAGCGCGAACTGGCGGTAGTAGCTCCTCGCCGAGAACATCAAAAAATCCGATAGCGAATAGGTCCACCACTCGCTCATGCCAGCCTTTCGACATCCTGCACGATCCGGCGGCGCAACGCCTCGTCGGGCAGCGCGCCGGTTGCAGCGAGCAGGTTCTCGCGCACGTGGGCGACCTGCGAGGTGGCAGGAATCGCGCACGTCACCGCCGGATGCGCGACGATGAACTTGAGCAGGGCCTGTGCCCAGCTGCCGCACCCGAGCTCCGCGGCCCAGCCGGGCAGGCGCTTGCCGCTGAGTGCCGCAGTGAGGTCGCCCTGGCGGAAGGGCCGGTTGACGATCACGCCGATGCGGCGCTCGCGCGCCAACGGCAGGATGCGCTGCTCGACCTCCCGGTCGAGCGGGTTGTAGGAGACCTGCACGAAGTCGATCGGCTGGCTCGCCATGATCTTCTCGATCTCGCCATGGCGCCGCCCTTCCGAGGTCGTGATGCCGACGTAGCGCAGCTTGCCCTCCTTCTTCATGCGCAGCAGCATGGGCAAGTGGGCTTCCCACCCCAAGAGATTATGCACCTGCAGCAGGTCGAAGCGCGGCACGCGCCACAGGCGGCGCGAGGCTTCCGCCTGGCCTGGTCCCTGCTCGCCGGAGCCGATCCAGACCTTGTCGGCCGAGAACAGCTGGGCCGGACGCAGTTTCGCCACGGCCTCGCCGATGACGTCCTGCGCCGAGCCGTACATGGGAGAGGAATCGATGAGCCGCCCGCCGCCCGCGAAGAAGGCACGCATGACTTCCTGGCATTCGGCGCGCGCCTGTGGGTCGCGGCCGACGTTGAAGGTGATCCAGCTCCCCAGGCCGACCAGGGGAATCTGCTCGCCGGACGAGGGAATCGCGCGCGTCAGGAGTGCGGGACGGCCTTGTGGCTGGGCGGTGGCGATGGCCGGCAGGACTGCGAGCGTGGCCAGCACGCGGCGGCGGATACGGAAGTCGGACTGCATGGCGGGCGCTCCCTCCCTGGCGTGGCGGATAGGATGCCAGCATACCGCGTCCCGGAATTCACATGCGCATCCATCGCCTTGGCCGGCTGCTCGCCGGCACAGTCCTGCTGGCGGCCCTGCCCGCCATTCCGGCGCCCGCCTCGCGCCCCCCGTCCTGGCTGCCGGTCGTGGAGATCGCCAGGGGCGGCGGCACCAGGGGACCGTGGCGCCAGAACGACTCGCACTACGACTACGTCGACGACGCCACCGCCGTTTTCCTTCCTGGTGGGGCGCTGGCGGTCGCGTGGGTCGACCAGCGGCGCAAGGAAGTCCTGCTGCGCGTGCTCGATGCGAACGGCAAGCCGCGGGGTGAACCGGTTGACGTCTCGCGCAGCCCGGCGACCTTCTCGTGGATGCCGCGCCTGGCCCGCGGCGAGGAAGGCGCGCTCCACGTGCTCTGGCAGGAGATTATCTTCTCAGGAGGCTCGCACGGCGGCGACATCCTGTTCGCGCGCTCGCCTGACGGCGGGCGCACCTTTTCAACGCCGCTGAACCTGTCGGCATCCAGGGGCGGCGACGGCAAGGGACGCTTAACGCGCGACATCTGGTCGAACGGCAGCCTGGACATCGCGGCCGGCCCGAACTGCAGCGTGATCGCCGCCTGGACCGAGTACGACGGCGCGCTGTGGCTGGCGCGCTCGCGCAACAAGGGCGGCAGCTTCATGGCGCCCCAGCGCATCGCGGGCACGGCCTCTTCTCCGGCGCGCGGCCCGGCGCTCGCCGTCGGCGACGGGGGCCTGGTCTACCTTGCCTGGACCGTCGGCGAAGATGCGGACGCCGACATCCGCGTCGCCCGGTCGCGCGACGGCGGCGCCACCTTCGGGCCGCCGGTGCTCCTGGGTGCGCCGGCTGCGCGTGCGGATGCGCCGCGCCTGGCCCTCGGCCGCGGCGGCCGGCTGCATCTGGCGTACATGGAACAAGCCGGCAAGGATGCGCCGGCGATCCGCTACGCGCGCGCCGGCACGGACCTGCGTTTCGGCGCCGTGCGCACGCTGTCCACGCCTGGTAAGGGCGCGACGGCGCCCCAGCTTGCCGTCGACGGGCAGGGTCGCGTGCACCTCACCTGGGAACAGGTGGATCGCAAGGGCATGTGGCATGTGGTCGATGCGGGCGCCGGCTTCAGCGATCCCTCTTCCATTCCCGGCAGCGGAGACGCGCATGGCCGCAGCGGCAGCCAGCAGGGCATCCTGGGGAACAAGCTGGCCGCAGGCAGGGATGGCGCCATCGCGGTTGTCGACAGCAGCCTGGCCCAAGGGCGCGGCAGCAGGGTACGGCTGATGCGTGCGCAGGACGTCCGGTGAGCTAGGGCTGGAGGGCCGGCGCGTCGCTCGCCGCTGGGGGCGCCGGGTTCGCCTTGCCCGTCCAGCGCGTGTTGAGGTAAGTGCGTGCCGGGCGCTCGATCAGGTAGAAAGCCGCCAGCCCCACGGCGATCGACAGGGCGAGGCCCAGCAGCGGCGGCATGCCGCGCTGGTGAACCAACTGGTAAAAGGGCTGCTGCCAGAGATAGAGCGAGAACGACACCGTTCCCAGCCGGCGCAGCCATGCCTGCTCGAACATCGCGAGGATGAGGCGGGGCGCATGCGCCATCGTGTTGAGCGCCAGCGCCAGGGCGCCCCAGCCCAGCAGGACGCGTACACCCGGAGGGACGCTCCACCAGTGCGCGGCGACGCCGATCAGCAGCATGAGGGGCGCCATCCAGCGCCATGCCGGACGCATGCCGCCGTAGTGGAAGGCCAGCAGCGCAAAGCCTGAAAAGAGGATGCCGAAGGACGCCACTTCGGTGCGGAGAAATGCGTTCGAAGGCGCCAGCGCCGGCGCCAGGGAGACCACGCCCGTCGCCAGGATGACCAGTCCGAGCACGAGTCCCATCGCGGACAGGCCGCGACCGCCGCGCACGCGCGACCATCCCGCCGCGAGCGACAGGACCACATACGAATGCTCCTCGACGCTGAGGGACCAGATGTGCCCGAATGGCATGGTCCAGTTGTCCGTTACGAAGTAATTGTTCGTGAAGCTCATGGCCGGCAGCAGTTCGGCGAGCACGACCGGTTCGCCGAGCAGCAGGTAGATGCAGGTGATGGCGGCCAGGTAGACGGCGACCGACGGGAACACCCGTGCGATGCGGCGCCGGTAGAAGGCGCCGAACTCGGCGCGCTGGAGGAAGAGCACCCGCGCCATGAGCAGACCCGAGAGCACGAAGAACAGCGCGACGCCGACGGTACCGAAATTGATGCCGGCCACCGGAAAGAAGTGCCCGGTCAGCAGGCAAGCGATTGCCAGGCCGCGCCATCCGTCGAGGTAGGGAATGTGTGTGCTCATCGGGACTCTCCAGGAATGCGGTCATGCTAGCGACCGAACATTTCCTGCAGATGACATGCTGAGCGGCAACATACCTGCCTTGCCCTCGACGGACTGGAGCACGAGCAAACGAGGTGGGGGGAAGCGGTGGACTGTGCGGGGGAGATGGAACGGGCGTTCAGCCGCGAGGCACTGGAGCGGGTGAAGGGAATCGAACCCTCGTCTTAAGCTTGGGAAGCTCCTGCTCTACCATTGAGCTACACCCGCGTTGCCTGCATTCTACGCGGGTTTGGCTGGGGATGACAACCGAAGGCGCTCGCGATAGCCGGCCGGCGTGGCCCCGAATGTGCGCTTGAACAAAGCGATGAAGGTGCTCGGCGTCGAATAGCCGATCGCGGCCCAGGCGGCCCATGCTTCCAGGCTGCGCTCGTCGGACGGTTCGTCGAGGATGGCCCGCGCGATGCGCAGCAGGCCGAGGGGATCGACCGGCAGCGTACGGATCTCGTCAAGGATCACGCCGGCGATGCGCTCGCCACGTTCGTCCAGTTCGCCCGCCGGCCAGGCCGCCGCGCGCAGCACGGCCTCGCGCAGCAGTGGGCACCACGCCGGAACTGCTCGATCAGCTGGCGGAGAACGGCAAGCGGCCCAGGACCGCCATCGTGGTGGCAGTCGACGAAGTGCTGTTCTATTGCGGCAAAGCGATCAACCGCGCCGGCCTGTGGAAGCCGGAATCGCACATCGATCGCGCCAGCCTGCCGGCGGACCGCAATAAAGCGGCCCGGCTCGACGCGCATTACAGCCACGCGGTGCGCCGCGATCTCTACGGTTGAGGATCTGCCTATTCCGGCTGCTCGACGGTATAGCCTTTCGCCGCCAGCGCGGCCACCAGGCCCTTCGGATCGAGCAGGTCCTTGATCGACAGCAGCGCGAAGGTCGATTCGTTCTTCTCCAGCGCCGCTTGCGCATTCGCGAGCCACAGCGCGCGCATGCGCGGTTCGGCCTCCTTGAAGGAAGGGTGGTCGCGCAGCGCCGCGTTGTTGCGCATGACGTTGCTGCAGCTTTCCTGGTGGTCGACGAAGTCGAGCTTGCGGATGCCCGCGATATCGCCCTTGGCCCATGCATTCGCGCGGACACGCATCGCGTCGATGTCGGTCTCCAGCCGCGTCAAGGTATCGGCGAAGCAGGCCAGGTCCTCGAGCGGCGCCTTCTTGAATTCCTTCAGGATGGCGCGCGGGTTGTCGACCTTGATGTCGACGGTGGAGCGGGTGACCTTGAGCTTGTTCTGGTCCACCATTTTCTCGATCTGCTTGCGCACCTCGATGCTGGTGGTAAGCCCGGCCTGGTGCAACGCGGCGCCGTACAGCTCATTGGCCACGATGATGGGGCGCTCCCGTTCCTTGTTCTTGGGCAGGTACTTTGCCTTGAGCGGCAGCCAGCGCGCGTACACCTCCGGCGGCAGGACGTCGCGCAGGGTGGCGTCGTCCGGATTCTTCTTGATGCCGATGAGCTGGGGCAGCGCCAGCGCGGTGGCGAAGATGGGCAGGTCGAGTTTCGCAGTGGGCGGCGCCAGGTATTCCTGCGAACGCTTGATGACGGCGTCGACCTCGTGCGAGCGCCAGTCCATCCTGATCGGCAGCGGAGAGTAGGTGCCGAAGATCCACAGCACGTGGCCGTCCTTCGACACCTTCCACATGCCGGGGCCGGGCTTCTGCCCGACCACCAGGATCTGTTCCGGCGCCGGCGGTGCGCCATCTGCGGGGACAGCCTCGGGTTCGGACTGGGCCCAGGACGGCGCGGCCCACGACGACAGGCATAGTGCGATGATGAGCAGGCGTTTGAGCATCGGGACATCCTTCTTGTTGGTGTCCGCCAAGCGTAGTGCCGCAAGATGAGCCGATGCTTAAATAAGCCCGTAAGCCGCGATTCCATGCGCGGCGCATGAACGCCGGAGATGCGCCCCTGCCCTTACGCCGCCTGCAGGGACAGCCTTGCCGGCGCCGCGGCCAGCGTGCCCGGCCGGGCTTCGTCCGCCGCCTCGAGCCTGAATTCGCCCACCAGGGCGACCAGCGTGGCGGCCTGCTCCTGCAGGCTTTCCGCCGCGGCGGCCGCTTCCTCGACCAGGGCCGCGTTCTGCTGGGTCACGCCGTCCATCTGCACGATGGCCTGGTTGACCTGGCCGATGCCGGCGCTCTGCTCGGTGCTGGCCGCGCTGATCTCGGCGACGATGTCGCTGACGCGGCGCACGCTCGACACCACGTCGTGCATGGTCTTGCCGGCTTCCTCGACCAGCATGGTCCCCATGCTGACCTTGTCGACCGAGTCGCCGATCAGGGACTTGATCTCCCTGGCCGCGCTGGCGGAGCGTTGAGCCAGGTTGCGCACCTCGGTCGCCACCACGGCGAAGCCGCGGCCCTGCTCGCCGGCGCGCGCCGCCTCGACGGCCGCATTCAGCGCCAGGATATTGGTCTGGAAGGCGATGCCGTCGATGACGCCGATGATGTCTACCACCTTCTTCGATGCGTCGCTGATCGAGGCCATGGTGTCGACCACCTGGGCCACCACCTCGCCGCCGCGCGCAGCGATGTCGCTGGCGGAGCCGGCCAGCTGCTTGGCCTGGCGGGCGTTGTCGGCGTTCTGCTTCACGGTGCTGTTCAGTTCTTCCATCGACGCCGCGGTTTCCTCAAGCGCGCCGGCCTGCTGTTCGGTGCGCACCGACAGGTCGGCATTGCCCTGGCGGATCTCGCCGGACGCCACCGCCACCGCGTCGGAGCTGGTGCGCACGCGCGCCAGCACGTCCTGGATCTTGGCCACGAAGACGTTGAAGCCGCGCGCGATTTCCGCCAGCTCGTCGTTGCCGCGCACTTCCAGGCGGGCGCTCAGGTCGGCGTTGCCGCCCGAGAGCTCGGTCATCGCGTGGCCCAGCACGCGCAGCGGACGGGTCAGGCGGCGCAGCACCGTCACCATCACGAACACGGCGGCCACGGCGCACAGCACCGAGACCAGCGCCGCGTAGCCGGCCAGCTCGCGCGCCGGCGCGGTCGCTACGCTGTGCGGAAAGGTCAGCGAGATGGCCCAGGGTGCGATATCGGGCGAGATGCGCAGCGGCTGCAGCACGTGCACCAGGCCCTGGGCGTCGCGGTATTCGTAGGACTTGCCCTGGGCGACCGCGGCCAGCGCCTCGGCCGGCAGGTCGTCGGCCTTCTTGCCGTTGCGGGCGTGATCCTTGTTGCTGGCGTACAGGCCGCGGTTCGAGACCAGGGACAGCGTGCCCTGGTCCATGATCTTCATCTCGGCCAGCATCGCGCCGAGCTTGGTGAGCTGGAAGTCGCCGGTGACCGCACCCTTGAACTGGCCGTTCACGCGGATCGGCGCGGCCAGCGAAGCGATCAGCACGTCCTTGCCGGCGATCGGGTACAGATAGGGCTCGGTGAAGTGCGAGCGGCCGCTGGCCTTCGGCACGTCGTACCAGTCGTTGCCGCCGGGGGTGGTCACGAACACGATGGGCTCGACGTTCACCTTGCCGTCCGGCGTACGCGACCAGTAGGGCATGTAGCGGCCGGTGGCATCGTACAGCGGCGCCTGGCCGGCGAACTCCGCGTCGCGGCCGTCCAGCGCATCCGGCTCGTAGGCGGCCGAGCTGCCGATGAAGTCTTCCGAACCGACCAGCGTCGCGCGCACCAGGGCGCCCACCTGCTCGCGCGTCAGCGCCTGTCCGCCATCCTGCATGGCGCCCAGCGTGGTGGCGACGCTTTCCAGCGTGGCCAGGTTGGCGGCGATGCGGCTCTTGAGCAGGGCCGACGCCTCCAGCGTCAGGGTGCGCGCTTCGCGCATCGCCGACTCCTCGGCGCTGGCGCTGTTCTTGACCGCGATGAAGGCGGAGGTCACGCCCATGCTCGCCACCACCAACATGGTGGCGGTGATGCAGATCTTGGCGGTCAGGGACAGCGAATTGAGGGAAAAGGAGGCGCGGCGCGTGCTGCCGGTGTGCTTGTTCATGGTCGTCTATCGCGTGTCAGAAGGTGCGGGTGAGGTTAACGGTGAAGGTGCCCTTGGCGGGATTCGAATAGGCGACCGCGCCGTCTGCGCGCGCCACGCCGGTGGTGTAGCGGTCGTAGGCGTCGGTGGCGCCCCAGGCGCGGGTATAGGCGGCGCCGAGGCTCCAGCCTGCGCCGACGGTCCTGGTCACGCCGGCCTTCGCGTCGCGCCAGTCCCAGACCTCGTTGCCGGCGCCGGCGACGCGGCCGTCGCCCAGGTGCAGGTTGAGCGTCCAGCCGCCGCCCAGGTCGTGGTTGGCGCCCACGTCCAGGTAGCCGGTGCCGCGCGCGTTCGCGATGCCGAAGAAGTCGCGCGACACGGTGCGGTAGTACTTCGCATACAGGGACTTGTAGCCCAGGCCGGGCGCCAGTTCGGTGTAGTCGAATTTCGTGCCGGTGGCGCCGATGCGCGCGCCCGGGTAGCGGTAGTGCACCGCCGTCAGGCTGTAGCCGAGGGGACCGAGCGTGCCGGCGTAGCCGCCATACAGGTCCCATTCGATGCGCCCGCCTTCGATGAAGCGGTCGCTGACGGTCGAGGCCCAGGCGCCGGCCGACCAGCCGCTCGCGTGGACGGCGTCGAAACCGGCTTGCAGTGCGGGGCGGCCCCAGGTCTGGCGCATGCCGCGCGACACGTACTGCGAGGCCAGGGTGAGCGTGGCGCTCGTGGTCAGCGCCGGCGCGGTGGAGGTGGCGGCGTCGCCCGCCTGGGCGACGCAGGTGACTGGCGCCAGCAAAAATGCCGGCAGGAGCCGGATGCACAGGGAAGTCATGGAAGTCTCGTCAAGATCCGGCGGGGCGTCATGGCGCCTCCGCTCGCTCAGCAATTAGTGCCGTACGGAAATTTTACGTGACGAATGTGAATATTCACGAAAATGTAAATATTCGATAACAGAATTTTTTACACCTTGCGGCGCCGGCGCAACAGTCGCGCCGGCGGACGGCATCACGCCGGGTCCGGAAGATCGGGCCGCTCGAGCAGCTCGTGCGCCAGCTTCAGGCCCTTGACCATGACGGAAAACGCTTCGTGCTTGGACGATTCGTCGGGCACCCGCAGGACATAGGACGGGTGGTAGATGGTGACCACCCAGCAGCCGTCGACGCGCACCGGCTTGCCGAGGAAGTCCTTCAATGCGACCGTGCCCTTGCGCATGACGGACTTCAGGGCCGTGGCGCCCATCGCCACGATGACCTTCGGCTTGACCGCGGCGAGTTCCTTCTCGAGCCAGTAGTGGCAGGCTTCGATCTCGCGCTGCACCGGGGTCTTGTGCAGGCGGCGCTTGCCGCGCGGCTCCCACTTGAAGTGCTTGACCGCGTTGGTCAGGTAGATGGTCTTGCGATCCACCCCGGCCTGGGCGAAGACCTGGTCGAGCAGCTTGCCGGCCGGGCCGACGAAGGGCTTGCCGGCCAGGTCTTCCTGGTCGCCGGGCTGCTCGCCGACGATCATGATGGGCGCGCGTTTCGATCCTTCCCCCGGCACGGCCTGGGTGGCGTACTGCCACAGCTCGCAGCGCCGGCATTCGTCGAGCTTGGAAGGCTGCTCGCGCTCCGGCTGGGCCTTCTCCGCCGAGATCGGGATCGTCGTCGCCCCGCGCTTGGCGCCGACCGCCTGTACCTGTCCGATCTTGCGTGCGCCGAGTTCGGCCTGGCTCACGAGCGACGGCACGATGGCGCCTTCCGGGAGGTTCTTCCAGAAGCGCGCCGGGATGTGGCTCTGCATCAGCTGGGCGTTCACGCGCGCCGGGTTGAAGATGCTGCGGTAGTAGGTGAGCCAGAGCGCCTCGCCGGCATCGTCGAGATCCGCCGCGCTCGACATCAGGGGGCCGGTGTTGTGCAGCGTGGCGCCGTCCCACAGGACGCTGGCCTCGGGCGTGGCGATCATCCAGCTCACCTTGCCCATGCGGGCGACGAAATGTTCGGCCACCTGGGGCAGGACGTCGTGGCGCGGCTCGAACCAGGCCACGAAGCGCGGCGGGCCGGCATCCACGGGCCGCTCGCGGAATCGGATGTAGGCATGCATGTCGTGCTCCTCGCGACGCACCGCCTTCACCATGGCGTGCAGGCGTCCGCCGTCCGGGTCGGCGGGCGACTGCACGTCATGCTCGCCCTGGGTCCAGCGCCACACCACGCGGTAGAGGAAGGCCCAGCGGTCCGGGTCGCGGAAGCAGGCGGCGCGCTGCAGCATCTCCATCAGCGAGCGTGGCAGGTGCGGCGCCGCTTTCGTTTGACTGGATGGGATGGCTGCACTATCGGGCGGCCCGGCGCTCGGCGTCGCACCCGAGAACAGGTCGTCGGCGCCCGGCCTGGTCCACGTCACCGCCTCGGGCGGCACGCCGGCGCGCAGCAGCTCGCGCGCCGCCTCGCGCCATTCGGCGAAGCTGTTCACCGCGAGGAAGGCGCCGCCGTTCGCGGCAGCGCCGGCGGCGCTGGCGGCGTCGGGATTCATGCCGCCTGCAGTTCCGGCCACAGGTTCATCTGCTCGGGCGCGTCGGCCAGGTGACGCCGCAGGATGTGGGAACTGGCGGCTCCGTCAGCCGGCTTGTAGTCGGCGGTGACGATGAAGGGAGCCAGCTTCTTCATGCTGCAGCGCAGGCGCGACAGGTCTTCCCAGCGGATACGGCGGATGCGGCGCAGCTCGACGATGCGCTTTGCATTGCGGATGCCGATGCCGGGCACGCGCGCAATCATGGTCTCGTCGGCGCGGTTCAGGTCGAGCGGGAAATGCTCGCGGTTACTCAATGCCCAGCCCAGCTTGGGGTCGACGTCGAGCGCCAGGTTGCCGGACGTCGGCATCAGCTCGCCCGCCGTGAAGCCGTAGCCGCGCAGCAGGAAGTCGGCCTGGTAGAGGCGGTGCTCGCGCAGCAGCGGCGGTGGCGCCAGGGGCACGCTCTTCGGGCTCTGCGGGATGGGGCTGAAGGCCGAGTAGTAGACGCGCTTGAGTTTATAGCTGCCGTAGAGCGTCTCGGCGGTGTTCAGGATGGTGTGGTCGTCGCTGCTGTCGGCGCCGACGATCATCTGGGTGCTCTGCCCGGCCGGCGCGAAGTTCGGCGCCTTCGGTTCTTCCGCCTTTTCGTCCAGCTTGCGGCGGATCGAGCCCATCGCGAGCTTGATGGTGTGGACGTTTTTTTCCGGCGCGAGGCGGCTCACGCTGTCGTGGGTGGGCAGCTCGATGTTGACGGACAGGCGGTCGGCCCAGCGGCCCGCTTCCTCGATGAGCAGCGGATCGGCATCAGGGATGGTCTTGAGATGGATGTAGCCGCGGAATTTATGGACTTCACGCAGCTGGCGCGCCACGGCCACCAGCTGCTCCATCGTGTAGTCGGCTGACTGGATGATGCCCGAGCTCAGGAACAGTCCGTCGATGTAGTTGCGCACGTAGAAATCATGCGTGAGCTTGACCACCTCTTCCACCGAGAATCGGGCGCGCGGCACGTTGGACGAGCGGCGGTTGATGCAGTACTGGCAGTCGTAGATACAGAAATTGGTGAGCAGGATCTTCAGCAGCGACACGCAGCGGCCGTCGGGCGTGTAGCTGTGGCAGATGCCCATGCCGGTGGTGGCGCCGAAGCCGTCCTTGTCTTCGGAACTACGTTTCGGCGCGCCACTGCTGGCGCAGGACGCGTCGTATTTCGCGGCGTCGGCCAGGATTTCTAGCTTGTCGGTAAGTTCCATCGCGAGAGGTGAACTGTATGGGCATACAGTATACTATCGCGCGCGTATGCACAGGTGAGCGGGGTCAACTGTGTGCGGTTCAAAGGCGGGGCATGTTCCTGATGAGGCGGTTCAGGTCCTGGTAGGGTGGGCAGATTCTGCCCACGCGTTCGAATCACGTCTCATGGCCCGCTCCGTGGCTCGAATCCGTTCGTTGACCGTGTGGGCGGAATCCGCCCACCCTACAACTGCCAGATCAGCGGATCGGCTTGCCGTCCGCATCCACCACGCTCACCGTCCCCCAGCCCAGCGAACGCACACCCGCCTCGATCTTGCGCAGGTCGCCGATCACGATCCACACCGCCTCATCCGGCTTGATGAACTTCGACGACGCGGCGCCCAGCTGCTCCGGGCTCAGGGCGCGCACATTCGACGCATACTTGTTCCAGTAGTCGTCGGCCAGGCCCAGGTTCACGGTTTCCAGCCCGGCCGCTTCCAGCGCGGCGAGGGTGGAGAAGCGGCCCGGCAGGCGCGCGGTCATGTTGCGCATGATGCTCTCGTACTCGGCGCCGACCAGCGGACGTTCGCCGGCCACGCCGCGCAGCTCCTTCTGCACTTCACGCATCGCTTCGACCGTCTTGTCGGTCTGGACCGGCGCGATGATGTAGAAGGGACGCTGGCCGCGGACGTCGGTCAGGCGGGCCTGGGTGCCGTAGCTCCAGTGCTTGTCCAGGCGCAGGTTGCGGTTCAGGCGCGAGGTCGCCATGCCGCCGAAGTTCATCATGACCGGCTCCATCGCCAGGTCTTCGGGCTGGCCCTGGACTTGCGAGACGTGGGTCGCGACGATGGTCGACTGCGGCGCGTCCGGCTTGTCGACCAGGATCAGGCGCTTGCCCTGGGTCGCAGGCACGGTGCTCATCTTCTTGGCGGGAGCTTGTCCCTGCTGCCACTTGCCGAAGCTCGCTTCCAGCATCGGCAGGAGCTTCTCCATGGTGGTGTCGCCGGCCACGACGATGGTGGCGCTGCCCGGCTTGAACCAGGTGGCGTGCCATGCGGCGAGGTCGTCGCGGGTGATCGACTGGACGCTGCCTTCGAAGCCGGAGGCCGGTTTGCCGTAGGCGTGTTCCGGGCCGTACAGGACCGCCGGGACCAGGCGCAGGGCCAGGCTGTTCGGCTGGGCCTTTTCCTGGCCGATGCCGGCGATGCGGCGGGTCTTCGCGAGCGCGAACTGGTCTTGCGGGAAGCTCGGCGCCAGCGCCGCTTCGGCCATCAGGTTCAGTGACGGCGCCAGGTTGGCGCTGGTGGCCTGCAGGCGCACCAGGGACTGGTCCTGGCCGGTACCGGTGGTCAGGCGCGCGCCGAGATTTTCCAGCGCGTCCGACAGGGCGAAGGCGTCACGCGACTTGGTGCCCTTGTCCAGCAGGTCCAGCGCCAGCGAAGCGGCGCCCGCCTTGGCGGCCGTGTCGGACGCCGCGCCGGCGTCGACCGCCAGCGAGACGTTGACGATCGGCGCGGTGTGGCGCTCGAGCAGCACGACCTTCAAGCCGTTCTTCAGCTGGCCGCGCTGCAGGGCCGGGAACTTCACGTCCGGCGCGTCGCCCAGGGCCGGCAGCTTCTTGCGGTCGATGGTCGACTTGGTCGCCGCCAGCTTGGCCGAAGGACGCACGGTCATGGTGTAGTGGTTGGCGCGCAGCCAGCGGTTGGCGGCAGCCTTGACGTCTTGCGGGGTGCTGGTGGCGAACAGCTCGAGGCGGTCGAGGTAGGCGTCCGGCTTGCCGCCGTAGGTCTCGCTTTCGGCCAGCACGTCGGAACGGCCGCCCATGCCGCCCAGGCGCTCCACGCTGCGCGCGAAGCCGGCCAGGTCGCTGGTCTTCACACGCTTGAGTTCAGCTTCGGTCGGGCCTTTTTCCAGCAGCTCGGCCAGCACGCGCTCCATCTCGCGCTCGACTTCCATCGGATCGGCGCCCTGCTTGACGGTGGCGGTCATGGTGAAGGTGCCGCTCAGTTCCGCGTCGTTCACGCCCGCGCTGACGCTGGTGGCCAGGCCCTTTTCGTACACCAGGCGCTTGTCCAGGCGTGCGCTCTTCGAACCGGCCAGCACGCCGGCCAGCAGGTTCAGGCGCTGGGTGTCGTCATCCTTCCACGAGGAGACGTGCCAGCTGCGATAGATGCGCACCTGGGGCACGTGGTCTTCCATCTCGTCGCGGATGTTGCGGTCGAGCTGGGGAATCCACTTCTCGGTACGCGGCAGCGGCGGGCCCGGCGGGATCGCGCCGAAGTACTTGTTGACGAGTTCATAGGCGCGCTCCGGCGTGATGTCGCCGGCCAGCGAGATCACCGCGTTGTTCGGGCCGTAGTAGGTGCGGTACCACTCCTTGATGTCCTCCAGCGAGGCGGCCTGCAGGTCTTCCATGTAGCCGATCGTCGACCACGAGTAGGGGTGCGAGTACGGGTACATCTTGGCGGAGATTTCCATGCGCACGCGGCCATAGGGCTGGTTCTCGCCCTGGCGCTTCTCGTTCGACACCACGCCGCGCTCGCGCTCCAGCATCTCCTTCGAGATGTAGTTGCCCAGGAAGCCCATGCGGTCCGATTCCAGGAACAGGGTGCGCTCCAGCGCCGACACCGGCACGTCTTCGAAGAAGTTGGTGCGGTCGGTGTTGGTGGTGCCGTTGCGGTTGTTCGCGCCCAGGTCGTCCATCGCTTCGCGGAAGCCGTGCGGGTAGTTTTCGGAACCGTTGAAGAAGAAGTGCTCGAACAGGTGGGCGAAGCCGGTCTTGCCGCGCTTCTCGTTGCGCGAACCGACGTGGTACCACATGTTCACGCCGACGACGGGCACGCTGTGGTCGGTGTGGACCAGCAGGGTCAGGCCGTTGGGCAGCACGAATTTTTTATGATCGATGCTGTAGGCCTTGCGGTCGAAGGTCGACGCGGTGGCGGACTTGGCGGCGGGGGCGGCATGCGCGGGCAGCGCTGCGAAGGCGAGGCCCAGCAGCATAGGGATGGCGAGTTTTTTCATGGCGTCTCGTGGACTGGTTGTTGTATGTACGTCCCGTCCACGCTTGCGCTGCTCGATGGCGCGGCCGGCACAGCCATTCACCCTACCCGAAAGGATGCGCCGGCGCTAGGTGCTTTGCCCTGCGCTTTGTTGCGATATTGTTTCCAGGTTTGCGTAGGGTGGGCGGTCCTCCGCCCACGCGTTCAACTCACAGAGGCAACGAGGCGACGCCCCTGATATTTGAACGCGTGGGCAAAGGATTGCCCACCCTACGACAGCTGTAAGGACGCAGAAAAGTCACACGAAGTTTTGCGCCTGCGCCAGCAGCTGCGGCTCCATGCGCGCGGCGATCTTCTTGAGGTAGCCGGAAGCCGCGGCCACGCCGGCGCCGCCGGCGCGCTGCAGCCAGGCATAGGCCTGCACCAGGTCGCGCTGCACGCCCTGGCCGGCCGAATACATCACGCCGAGGTTGAACTGGGCGCGCGCATGGCCCTGGCGCGCGGCGCACAGGTACCAGAAGTGGGCCGCTTCGTAATCGCGCTCGATGCCCTTGCCGCAGTCGTGGCGCAGGCCCAGCTCGAACTGGGCCAGGGCGTGGCCCTGGTCGGCGGCCTTGTGGAACCAGTCGGTGGCTTCCATCGGGTTGCCGTGTTCCATGCGGTCGATCAGGATGCCGACCATGTACTGGGCCGGCGCATAGTCCTGGTTCGCCGCGCGCCGGTACCAGTCGAGCGCCTGGGTCTCGTCGCGCGCCACGCCGATGCCGGCCTCAAAACGCAGGCCAAGGTCGAACTGGGCGCGCAGGTGGCCCTGCTCGGCGGCCTTGCGGTACCAGCGCACCGCCTCTTCCGCATCGCCCTGCACGCCCGAGCTGATCCCGGCATCGATCAGCTGGGCCAGGTGGTACTGGGCCGAGGGCATGCCCTGCTCGGCCGCCTCGCGGTACCAGTGTGCGGCTTGCGCCGGGTCGCGTTCGACGCCCTGGCCATGCTCGTAGCGCAGGCCGAGGGTGTCCTGGGCGCCGGCATGGCCCTGCTCGGCGGCGCGGCGGAACCATTCCAGGGCCAGGGTTTCGTTGCGCGGCACGCCGTGGCCGCTGTCGTGGATCAGGGCCAGGTTGAACTGCGAGCTGGCGTGGCCCTGGCTTGCGGCGCGTTCGTACCAGAGGATGGCGCGCAGGCTGTCCTGGGGGACGTCCTGGCCCTTGTCGTAGCGCAGGCCGAGGTTGAACTGGGCCGGCGCATAGCCCTGCTCGGCGGCCTGGCGGAACCAGTCCACGGCCGCTTCGCCGCCGCTCCGCAGGGCGAGGCTGAACTGCGAGCGCGCATAGCCCTGCTCGGCCGCGCGGCGGTACCAGCTGGCGGCCAGGTCGAAGTCCTGCGGCACGCCCTTGCCGGTCTCGTACATCATGCCCAGGTTGTGCTGGGCGCCGGGCTCTCCCTGTTCGGCGGCCTGGCTGAACCAGTGCAGGGCCTGCCCCACGTCGTTCGGCACGCCCTGCCCTTTCGCATACAGCCAGCCGAGGTTGTACTGGGCCGGCGCATAGCCCTGGCTTGCCGCGCGCTGGTACCAGTAGGCGGCCTGGCCGTAGTCCTGGCCCACGCCCTGGCCTTTCTGGTACATCACGCCGAGGTTGTACTGGGCCAGTTCCAGGCCGCTGGCCGCGGCCATGCGGTACCACGCCACCGCCATCTCGTCGTTGCGGGCCACGCCCTGGCCGCTGGCGTACATGAAGCCCAGGCTGTGCTGGGCCGTGGGCACGCCGCGCTCGGCCATGCCCTTCACGCGCAGGTATTCAGCCGTATGGCGTTCTTCGCCTTCGCTGGGCTGGGCCGGGATGTCGAGCATGGCGTTGGCTTGGCCGGCTTACGCCTGCACTGCGCGCAGGCCGAACAGGGTCGGCTGGGTGCGCAGCGCCTTCATGAATTCGGACAGCGGGATCGGGCGGTAGTACAGATAGCCCTGCATCGTCATGCACCCGTTCGAGCGCAGGTAGCGCGCCTGTTCCTCGGTCTCCACGCCTTCCGCGATCAGGTTCAGGCCCAGGCCGCGCGCGATCGAGATGATCGCCAGGATGACGGGGTAGTGGCCGCCCTCCTCGTGGATCTCTTTCACGAAGGACTGGTCGATCTTCACGGTGTGGATCGGGAAGCGGTGCAGGTAGGACAGCGAAGAATAGCCGGTGCCGAAGTCGTCGATCGCGACCGACACGCCGAGCTGGCACAGTTTGTTGAGCTGCTCGATCGCGTACTGCGGATTGCGGATGCAGATGTTCTCGGTGATCTCGACTTCGATCTGGCTCGGGGCGATCCCGTAGCGCACCAGGGCATTGCGCATCTTCTCGAAGAAGTCGCCGCGGTCCAGGTATTGCGGCGACAGGTTCAGCGACAGGCGCACGTGGTCGGTGCCGGTGGCATTCCACTGCAGCATGTCGCGGCACAGGGCGCCGATCATCCAGTCCGAGATCGGCAGCATCAGGCCGTTCTCTTCGGCGAAGGGCAGGAACTCGCCGGCCGACAGGAGGCCGCGGGTCGGGTGGTTCCAGCGCATCAGGGCTTCGGCGCCGACGATGCGGCCAGTGAGCGCATCGATCTGCGGCTGGTAGTACATCTCCAGCTCGTCCTGCTCGAGCGCGCGGCGCAGCGCCTGCTCGAGAGCGATCTTCTGGTGCGACACGTCCAGCATCGAGGTATGGTAGAAGCTGTGGCCGTTCTTGCCCTGGGCCTTGACCTGGTACATGGCGATGTCGGCGTGGCGCAGCAGCTCGTCGATCGATTCGCCGTCGGTCGGGTAGATCGCGATGCCGATCGAGGCCGAGATGTGCACTTCGTGGCCGTCCAGGTCGAAGGGTTCCTGCAGGGTCTCGAGGAATTTGTCGGCGATGATGCGCGCGTCGTCGCGGTCGCGCAGCTCGGGCAGCACGATGGTAAATTCATCGCCGCCCTGGCGCGCCAGGGTGTCGCCCTTGCGCAGGCAGGCCTTCAGGCGGGTCGCGGCCAGCTGCAGCAGCTCGTCGCCCTTCACGTGCCCTAAGGTGTCGTTGACCAGCTTGAAGCGGTCCAGGTCGATGAACATCACCGCCAATTCCGTCTGCTTGCGCTTGGCCTGGATCACCGCCAGACCGAGGCGGTCCTTGAACAGGATGCGGTTCGGCAGGTCGGTCAGGATGTCGTGGTAGGCCTGGTAGGAGATCACCTCTTCCGCGCGCTTGCGGTCGGTGATGTCGCGCGCCACGCCATAGGTGCCGAAGAACTCGAGCTTCCTCACCTCCTGGTCCGGCACGTGCATGCCGATCGCGTTCAGCGAGATCGTCATCAGGGTGGTGTTGAAGGTGCGGTCCTGGCTGTTCCCGCCGCGGCACTTCAGGCGCAGCTCGACGTTGCGCGAGGCGCGTTCGTCGACGCGGCGCTCGTTGAAGACGTAGCGCGCGCGCTCCAGGTCTTCCTCGTGCACGAGGATGGAATAGTGCTGGCCGAGCAGCTCGTCGCGCGTGTAGCCCAGCAGCTGGTAGGCGCGGTCGTTGACAAACGTGAAGCGGCCTTCGTGGTTCAGCGTGTAGATGATGTCCGGCGACGAGTCCACCAGGTAGCGGTACATCTTCTCGGAGTTTTCCAGCTGGGTCGCCATGCGCTGGTTTTCCAGCGCCAGGCGGCGGCCCTTCAGGGCGTTGGCGACCGTCGCCAGCAGTTCCTCGCGCGCATAGGGCTTGCGCAGGTAGTCGTAGGCGCCGCGCTTCAGGGCGCCGATGGCCGCGTCGATGCCGACCTCGCCGCTCATCACGATCACGTCGGCATTGATGCCCTTCTCGTTGATGAAGTCCATGATCTCGTGGCCGCCGATGTCGGGCAGGCGCAGGTCGAGCAGGACCAGGTCGAAGCGCAGGCGCGACAGGTGGGCCAGCGCCTCGCTGCCGGAACTCGCGGTGGTCAGGGAGTAGCCGCGGCCCTTCAGCAGCTCGTACAGCGACGACAGCAGGCGCGGCTCGTCGTCCACCAGCAGCAGGCGCGGCTGGCTGTCGAGGTCGAGCGTGGGAGAAAACGGTGCGGGTTCGCCGGCAAGCATGGCGTTGTGCGGGTTCATCATGACGTTAAGCTGAGCCAAGCGCGCGGGCCGGCAGCGCCACGGCAGTGCCGGCGCCGGATCCGGTCCATGCCGGCAGGAGAATTTCGAATGCAGTGCCGCTGCGGCCGCTGCGGCAGGCGATGTGGCCGCCCAGCTTCTTGACCAGGCTGTGCACGATCGACAGGCCGAGGCCATGATGCGCGCCGTCCTTGGTGCTCTTCACCGGCGAGAACAGGTGGGCCAGCACGTCGCGCGACAGGCCGGGGCCGTTGTCGCTGACCACCAGCTCCAGGTAGAGCTGGCGCTCGCGGTTCACGTGGCCGCGGTTGACGATCTCGATGCGTCCACCCGTATTGCCGAGCGCCTCGATGGCGTTCTTCACCAGGTTGACCAGGATCTGCTTGAGCACGTCGGCGTCGCCCTCGATGCGGGTCGCCTCCTCGTGCATGGTGACCGCGATGTCGACCGTGCCCGGGACGAAGCCGGTGCTGCGGAACAGGCGCTGCACTTCGTCCACCACCTTGGCCACGTCGGTCGGGCGCGGGCCGTTATCCACTGGCTTGAGGTCGGCCAGGCTGCCGACCAGCTGGCCGACGCGGTCGATCTCTTCGTTCAGGATCGACATCTCGCTCGTCACCGGTTCCTGGCGCGCCAGCTTGCTGTCGAGGACACTCAGGTAGTTCTTGATGATCGACAGCGGATTGTTCACCTCGTGCACCACGCGGCGCGAGGCCTCGCGGTATTCCTCGGCCACGTGGGCGAGCTGGCGGCGCGCATGGCCGCGTTCGGCCAGCATGGTTTCCAGTGCGGCCGCGGCCTGGGCGCCGAAGGACTGCATGAAGCGCTCGCGGCGCTGGCAGTACGGGATCTGCCAGGCGGCGATACCGCCGATCAGCACGCCGAGGCAGCGCGCACCGGCGACCAGGGGCACGCAGACCAGGCTGTCGGTGCCGAGCATGCGCAGCAGCTGTTCCTCGGCCAGGCCGAGCGGCTCGCCGTCATGGACCTCGCGCTGGATGAAGGCCGGACGGCGCTCCAGCGCGCTCTTGGCGATCGGGCCGCCTTTCGCGAGCGGCACGGCGAATTCGGCGATGCGCTGGCTGCCCTGGGTCGGCGCGCCCACCAGGGCGTGGCCGGTCGGATTTTCCAGCAGGACGACGGCGTTGCCGAAGTCGAAGAGGATGCGCGCCGAGCGCGTCATCGCTTCCAGCAGGCCCGATTCTCCCTGCTGGCGCGCGAAGCTCTGGCCCACTTCCGAGACCAGCACCATATTGCGCACTTCTTCCGACAGGCGCTGCTGCACCGGGTCAAGGGTGGGCGGCGCATAGGCCGGTGGGGCCGGGATATCGTCGGCGCCGGCGAGGTCAATGCCGAGGTGGGCGGCGGCCTTGTCGACCTGGCGCGACGCGCCCTCGAGCAGCTGGCCGATCTGCCCGGCGTCGATGCCGCACAGCTTGGCCGCGTCCAGCACGGCCGCCTCGTCCTGGGGGTGGCTGGACAGCACGTGGGCCAGGCGCACGATGCGGATCAGGGGATGGGCCGATTCCAGGCGGTCGCTCGGCTCGTGGTGGTAGAGCACCGCGTCGGCCAGGAAGGAATCGAGCTGCCAGCGTTCGATCAGCCAGGCGCCCGCTTCGGCGTGGGTGATCTGCAGGGTGCGCTGCTCGACCGCGCACAGGTCTTCGTCGTCGCGCGCGGTGAAGTTGTAGGCGTACTCTTTCGGCGCGGTGGCGAGCAAGGCCAGGCGGCCGACGTTGTGCAGCAGGCCCGCGAGATAGGCTTCTTCCAGGTGCGGGTACTCGACCAGGCGCGCGACCTCTTTCGCGATCACGGCGCCGGCCAGGGAATTCTTCCAGAAGGCGCGCAGGTCGGTGCTGCCCGAATGCGGGAAGTTGTTAAAGGTCTGGAACACCGAGTCGCTGATGACCAGCGTCTTGATCATGTCGGTGCCGAGGGCGACCAGGGACTGCTCGAGATTGACGTTGCGGTGGTGGCGCTGGTAGGCGGAGCTGTTGGCGACCGCGAGCAGCTTGCCGGTCATGCCGGCGTCCTTGGAGATCAGGGAAGCGAGTTCGGGCATCCCGAGGTCGTCGGCCTGCAAGTGCTCGATCAGACGCACGAGGATCTGCGGCATGGCCGGCAGTCTGGCAATCAATAAACGATTGCGGATGTCCTGATCCGATTGTTGCATGATCTCAAAGCGGCCGCTTTACGAGGTTGCGAGGTTTGTCCAAAGCTTCCCAGGACGGGTTGCCACAATGTCCAGCCTGTCGATCGTACAAACAGAACGAGGTTGACATGTTTGTTCTGGGCACGAAAAACTTATCTTAGCATATAGACATTTCTGATCGGGAACAATACTTTCGATTAAAAGTGTTGCCGAGAGGCCGCTCTAATAGTAGGAGCGAAAACGGCCCTCGTCAGAGCGGGTGAAATAATATACCGATTTGTATGTATATTTGAAAGAATATTTCATTCAAAAAGCAGGGCTGGCGAGTCGCCAGACCTGCGCCCGGCGCAAGACCGGGCCTTCATTCGAAACGAGGGTGTTTCAGGGCAGCTGCTTGCCCTCGCGGATCTGGCCGCGCCGGTAGCGGCGCGCCGTCGCCCACAGGGCGATCGACAGCAGGGTAAAGCCGGCCTGGCCCAGCGCCAGCGACAGCACCGAATGCGACAGCATCGGCGACACCACGCCGGCGACGATGGCGCCGGCCAGCGTCGTGACGAAAGACTGGCAGGAGGCCACCGTGCCGCGGATGTGCGGGAACAGGTCGAGCGCCATCAAGGTGGCGCCCGGCGCGATGATCGAGCTGCCGAAGGTGAAGAAGAACATGTGCAGCACGCTCCAGGGCAGCGCGGGCGGCAGGAAGCTGTGGTACGCCACGTTGAAGGTGACCGCACCCAGCATGAAGAAGAAGCCGACGCGGATCTGGCGCGCGAAAGTGAGTTTGCCCGCCATGCGGTTGGCCGCCAGCGCGCCCAGGAAGATGCCGCTCACGGTCGGCACGAAGAGCCAGGCGAACTGCGAGGGGCCCAGCTCAAGGTGCTCGGGCAGCATCACCGGCGCCGAGGCAATGTAGAGGAAGAGGCCGGCGAAGTTCAGCGCCACCACGCCCGCCTTCATGTGGAAGAGGAAGGAGCCGAAGATCGCGCCGTAGCTCTGCGCCAGGAAGCGCGGATTGAAGGGCTGGCGCTTTTCCTTTGGCACGGTCTCGGGCAGGTGCTTCCAGGAGAACCAGCCCAGGCCCACGGTGTAGATGCACAGGGCCAGGAAGATCGCGCGCCAGTCGAAGAAGGTGACGATCCAGCCGCCCAGCACCGGCGCCAGCGCCGGCGCGATCGAGAAGATCATCGTCACCATCGACAGCAGGCGCGCCGCCGCCGCATCCGAATACAGGTCGCGGATGATGGCGCGACCCACCACCACGCCCGCACCTGCGGAGACGCCCTGCATGATGCGGAACACCCACAGATAATGCACGGAATTCGCGGCCGCGCAGCCGAAGGTGCCGATCGCGAACACCACCAGGGCGATGAGCACCACGTTGCGCCGGCCGAAGGCGTCCGACAGCGCGCCGTGCCACAGCGACATCCCGGCGAAGGCCAGCATATAGGCGGTCAGGGTCTGCTGGACTTCGAGCGGCGTCGCGGCGAGGTCGGCGCGGATCTGCGGGAAGGCCGGCAGGTAGGCGTCGATCGAGAAGGGCCCCAGCATCGACAGCATGGCCAGCAGGGTGGCCAGGCCGCCGGCGGACAGCATCGCGACCTTGTGGGGCGTTGGCAGAGGAACCGGCGTGACCGGGTCCTTGGGCAGGTCGTCGGGTTCGCTCGGCGGCAGCATCGTTGTTTATTGTTCCTGTTTGGGTTTCGCTTCTTCGCGGCGGTTGAAACCGGCCACCATATCGAAGCGGAACAGGCGGCATTCGAGCGCGCCGTTGAAGAAGGGAGTCTTGCGCGCTTCCTTCAGGCGCAGGAGCTTGGGCAGCTGCAGGTCCGCCGTGAACAGGAACACCGTCCAGCCGGCGAAGCGCTGCTTGAGCGTGGTGCCCAGCGCCGAGTAGAAGGACACCGCCATCTCGTCCTGCGGCACCGTCGAGTCGCCGCGCACGCCGATACGTTCGCCGTAGGGAGGATTGGTCAGCAGGATGCCCGGTTCTTTCGTCGGCGGCGAGACGTGCTGGGCCTCGATCTGCTTCAGGGGCACCTCGAACAGGACGCCGGCCACCTTCAGGTTATGGCGCGTCATCGCGACCATGTCGCCCGAGATGTCGGAACCGAAGATGGTCGGCTCGGCAGGAATCGGGTTCGGCTTGATCTCGGCCTTCAGTGCGGCCCAGGCCTCGCGGTCGAAATCGGCAAACTTCTCGAAGGCGAAGCGGCGGCGCGCGCCCGGCGGGATGCCCTGCACCATTTGCGCTGCTTCGACGAGGATGGTGCCGGAGCCGCACATCGGGTCGAACAGCGGCACGCCCGGCTTCCAGCCCGCCACGCGCAGCATGCCGGCGGCCAGGTTTTCGCGCAGCGGCGCGTCACCGGTCTCTTCGCGCCAGCCGCGCTTGAACAGGGCCTCGCCCGAGGTGTCGAGGTAGATGATGAAGTTGCGCTGGTCGAGGAAACCGACGATGCGCATGTCCGGCTCGCGGGTGTTGACCGAGGGGCGCTTGTTGAACTGGTCGCGGAAGCGGTCGCAGACGGCGTCCTTGATCTTGAGCGTGGTGAATTCGAGGCTCTTCAGCGGCGACTTCACCGCCGTCACGTCCACGCGGATGGTGTGGTTGACGCCGAACCAGTCTTCCCAGGGCTGCTCGAGCACCAGGTCGTAGATGTCGTTTTCGTTGTTGTAGCTGCGCTGGCCCATGCGCATCAGCACACGGGAAGCGATGCGCGAGTGCAGGTTGATGCGGTAGGCGTCCGTCATCGAGCCGGAGCAGTGTACACCGCCCGGCACCTGGTTGTGCACCCGCATCGTGGTGCTGTGTTGGGCGATTTCGCCGAGTTCTTCGGCAAGCGCCGCTTCCATGCCGCGCGGGCATGGGCAAAAGTAGGAGGCCATGAGGAGTACCCTTTGTCCGTTGATTAATAAATCGTTACACGCCGCCGGTCCGCACCGGCGGCTTCAATTGCAAGTGATGCTGTTCAAAAAGGCTTGACGACGACCAGGATGACGATCGCCAGCAGCAGCAGGACCGGCACTTCATTGAAGTAGCGGAACCACTTGTGGCTGCGCTTGTTCTGCCCTGCTTCGAACTTTTTCAGGAGCGAGCCGCAGGCATGATGGTAGCCGATCACCAGGATCACCAGCGCCAGTTTCGCGTGCAGCCAGCCGCCCCGGATGCCGTAGCCCAGCCACAGCCAGATGCCCAGCAGCAGGGCCGGCACGGCCAGGATGGTGGTGAAGCGCAGCAGCCGGCGCGCCATGCCCAGCAGGCGCTCCACGACGGCAGGATTGCTTTCCTGCGCCAGGTTCACGTAGATGCGCGGCAGGTAGAACAGCCCGGCAAACCAGGAGGCGATGAAGACGATGTGCAGGGCCTTGATCCAGAGGTACATGCGTGCCTTTTTTATTCGTTATTGTTATTGACGGATTTCGCCGTGACCGAACACGACGTACTTCAGCGAGGTGAGTCCTTCCAGCCCGACCGGCCCGCGCGCGTGCAGCTTGTCGTTCGAGATGCCGATCTCGGCGCCCAGGCCGTATTCGAAGCCGTCGGCGAAGCGGGTCGAGGCGTTCACCATCACCGAGGCGGAGTCGACTTCGCGCAGGAAGCGCAGCGCGGCGCTGTAGTCTTCGGTGACGATGGACTCGGTGTGCTTCGAGGACCAGGTGTTGATGTGGTCGATCGCCGCGTCCAGCCCCTCGACGACGCGGATCGCCAGGATCGGCGCCAGGTATTCGGCGGCCCAGTCCTGTTCGGTCGCTTCCTTCAGATACGGGTAGCCGGCCAGGATCGCATGCGCCTCGCGGTCGGCGCGCAGCTCGACCTGCTTTTCCGCATACAGGGTGGCCAGCTGCGGCAGCACGGTCGGGGCGATCGAACGGGCGACCAGGAGGGTCTCCATCGTGTTGCAGGTGCCGTAGCGGTGGCACTTGGCGTTGAAGGCCACCGGCAGCGCCTTGGCGAGATCCGCCTTGTCGTCGATGTAGACGTGGCAGATGCCGTCCAGGTGCTTGATCATCGGGACCGTCGATTCTTCCATCAGGCGCGCGATGAGACCCTTGCCGCCGCGCGGGACGATCACGTCCACGTACTGCGGCATGGTGATCAAGGCCCCCACCGCCGCACGGTCGGTGGTGTCGACCACCTGCACGGCGTCCAGCGGCAGGCCGGCGCCCTGCAAACCCTCGCTCACGAGTTTGGCCAGCGCGCGATTGCAGTGGATGGCTTCCGAGCCGCCGCGCAGGATGGCCGCGTTGCCGCTCTTGATGCACAGGCCGGCCGCGTCGACCGTCACGTTCGGGCGCGCCTCATAGATGATGCCGATCACGCCCAGGGGCACGCGCATCTGGCCGACCTGGATGCCGCTGGGGCGCGATTTCATGTTCGTGATTTCGCCGACCGGGTCCGGCAGGGTGACGATCTGGCGCAGGCCTTCGACCATGGTCTCGATGGCGCTGTCGGACAAGGCGAGGCGGTCGAGCAGGGCCGGTTCCAGGCCGCCGGCGCGGGCGGCTTCCATGTCCTGCCGGTTCGCGGCGCGCAAGGCATCGGCCTCGCGTTCGATGGCGTCGGCAATCAGCAGCAGCGCACGGTTGCGCGTCGCGCCGTCGGCGCGCGCCATCGCGCGCGAAGCGGCCCGCGCCTTGCGGCCCATCGCGTGCATGTATTCGGTGATATCCATCATGTAGCCCTGTCGTTGATTTCGTAGGGTGGTCGGCTCTGCCGACCGCGCGTTCAAACCAGGCCCGCAGACCCGCTCGCGTGATTTGAACGCGCGGACGGCGAAGCCGTCCACCCTACGGTATCGCGGTATGCGACCGTTACCGGGCGACCCGGAGCGCCAGCTGCAGCATCGCATCCCACGCGTCGCCCGCAAACGCCTTCGCGCGCAGGCCCTTGACCATGCGGTCCACCTGCGCCGCCTCCTGCAGCGCGGCCTCCAGCGTGGCGATCGACACGCGCCGCACAGCCGGCTCCATCATGCGCTCGCGCGGGCCCCAGATGCGGTATTCCTTCAGCAGCGCGCCCAGCGGCCGGCCCTGCGCCATCCCGGATTTCAATTTTAGCAGCGTGCGGATTTCTTCACTGACGGCCCACAGAACCAGGGGCAGGGCCTCGCCCTCCCCTTTCAGGCCGTCGAGCATGCGCGCCAGCCGCGCCGCGTCCCCGGCCAGCATGGCTTCCGACAGCTTGAACACATCGTAGCGCGCCACGTTCAATACCGCATCGTGCACCTGCTCGAAACTCAGCTTGCCCGGTTCGTACAGGAGGCCCAGCTTCTGGATTTCCTGGTGCGCCGCCAGCAGATTGCCCTCGACGCGGTCGGCGATGAAGTCCAGGCTCTGGCGTTCGGCGCTCTGCTGCTGCGCGCCGAGGCGCATGCCGATCCAGCCCGGCAGCTGGGCCCGTTCCACGTTCGGGATCTCGATATAGACCGCGGCCTGCTGCAGCGCCGTCACCCACGAGGCTTTCGCCGTCTGCCAGTCCAGCTTGGGCAGGGTGATGAGCGTCAGGTTGTCCGGACTGAGATCCTTGGCATAGCTCTGCAACGCGGCGCTGCCGTCCTTGCCCGGCTTGCCGCCCGGGATGCGCAGCTCGATCAGCTTCTTGTCGCCGAACAGGGACATGGCCTGGTTCGCGGCCAGCAGCTCGCCCCACTTGAAGGTGCGCTCGACCGTGAGCACGTCGCGCTCGGTATAGCCCTGGGCCCGCGCCGTCTTGCGGATGCGGTCGGCCGCTTCCAGCGCGAGCAGGTGCTCGTCGCTGGTGATCACGTACAAGGGCGCGAGGCCCTTGGCCAGGTGGCCCTCGAGGGCCTCAGGCCGCAGCTGCATCGTTCAGTCTCTTCACGCCGCGGGTTTGATGGCCGCCAGGCGGCGCAGGATCTGCTGCACCAGGTCGGACTGCATGTCGCGGTACAGCAGCGCTTCTTCCGATTCCTTGGCCAGCACCTGCGATTCGTCGAAGGCGATGTTGCGGCGCAGGGTGATCTCGGTCGGCGCCAGCAATTCCTTGTTGTTGGCGTCGCGCACGCGGAAGACCAGCGTGTAGCTGAGCGAGTACTCGCGCACCCGGCCCAGGCTGTTCAGGGACAGGATCGACTTGCCGCGCGTCTCGCCCAGCACGTCGAACAGGGCCTGCGCCTTCGAGGCATCGTTCTCGATGCGCACGGAATCGCCCGCGCGCAGGTTGCGCTTGAGCTCCGTCCCAAGCGGCGAGGTCTCGGGGAAGGCCAGGTAGATGCTCTGGAAGGGCATGTTGTACTGGCCGCTCGAACCGCGCAGCTGGAAGCCGCAAGCCGTCAGGCTCGCAGCCACCAGCAGGCTTGCTACTGCTCGCACCACGGTGGTCTTCATCGCTTACACCACGATGTTGACGAGTTTACCGGGGACGACGATGACCTTCTTCGGCGTGCCCTCGATGAACTTCTGGACCGATTCCTCGGCCAGCGCGGCGGCTTCGATGCTCGCCTTGTCGGCGTCCTTGGCCACCTTGACCGAGCCGCGCAGCTTGCCGTTCACCTGGATCATCATCTCGATCTCGGACTGTTCCAGCGCGCTGGCGTCGACTTCCGGCCACTGCACGTTGAGGATGTCGCCGTAGACGGCGGCGTAACCGAGGTCGGTCCACAGCGCATGGGTGATGTGCGGCGCCACCGGATTCAGGAGGCGCAGGAAGATCGAGAAGCCTTCGGCGATGACGGCATCGCTCGCGACACCTTCGGCCAGCTTCGCGGATTCGAGCGTGTTGAGCATCTTCATGCAGGCCGACACCACGGTGTTGTACTGGATGCGCTTCAGGTCGTAGTCGGCCTGCTGCAGCACCTTGTGCACTTCACGGCGCAGGGTTTTCTGGGCGTCGTCGAGCACACCTTGCTGCTGGCCTTTGAGGGCGTTGGCGATACGCTCGCGCTGCGCATAGCCATAGGCCCAGACTCGGCGCAGGAAGCGGCTCGCGCCTTCGACGCCGCTGTTCGACCATTCCAGGGTCTGTTCCGGCGGCGAGGCGAACATGGTGAACAGGCGTGCGGTATCCGCGCCGTACTGCTCGATCTGGGCTGCCGGGTCGATGCCGTTGTTCTTCGACTTCGACATCTTCTCGGTGCCGCCGATGTTCACGGGTTGGCCGTCCGACTTCAGGACGGCGCTGTGCGGGCGGCCCTTGTCGTCGAAGGTCAGCTCAACGTCGGCCGGGTTGAACCAGGTCTTCTTGCCGGAGGCGTCCTCGCGGTAGTAGGTCTCGTTCAGCACCATGCCCTGGGTCAGCAGGTTGACGAAAGGCTCGTCGAACTTGAGCAGGCCGAAGTCGCGCATCACCTTGGTCCAGAAGCGCGCGTACAGCAGGTGCATGACGGCGTGCTCGATGCCGCCGATGTACTGGTCCATCGGCATCCAGTAGTCATTGCGCTCGTCGACCATCTTGTCGTTCGAGCCCGGCGAGGTATAGCGCATGTAGTACCAGGACGAATCGATGAAGGTGTCCATCGTGTCGGTCTCGCGGCGCGCCGGCTTGCCGCACTTCGGGCAGGTGCAGGCCAGGAAGGCTTCGTCCTTGTTCAGCGGGTTGCCGCTGCCGTCCGGGACCAGGTGCTCGGGCAGCACGACCGGCAGGTCGGCTTCCGGCACCGGCACCGCGCCGCAGTCGCCGCAGTGGATCATCGGGATCGGGGTGCCCCAGTAGCGCTGGCGCGAGATGCCCCAGTCGCGCAGGCGGAAGGTGACTTTCTTGTCGCCCAGGCCCTGGGCGGCCAGGTCGCCCGCCACGGCATTCACCGCAGCGATGTAATCGAGGCCGTCGTACTTGCCGGAGTTGATGGTGGTGCCCTGCTCCTTGTCGCCGTACCACTCCTGCCAGCCTTCCAGCGAGAAGGTCTGGCCTTCGACGGCGACCACCTGTTTGATCGGCAGGCCGTATTTGGTGGCGAAGCCGAAGTCGCGCTCGTCGTGCGCCGGCACGCCCATCACGGCGCCGTCGCCGTAGGTCATGAGGACGTAGTTGCCGACCCAGACCGGGATCTGTTCGCCGGTGACCGGGTGGGTGACGTTCAAGCCCGTGGGCATGCCCTTCTTCTCCATCGTCGCCATGTCGGCTTCGATGACGGAACCCAGCTTGCACTCGGCGATGAAGGACTGCAGTTCCGGGTTGTTCTGCGCCGCGAGCTGGGCCAGCGGGTGCTCGGCCGCCACGGCGCAGAAGGTCACGCCCATGATGGTGTCGGCGCGGGTGGTGAAGACGTAGAGTTTGCCGTCGTTGATGAGTTCACCCGAGGCATCGGCGATCTGGTGCGGGAAGGCGAAGCGCACGCCGGTCGACTTGCCGATCCAGTTGGCCTGCATGATGCGCACGCGCTCCGGCCAGCCCGGCAGCTTGTTGTCCACGTAGTCCAGCAGCTCGTCCGCGTACTCGGTGATGCGCACGTAGTACATCGGGATTTCGCGCTTCTCGATCGGCGCGCCCGAACGCCAGCCGCGGCCATCCACCACCTGTTCGTTCGCCAGCACGGTCTGGTCCACCGGGTCCCAGTTCACGGTGCCGGTCTTCTGGTAGATGATGCCTTTTTCCAGCATCTTGAGGAACATCCACTGGTTCCACTTGTAGTATTCCGGCTTGCAGGCGGTCATCTCGCGCGACCAGTCGATGGCCAGGCCCATCGATTCCATCTGCCCGCGCATGTGCGCGATGTTCGAGTAGGTCCACTCGGCCGGCGGCACGTTGTTCGCCATCGCCGCGTTCTCGGCCGGCATGCCGAAGGCGTCCCAGCCCATCGGCATCAGCACGTTGTAGCCGTTCATCCGCAGGTAGCGGTACATCACGTCATTGATCGTATAGTTGCGCACGTGACCCATGTGCAGCTTGCCCGACGGGTAAGGCAGCATCGAGCAGGCGTAATACTTGCCTTTCGGGAAACGCGGGTCGTGTTCGACGGCCTTGTAGGCGTCGATCGACTTCCAGTAGGCCTGGGCGGCCTGTTCGACTTCGGCTGGACTATATTTTTCTTGCATGATTTCTGCAGACGTAATGAGGGTGGAACCGGACATTATACTGCAATGCAAAAATGAAAAACCGCCATGCCTGCCGTGCAGGATGGCGGTCGAAAACAGCGCCGCACCACGCTAGCGCAGCGTCAGCTTCAGGGCCGGCTGTTCGCCGTAATCCTCGTAGCGCTCGTTGATGCCGCCCACGCAGAAGCTGATCTCTTCCAGCAGATCGGGCACGGCGGCCTTCACCTTCTCGGCCTCCAGCACGACGATCTCCAGCACCTCGTTCGGCTTGAGCTGGAATTTCGTCATGTTCTCCTCGTCGCGCAGGTAGCTCATGCAGTCCACCCAGGCGTCGATCGAATCGGCATAGCTCTCCGGGAAACCGAAGGCGCGCCGCGATTCGGCGTGGAAGCTGGCTTCGTCGACGATCGCGGCGCCGTTCAGTTGCACGGACGCCATCATCAAGCCTTCAGGCCCAGCACGTCGTCCATGCCGAACAGGCCGTTCGGTTTGCCGGCCAGGAAGCGCGCGGCGCGCAGGGCGCCGTGGGCGTAGGTGACGCGGCTGCTGGACTTGTGGCTGATCTCGATGCGCTCGCCCGTGCCGAGGAACATGACGGTGTGGTCGCCCACCACGTCGCCGCCGCGCACGGTGGCGAAGCCGATGGTCGAGGGGTCGCGCTCGCCGGTCACGCCTTCGCGGCCATAGACGGCGCATTCCTTCAGGTCGCGGCCGATTGCGTCGGCGATGACTTCGCCCATCTTGAGCGCGGTGCCGGACGGTGCGTCGACCTTGTGGCGGTGGTGCGCCTCGACGATCTCGATGTCGTAGCCTTCGCTGAAGCTCTTCGCCGCCATTTCGAGCAGCTTGAGGGTGACGTTCACGCCCACGCTCATGTTCGGGGCGAACACGATGCCAACCTTCTCGCCGGCCGCGCGGATGGCGGCCTTGCCGGCCTCATCGAAACCGGTGGTGCCGATCACCAGCTGCACATTGTTGGCCGCGCAGTATGCCAGGTGCTCGAGCGTGCCTTCCGGACGGGTGAAGTCGATCAGGACGTCGGCATCCTTCAGGGCGGCCGCGAAGTCGGACTGGATGATGACGCCGGTCGGCTGGCCGGCGAAGGCGCCGGCATCCTGGCCGATGGAGGGCGAGCCGGCGCGGTCGAGGGCGCCGGCCAGGATGGCGTCGGGCGCGTTCGTGATGGCTTCGACCAGCATGCGGCCCATGCGGCCGCTGGCGCCGGCGACGGCGATACGCAAAGTACTCATGCCCTCAGTTCCTGTTCCCGTTCGGGGCCGGGTTGTTGCTGCTGGCATCGATCGTCACCGGGCCGCGCTCGGGCGCCTTCGGCGGCAGGGTCGACTGCTTGCTGCCGCGGATCGGACCGGCGATGCGTTCGATGTAGTCGCGCTCGCTCGGCAGGTTACCGCCTTCGAAGCGCTCGACCTTGTCGTCCTTGAAGTAGATGGTGACGCGGCTGGTGGTCAGCTCGCCGTCGCCGCGTGCGAGGTAGAAGGGGAAGTCCCAGCGGTCGGCGTGGAAGACATCGGTCAGCAGCGGCGAACCGAGCAGGAAGCGCACCTGCTCGCGGGTCTGGCCGACCTTCAGCTGTTCCAGCATTTCCTGGGATACGAAGTTACCCTGCTGGATGTCGGGGCGGTAGGGCGAGAAGATCCAGAAGAACTTCTGCAGCTTGGTCGCCTTGACGGTCTGGGCGCCCGCATTCGCGGCGGCGGCCGCTTTCTCGGCGGCGGCGGCCTGGACGGCCGGGTCGGTGCTCGCCGGCGGCGCGGGACGGGTCTGGTTGCGCCAGGCGGCGCAGCCGGACAGGGTCAGGACGCACGCGAGACCAGCGGCGATGGCTGCCCGTTTCTGGAAACCGCGACGGAGGACGGCTTGTTTGACATGCATAGGTAACCTCAAAACGTTTGAGCGGGAGCTCCAAAACGCTATATCATAAAGCACTATGCCAAACTACGAGCAACAAAACGTGAGCGACCGCCATGAGTAACAACCCGACCGACCTGAAGGCCAGCGGCCTGAAGGCTACCCTGCCGCGCCTGAAAATCCTGGAAATCTTCCAGAACAGCGCCGTACGGCACCTGACGGCGGAAGACGTCTACAAGATTCTGCTGGCCGACAATATGGACGTGGGCCTGGCCACCGTCTACCGTGTGCTGACCCAGTTCGAGCAGGCAGGCCTGCTGAACCGCAACCACTTCGAGACCGGCAAGGCCATCTATGAGCTCAACGCCGGCTCGCACCACGACCACCTGGTCTGCCTTGACTGCGGCCACGTGGAAGAGTTCTACGACGAAGAGATCGAGTCGCGCCAGCACAAGATCGCCGTGGAGCGCGGCTACAAGATTGCCGAGCACTCGCTGGCGATCTACGGCAATTGCGTGAAGGTGGGCTGCCCGCGCAAGCAGTAAGATTTACGCGCTTTTACAATGATTGGGGGAACAATGCCTGTGGCATTGCTCCCCCAATTCAATTCTGGCTCAGGGCATTCGACAGGAGCTTGGCCGTGATGTCCACGATCGGGATCACCCGCTCATAGGCCATGCGCGTCGGCCCGATCACTCCCAGCGTGCCCACGATGCGTCCGTTCACCTCGTAGGGCGCCGTCACCACGCTCATCTCGTCCATCGGCACCAGCTTCGATTCGCCGCCGATGAAGATCTGCACCCCGCCCGCCTTGCTCGACACGTCGAGCAGCTGCATCAGGCCGGTCTTCTGCTCGAACATCTCGAACATCTGGCGCAGCGAACTCATGTTGGAAGACAGGTCGGACACCGACAGCAGGTTGCGCTCGCCGGAGATGATCATGTCGTCGCCCTCGGACATCGCCTCGCTCCCCGCCTCCACCGCCACCTGCATCAGGCGGCCCATGTCGTCGCGCAGCTGGGCCAGCTCGCCGGACAGGCGCGCGCGCACTTCGTCGAAGGTCAGGCCGGCGTAGTTCTGGTTCAGGTAGTTGGCCGACTGGATCAGCTGGGCCGGGGTGTAGTCGACTTCGGTGAGCAGCAGGCGGTTCTGCACGTCGCCGCGCGGGTCGACGATCACGAGCAGGATGCGCTTCTCGGACAGGCGCAGGAATTCGATCTGCTGGAACACCGATTCGCGGCGCGGGCTCTGCACCACGCCGGCGAACTGCGACAGCGAGGACAGCATCTGGGCCGCGTTGGCGATGAGCTTCTGCGGCTGCTGGCTGGGCAGGCGCATGTTGTGGGCGGCGGCCGCGTGCTCGTCGAGGTGCTGCACGGTGAGCAGGGTGTCGACGAACAGGCGGTAGCCGCGCGGGGTGGGGATGCGGCCGGCCGAGGTGTGCGGACTGGCGACATAGCCCATTTCCTCGAGGTCCGCCATGATGTTGCGGATCGTGGCCGGCGACAGGTCGAGGCCGGAAATCTTCGAGAGCGCGCGCGAGCCGACCGGCTGGCCGTCGGCGATGTAGCGCTCGACGAGGGCTTTGAGCAGGGTCTGGGCGCGGGGTTCGAGTTGCATTCAGGCTAACAAAGTGACGGTGCGCGACGGGATACGCGGAAGGTGTGTCTATATATTATGCACGTTCAGCCGCCGGGGGCGCCAGTCATCCGTGCTCGCGCTTGAGCCAATCGAGCAGGCCGTCCAGGTCGTGCACCTCGGCATCGGGCTTGACCTCGTCCGGCATGTAGTTCACCTGGCCGGTGCGGTTCATCCACACGGCGCGCAGGCCGGCGCGCTGGGCTCCGTGGACGTCCAGGCGCAGGTCGTCGCCGACGTAGACCGCCTCCCCCGGCGCCACGCCCAGCTGGCGGCAGCATTCCAGGAAGATGGCGGCATTCGGCTTGGCCACGCCGAAGGCGGGCGCCGACACCGAGGCATCGAAGTGGCGCGCGAGACCGATGGTCTGCAGGTCGGCATTGCCGTTGGTGACGGAGCCGATCGACACGCGGCCTTTCAGGCGCAGCAGGCCCGGGAGCACGTCGTCATAGGGAATCACGGCATTGCGGGCGGCGAAGAACTCGATCATTGCCAGTTCCACCTTGGCCGAATCCTCGCCGGCCTGCTCGAAGGCGGCGATCAGGCCGGCGCGGCGCAGGGCGCCGAGGTCGAGCTGGAATTCGGGCTGGCGCGCCAGCAGTTCGAGCCGGGCCTGGCGCAGGGTCTCGATGGTGTACTGCTGCGCCACCCGGGGCGCGTTCTCGCGCAGCCAGGCGAACAGGATCTGTTCGGCCTCCAGGATGACGGGGGCGATCGGCCACAGGGTGTCGTCGAGGTCGAACAGGACGGCCTTGGGCCAGGGACGGCGCGGGGAGCTCATGGTCTTATCGGTGGAAGTGGTCAGGCCAAGCATAGCGAGCACTGGCATGGAAAGCAATCGGCGCCCCCTCGCATCTGTCGTTGGTTACACCGTGATACAAAGGGAAACCGTCCAGCTGCTTGCCAAATGGACTAAAATGTTGGGCGATTATCAGTCAAGGCGCGCGTTCCAATCACTTTCCCGCGGCATCTTGCGCGCCCTACCCGTCAGATTTTGGAGAAATTATGAAGAGTTCTTACCTGCGTGCCGGTGCTGCACTGGCATGCGCGCTGACGCTGTCCGCCTGCGGCGGTAGTGACGGCAATATGGTGATCAGCGGTGAATTTTCCGGCGTCACCAAACCGGGCCTGATCCTGACCAACAACGGTGGTTCTGATCTGGTAGTTCCTCCGACCAACACCGGCACCGGTCAGTTCTACTTCCCCGACCTGGCGGACACCGACGACAAATACGACGTCAAGGTCAAGGGCAACAACATCCCGAGCAATGCAGCGAAATGCGAGGTGTTCAATGGCTCCGGCAGGGTCGTCTACGACGTCACCGGTATCGTCGTCATCTGCACGCTCAATCAGCACGAACTCAAGGGCACCGTCACCGGTCTCACCGGCGCGAACCTGGTCCTGGTCAACGGCTCGGACCGCGTCGCCGTCCCTGCCGGGGCGACCAGCTTCTCCATGGCCAAGATCAACGAGGACGCGCCCTACGGCATCGCCGTCCTGACCCAGCCCGACAACCAGACCTGCACCGTTGCCAACGGCACCGGCACGATGGGCGCGAACGACGTCACCAATGTGGCGGTCACCTGCGGTCCCCGCACTTAATTACTGGAGCACTGCATGAAGTCTTACCTGATTCGTCCGGCCGGCGCGCTGGTCCTGGCACTGGCCCTGGCATCCTGCGGCGGGGGCGACGACGACAAGTTCACGGTGGCGGGTTCCGTCAGGGGTCTGCAATACCCAGGTCTCGTACTACAGAACAATGGCGGACAAGACCTGACCCTAGCTCCGCCGGCCAATGCCACCGCCAGCGTGAGCTTTGCCTTCCCGAACAGGATCGAGTATGGCGACGTCTACAGTGTCTCCATCAAGACCAACCCCGCCCACCAGACCTGTGGAGCGGACCCCGAAGTGGCGGATCGCCGGAGCGACACTGCCGGTCGCCTGGCCACCATTGACGTGCGTCTGGCGTGCACCGTTAACGTTCAACCAATCGGCGGCACGATCACTGGGCTGACCAAGGACACGACCGGCCTGGTGCTGGCCAACGGCAGCAATACCGGTACCTACACCCCGACCACCGAGGCGATCACGGCCGACAAGCCGTTCGAATATTCGCTGCCGGTCCAGGTGGCCTACGGCTCGACCTATAGCGTGACGGTGATTACCCAGCCTGTCGGCCGCTTCTGCACCGTGGCCAATGCGGCCGGTGTCATGGGCGACGAGCAGATCAAGAACATCAACGTTACCTGCGTTCCGCGCTGATATATCAAAAACGTATGATAAATATGCGAAAAGAGAATTGGACTTATATGCTGTAACGCAGCATACTTACTCCTGTCTCCTCCAACTCTCCTCAGAAAAGAATTGGATTTCAAGCCCGCCTTCAACAGCGGGCTTTTTTTTCGCCCGTCCGCCGGGCACGCCCCGACCGGGGCGATCACATCAGTTGACGCGCTTGGCGCTGACCTTCACCACGGCGACCTGCGAGTCGCCGACCGAGACCTGGGCATTATAGGCATCGGCCGCGCGGGTGCTGGCGGCATTGGCGAAGCTGCTGGCGCCGGCGAGGACCAGGGCGGCGAGGAAGATGGCTTCCATGTGCTTGAGGACGTTCATGTTGTGCTCCTTCGGTGAATTTGCCGGCCAAAACGGCCTGTCGATGGAAGCACTGTAGCCAATGGGTCCTTATCGCGAAAGCAAGGTGCGACGGACTGCAGGAATGGGAGCGTGAAGGGCGAAAATCGGGGATATGCGGCGATTGTGCGCCGCAAAAACGCAGGGCGATCGGCAAGGCCGGACGCCCCGTGGAATCAGAGCAGATTGGCGAGCGCGACGTACTGCTCGAGGCCCACCGCTTCCGGACGGGCGCCCGGATCGATGCCGGCTTCCACCAGCTGCGCCTCGGTGAACATGCCCGCCACGCAGTTGCGGATCACCTTGCGCCGCTGCGAGAAGGCCTTGGCGACGACCTTTTCCAGGGTCTCGCCGTCGACTTCCAGCATCTGGCGTTTGGGGATCATGCGCACGATGGCCGAATCGACCTGGGGCGGCGGGTCGAAGGCGGTCGGCGGGACGATGAAGAGCAGGTCCATGTCGTAGCGCCACTGGAGCATCACCGACAGGCGGCTGTAGGCCTTGGTGCCCGGCTCGGCCACCATGCGCTCCACCACCTCCTTCTGCAGCATGAAGTGCTGGTCCTCGACCAGGGACGAGAAGCTCGCCAGGTGGAACAGCAGCGGGCTGGAGATGTTGTAGGGCAGGTTGCCGACGATGCGCAGCTTCCGCCCTTCCGGCACCGGGATCGATCCGAAATCGAACTTCAGGGCGTCGCCCGAGTGCACGGTGAGCTTCTCGCGCGGATAGGCCTTTTCCAGGCGCGCCACCAGGTCGCGGTCGAGTTCGACCACGTGCATGTGGTCCAGTTGCTTGAGCAGCAGCGCCGTCATGGCGGCCAGGCCCGGGCCGATCTCGACCATCGCCTCGCCGCGGCGCGGCGCGATCGCGTCGATGATGTTGTTCAGGACATGGTCGTCGGTCAGGAAGTTCTGGCCGAAGCGCTTGCGGGCGACGTGTTTCATCTGTTTCTCTTCTTGTTGATTGCTTCAGGCGCGGCGCGCCTGCGCCATCTGCATGGCGGCGCGGATCGCTTCGATCATGCTGCCGCAGTCGGCCAGGCCCAGGCCCCGGGCCGCCAGGTCCAGCGCCGTGCCGTGGTCGACCGAGGTGCGGACAATGGGCAGGCCGAGGGTGACGTTGATGCCGCGCCCGAAGGTCGCGTGCTTCAGGACCGGCAGGCCCTGGTCGTGGTACATGGCCAGCACGCAGTCGGCATCGGCCAGGTACTTGGGCTGGAACAGGGTGTCGGCCGGGTAAGGCCCGCGCGCGTCGATGCCGCGCGCCCTTGCCTGCGCCAAGACCGGCGTGATGACCTCGATTTCCTCGCGTCCCAGGTAGCCGTTCTCGCCCGCGTGCGGGTTCAGGCCGGTGACCAGGATGCGCGGCGCGGCGATGCCGAATTTCGACTTCAGGTCGGCGTCGATGATGTCGATCACCTGCGCCAGGTTCTCGCGCGTGAGCGCGGCGGGAACGTCCTTCAAGGGCAGGTGGGTGGTGGCCAGGGCCACGCGCAGATAGGGCTGGCCGCCGCCGGGCTGGCCCGCCAGCATCATCACCACCTTCGCTGCATGGGTCTTCTCGGCCAGGTATTCGGTGTGGCCGGAAAACGCCACGCCGGCGTCGTTGATCGTGCTTTTCTGGAGCGGCGCGGTGACGATGCCCTCGAACCAGCCCTTGCCGGCGCCCTCGATCGCGAGGTCGAGGGTGTTGAGCACGGCGCGGCCGTTTTCAGGGTTCAAGGTGCCGGGCAGCACGTGGGCGGCGAGCGGCACGTCGATGACGGCCAGCCTGTCCTTGCCGAAGTGCGGCAGGCCGCCGTTGCGCAAGGCCTGGATCGACAGCGCAGACAGGCGGATGGCGGGGTCGATCAGGCTGGCGGTGAGCGCCAGGAAGGCGGCGTCGCCGACCAGCACGCAATTGGCTTCCTCGCGCAGCGCCCAGGCCGCGCGGATCGCGATTTCGGGACCGATGCCGGCCGGCTCGCCGACCGTGATCGCAAGGGCCGGCCGCGCGCTACCCAGCACCGTCATCCGCTTACGCCTCTTCGCGGAACTCGACGTAGGCGCGGTCGCGCACCTGGCGGATCCAGTCTTCCATCGCTTCCTGAATCTTGCGTTCGCGCAGGACCTGGCGCGCCTGGTTGCGTTCCTTCTGCTGGCTCACGTCCTCGCTCTTGCGTTCCACCAGGCGGATCAGGTGGTAGCCGAAGGGCGATTCGATGACGTCCGAGACTTCGTTCGGCTTCAGGGTGGCGAAAGCCTGGTCGAACTCGGGGCCGGCGTCGCCCGGCGCCAGCCAGCCCAGGTCGCCGCCCTTGACAGCGGTGGTGTTGTCCTGGCTGTACTGGCGCGCCAGGTCCTCGAAGGTGCCGGCGTTGTTGGCGATCTTTTCCTTGATCTCGAGGAGCTTGCGCTTGACCGCGGCCACGTCCATGGTCGGCGTCGGCTTCATGAGGATGTGGCTGGCGCGGGTCTGCTGGATCACTTCCTTGCCGGCTTCGGCGGCCGCGGCCAGGCTGCGCTTGTCGGCCATCTTCAGGATGTGGAAGCCGACGTTGGTCTTGATGATCGGGGTGACCTGGCCCGCGTTCAGCTTGCGCAGCTCGGTGGCGAAGACCGGCGGCAGGCGGTCCGGATCGCGCCAGCCGATGTCGCCGCCCTTGAGGGCGTCCGGCGCGTCGGAGTAAGTGGCGGCCATCTTGGCGAAGTCGGCGCCGGTGCGCAGCTGGCGCACCACTTCCTCGGCGCGCGCGCGGCGTGCGGCGATCTGTTCGGGCGAGGCGTTCTCGGGCACCGCCACCAGGATCTGGGCCAGGTTCATCTCGACCTTCTCGGCGGCGGCTGCCTTGGAGGCGACCAGGTAGGTGTCGATCTCGGCTTCCGAAACCTGCACCTTGGCGTCGACCTCGTGCTCGCGCAGCTGGCTCAGCATGATCTCGTTGCGGATGTCTTCGCGGAACTGGGCAAAGGTCATGCCCTCTTTTTCCATCTGGTTGCGCATCTCCTGCACCGACATCTTCTGGTTCTCGGCGATGCGGCCGATGGTGGCGTCGAGCTGGCGGTCGCTGACGCGCACGCCCATTTCCTTGGCCAGCTGGATCTGGGCGCGCTCGACGATCATCGACTCGACCACCTGGCGCTCCAGTACCGACTGGTCCGGCATCTGCATATTGCGCGCCTTCAGGTTCTGGGTGGTCTGGGCGAGGCGGTTGCGCACCTCGTTCTTGGTGATCACTTCATCGTTGACGACCACGTGGATCGAATCGATCACCTTGGCGTTGCTCGATGCCGGCGGCAGGAAGCCGCTGCCCGGCTTGGCCGCTTCCTGGGCCAGCGCCTGGCCGGCGGTAAGCGAGCACAGCAGTGCCGCTGCGAGGGTAATGTGGTGCAAACGGGTGGAACGCATCATCTGGAAAGCACTCATTCAGGTGAAAGATTGTTCGGTACAACTGGATCAGTTTACGGACATGCCGTTAAGTTTGGCTTAAAGGAGCCGACCACCGGGACCGGCTCACATCAGTTTTACTTAACTAATTGTAGTTTGGATAAGCCAGGCTTAAGGTCGACCCACATTGGTGTTCAGCTGCGTATAACCCGGGACACTCTTGTTGAACGTCTCGAGCGGATTGCTGCCCAGGCCCAGGCGCGACAGGCCGTTGAGCTCGAGCTGGAAAAAGATCGGCGTCGACGTGGTCTGGGCGGCGGTCACGAAGCGCTGCGCGCCGAAACGGAACACCCAGCAGTCGGCCTTGTACTCGAGCCCGATGAGGCTCTCGAGCAGCTTGCCCTTGCCCGGCGTCGCATTCCCGACGGTGTACGAACGCAGCGCATAGCTCACGCGGCCGACGCCATACCAGCGCTTCGACAGCGGCCACTGGCCGGACAGGTCGACGTTGCGGAAGCTGTCGCGCTGATAACGGTACTCGGCGTTCAGGACCTTCATCCGGGCCGGCTGCCACTGCATGCTCAGGTTCGAGCTGTACAGATTGCTGCCGGTCGCGTCGTATTGTACGCCGCTATCGAAGCTCCAGGTCTCGGAAATGCGGCCCGCTGCCGCCACCAGCACGTCCGAACGGCTCTGGTGCACCGGCTCGCCCGGCAGGCGCACGCGCGGTTCGTCGAAATAGATGCGCTGGCCGAAAGCCATGCGCAGGCGCTCGGAACCGTCGGACTGGATGAAGCGCGACACCACGGCCGCGGTCAACTGGTTGGCGTCGGACACCCGGTCCGGGCCGACGTAGCGGTTTTCGGAGAACAGCTGGGCGTAGTTGAAACCGGTGCGGCCGGTGTCGAAGACCGGGAAGGCGCTCTGGTCCTTGTACGGCGTCCTGACGTAGAACAGGCGCGGCTCCAGGGTCTGGGACATGGCCCGCCCGAACAGCGTGGTCTCGCGCTCGAACACCAGGCCGGCATCGAGCGAGGCCGTGTGCAGGCTGCGCGAGAGCTTGCGCTCGCCGGTGTAGTTGTGCTGGTCGAGGTCGTACTTGCTGTAGTGGCCGATGACCTTGGGCGTGATGAACCAGCCCGGACGCACGATCGGATAGCTGAGCTGGGCCACGCCCACCGCGCGGTTGCCGCGCACGAGGTCCGGGTGCCAGAAGCGGACCATCTCGGTATCGACCGCCCAGTCGAAGCCGGCCACGTCGTAGCGGCCCGCGTGGAAATTGATCTGCGGGAGGCGGTCGTAGGGACGCGGCACGAACAGGCCGTTGGTCGGCGTCGCGGCCGGGTCTTGCAGGACCTGGTAGTTCTGGGCGCGCGCGGTCAGGTTCCAGTACTGGCCGCTGTAGTCGGTACGGATCTCGCGCAGCAGCTGTCGTTCGGCGCTGACCGCCACGGTGCGCGAGAAATCGGACGGGTATTCGTCATCCGACGCCCCGTGCAGGTTCCAGCCGAAGGACCAGCCCGGGGCCAGGCCCTGGGTGTGGATCGAGTCGACGCGCCAGCGGTCTTCGCCGGTTTCGCGGTCGTTGCGCAGGCCCTCGATATGGGTCTCGCCCTGGTAGCCGCCGCGCTCCGTCATGCCGAGGTAGCGCCCGGTGGCGCCCAGCTGCAGGCCGCGGTCGAACATATAGCGCGGGTAGACCGTCAGGTCGCGGTTGGGCGCGATGTTGAAGTAATACGGCACCATGATTTCGGCCTTGCCCTTGGAGCCGAAGCCCACGGTGGGCGCCAGCCAGCCGGAGCGGCGCGCGCCCGACAGCGAGAACGACAGGGCCGGGGTGCCGAGGATGGGCACGTCCTTGAAATAGATGACGGTCTTGCCGGCCAGGCCGACGTCGCGCCCGCTGTCCAGGCGCAGGGTGCTCGATTTCAGGTACCAGTCCGGGTCCGGGCCTTCGCAGGTGCTGTAGGTGCCGTCGCGCACCAGCGCCACGTCTTCGCCGAGGAAGTCGATGCGCGAGGCATTGCCCTGGGCGTTGTTCAGCTGCAGCCGGTACTCGGGACGCAGCACATAGCCCTTGCCGGTCTCCATGTTCAGCTGCAGCTCGTCGCCCTTGTAGCGGTCGCCGAAGCGCCACATGTTGACGTTGCCGGTGGCCGTGACCTGGTCTTCGATGCGGAAGTAGCAGGCGCTGTCGGCGGTGAGCCGGGTCTGGCCGCGTGTCAGTTCGACATTGCGTTCCAGGTTCAGCTGGCGGTCCGGGCGGCCGCTGATGTCTTCGGCCTGGATCGTGATCGGCAGGTTCTGCTCGTCCGGATGTGGCGCGGGAGCGACGGTCTGCGCGTACGCTGGGTTCGATGCGGCGGCAACGACGATGGCAACGGCGCTTGCCAGTGCAGTCGGTTTGAACACCTGTCGAGAGGGAAATTGGTGGGCTGCTATCCAGCTCATGGAGAATCTGCGTACGCCATAAAGGGCGGTATTTTTAGAATGAATCCCTTATTATATGGGAATTAGCTCAACCAACCCGTTTCACCAGGCCGTCTACATGTCTTCTTTGTATCAAAATACTTCCACTTCCGGCGGCCAGGATGCACGCCTGCAGCAATTAACCGAATGGCTTGCCACGACGGGCCTGGTGGAAGTCGCGACTGGCCGCCCGGCGTCCGCGGACGCCAGTTTCCGCCGCTATTTCCGCTACGATGTCGCCCCCGGCATGCGCGAGAAGCTCGGCGCCACCCTGGTGGCGATGGATGCCCCGCCCGAGCGCGAGAACGTGCCGGCCTACCTCCACGTGCAGGGCCTGCTGATGGAAGCCGGCGTGACCGTGCCGGCCATCGTCGCCCAGAAGGTCGACAGCGGCTTCCTGCTGCTGTCCGACCTCGGCGTGACCACCTACCTGCAGCGCCTGGATTCGGACAACGCGCCCTTCATGTATTCCGACGCGGTCGACGCGCTGCTGAAATTCCAGCTGGCCAGCCAGCCGGGCGTGCTGCCGGAATTCGACCGCGCCTTCGTGATGCGCGAGCTGAACATCTTCCCGGAGTGGTACATCGGCAAGCACCTCGGCGTGACGCTGGACGAGAAGCAGCAGGCCGCGCTCGACAAGGTGTTCGAGGCGATCTGCGCCAACGTGCTGGCCCAGAACCAGGTCTACATGCACCGCGATTTCCATTCGCGTAACCTGATGTGGCTCGAGCAGGGCAACCCGGGCGTGCTGGACTTCCAGGACGCGGTCTACGGCCCCGTCACCTACGACCTCGCCTCCCTGCTGCGCGACGCTTATGTGCAATGGGACGAAGAGATCGTGCTGGACTGGGTGGTGCGCTACTGGCAGAGCGCCAAGCAGGTCGGCCTGCCGGTCAACCCGGACATCGACGCCTTCTACCGCGACTTCGAATTCATGGCCCTGCAGCGCCACCTGAAGATCCTCGGCATCTTCTGCCGCCTGAACTACCGCGACAGCAAGCCGAACTATATGGGCGACCTGCCGACCGTGATGGACTACGTGCGCAAGACGGCCAACCGTTACACCGAACTCAAGCCCCTGCTGCGCCTGCTCGACGCGCTCGAGGACAAGGCGCCCTCGGTCGGCTATACCTTCTGAGGACGGGGCCATTCTCATGAAAGCGATGATTTTCGCCGCCGGCCGCGGCGAGCGCATGCGCCCGCTCACGGACGCCTGCCCCAAGCCCCTGCTCAAGGTGCGCGGACGCCCGATGATCACCTACCACGTGCTGAACCTCGTGCGCGCGGGGATCACCGACATCGTCATCAACCACTCCCACCTCGGCCACATGATCGAGGAAGAGCTGGGCGACGGCAGCAAGTACGGCGCGCGCATCGTGTATTCGCACGAGCCGACCCCGCTGGAAACCGCGGGCGGCATCGCCAATGCCCTGCACCTGCTGGGCGACGAGCCTTTCCTGGCCGTGTCGGGCGACATCTATGCGCCCTACTTCGATTTCTCGCAGGTGGTCGACGTCCTCAAGGACAAGGACATGCTGGGCATTCCCTACCCGCCTGAGAAACGCGACATCGCCTGGCTGTGGCTCACGCCGAACCCGTGGCACAACCCGGAAGGGGACTTCGCGCTCGACATGTACACCTTGCGCAATGAAGGCCCGGCGAAGTGGAACTTCGCCGGCATCGGCGTCTACCGTCCCGAGATGTTCGAGGGGATCAAGGCGGGCGAGTTCGTCAAGTTCGGGCCGCTCATGCGCAAGTTCATCGAGCAAGGCCGTGTCGGCGGCGAGCTGTATCACGGCCAGTGGGTCAACGTCGGCACCGTCGGGCAGCTGGAAGAACTGAACGCGCCGCTGGGGGCGGCCAGGACCGGCTCATGACAGGGCCGGACGACCTCACTCCCTACATCGAACGCCGCGCGCGCCTCGCCGCGCGCATGGAGCCGGGCGCGGTCGCGGTGCTGGCCACCGCGCCGGAACTGCTGCGCAACGGCGACAGCGACTATCCCTACCGGCACGACAGCTATTTCTATTACCTGACCGGCTTCACGGAGCCGGAGAGCGTGCTGGTGCTGGTCGCCGCACTCGGAGACGTGCCCGCGCGCGCCATCCTGTTCTGCCGCGAGAAGCATGTCGAGCGCGAGATCTGGGACGGTTTCCGCTATGGCCCCGAAGCGGCGCGCGCCGCCTTCGGCTTCGACGAAGCCTATCCGATCGGTGAACTCGACGCGCAGATGGCTGGTTTGCTCGCCAATGCGCCGGCCCTGTATTACGCGCTGGGCCACAGCGCCGCGCTCGATGCGCAGGTGAGCAGCTGGCTCAAGGCCGTGCGCGCAAAGAGCCGCACCGGCATCGCGGCCCCATCGACCACCCACCACCTGCTCGGCATCCTCGACGAGATGCGCCTCTTGAAGGATGCGGGCGAACAGGCCCTGATGGGGCGCGCGGCAAGCATCGCCGCCGGCGCCCACGCGCGCGCCATGCGCTTCACGCGGCCTGGCGTCTTCGAATACGAGATCGAGGCCGAGCTGCTACACGAATTCCGCCGTCACGGCGCCCAGTTCCCGGCCTATACGCCGATCGTGGCCTCGGGCGCGAATGCCTGCGTCCTGCACTACAACGCCAACAACCGCCAATGCCTGGACGGCGAACTGGTGCTGGTCGATGCCGGCTGCGAGTTTGACGGCTACGCGTCCGACATCACCCGCACCTGGCCGGTGAGCGGCCGCTTCAGCGCGCCGCAGCGGGCCTTGTACGAGCTGGTGCTGCGGGCGCAGGACGCCGCGTTTGCCGCCATCGTGCCGGGCCGTCCCTACAGCGACGCGCACACGGCGGCCGTGAACGTGCTGGCGGGCGGCATGCTGGAGCTGGGGCTGATCGACAGGACGAAGTACGGCACGCCCGAAGACGCCGTGCTGGAGAAAGCCCACCTGCCCTTCTACATGCACGGCACCGGCCACTGGCTCGGCATGGACGTGCACGACGTCGGGCCGTACCGCGACCTCACGCTGCCGGACCGGCCATCGCGTCCCCTGCTGCCGGGCATGGCGCTGACGGTGGAGCCGGGCATCTATGTGCGCCCTGGCGAAGGCGTGCCGGAGGAGTTCTGGAACATCGGCATCCGGATCGAGGACGACGTGATCGTCACCGACGAGGGCTGCCGCATCCTGTCCGGCGACGCACCGAAGCGTGTCGCGGACATCGAAACCTTGATGGGAGAACGCTGATGGCGGATGAACGCATCGACGCCGACATCGCCATCTGCGGCGCCGGCCCGGTCGGCCTGGCGCTGGCGGCCTTCCTCGTGCGGCGCGGTGTTCCGGGAGAACGCATCGCCCTCATCGACGGCAAGTCGCTCGGCCAGGCGATCACGGACCCGCGCTCGATCGCCCTGTCCTGGGGCAGCGTGCAGCTGCTCGAAGAAGTGCGCGCCTGGCCCCTGCCCGCCACGCCGATCCACGAGATCCACGTCTCGCGCCGCGGCCAGCTGGGCCGCAGCCTGATGGACCGCGCCGAGCACAAGCTGCCGGCGCTGGGCTATGTGGCGCGCTACGGCGACGTGGTCGACGCACTGGCGCGCGCCTGCGACGCGGCCAGGGTGCAGACCGTGCGCCCGGCCCGCGTGGAATCCTTCGACGAAGAAGACGGCAGCGTGCAACTGCGCCTCGACGACGGCCGCACCGTGGTGACGAAGGTGGCCGTGCAGGCCGAAGGCGGCGTGTTCGGCCAACAGGAAAGCAAGGCCCGGCAGCGCGACTACGAACAGACCGCGCTGATCGCGCGCGTGACCGTCAGCGAGCCGATCGCGCACCGCGCCTTCGAGCGTTTCACCGACGAGGGCCCGCTGGCCCTGCTCCCCCAGGATGGTAATGACGGCCACGCTTACGCCCTGGTCTGGTGCATGCGCCCGGAACGCGCCGTCGACATCCAGCTGCTCGACGACGCCGCCTTCCTGCGCGCACTCGGCGACGCCTTCGGCACCCGTCTGGGTGATTTCACCGCCGCGTCGCCCCGCGTCGCCTTCCCCCTCGGCCTGAACGCCGAAGCCCGCGCGACAAGCCGCACGGTCGCCATCGGCAACGCCGCGCAAACCCTGCACCCGGTCGCCGGCCAGGGCCTGAACCTCGGCCTGCGTGACGCCGCCGTCCTGGCCCGCCAGCTGGCCCGCGGCGCTACGCCGGATGCCATCGCCACCTTCATGCAGGAGCGCAGCCAGGACCGCAGCCTGACGATCGGCCTGACCGACACCATGGCCAGGGCCTTCGTCGGCAGGGGGCCACTCCAGCCCTTGCTTGGCCTGTCACTGGCCGCCCTCGACATCGTCAAGCCCGCCCGCCTCTTGCTTGCCGACCTGATGATGTTCGGCCGCCGCTGACCTCTCAATTGGGGTCAGCGTCGAATTATTCGCCAAGATCCTCGGATCAGCAGGCCCGGATCAATTGATCGTCCTTGCGCTCAATTGATCTGCAGATCGTGCTCAACAATTCGACTCTGACCCTAATTTTGTTGGTGGGAAAGCAGAGCAAATCCAATTGGGGTCAGAGTCGAATTATTTGCCAAGAGCCTTACCGCAACTGGTGGGACGCCATTTCCCATGGCATCGAGACCGGTCGCGGGATCAGTTGGTGGATAATTCGACTCTGACCCCAATTAAAGGGGGTTCAAGCGAGGCGCAGGACGTTGGGGCGCCTTGGGGTGGCGTCTTCGTGGAAGAGGTCGGCCAGGTAGTCGAGCAGGCCGTCCTCATGGAGGTCATCGGGGACGATGAAGTCGGCAGGACGGCGCTTGCCATCGCTGCCGGGGTAGAAGGCCTGCCAGGCGCCGGGCGCGCCGGTGATGGTCACCAGCGTGCCGAAGACCTTGAAACGCAACTCCCGCACCCTTACTCCACTGCCTTGACCATCGATTCGATCACCTTCTTGGCGTCGCCGAAGACCATCATCGTGTTGGGCTGGTAGAACAGTTCGTTGTCCAGGCCCGCATAGCCCGAGGCCATCGAGCGCTTGTTGACGATGATGCTCTTGGCTTTATAGGCCTCGAGGATCGGCATGCCGGCGATCGGGGATTTCGGGTCCTTGGCCGCCGGGTTCACCACGTCGTTCGCGCCCAGCACCAGCACCACGTCGGTCTGGCCGAATTCGCCGTTGATGTCTTCCATCTCGACCACCTGGTCGTAGGGCACTTCGGCCTCGGCCAGCAGCACGTTCATGTGGCCGGGCATGCGGCCCGCCACCGGGTGGATCGCGTAGCGCACCTGCACGCCGTGTTCAAGCAGCTTGTCGACCAGTTCCTTCACCGAGTGCTGGGCGCGCGCCACCGCCAGGCCGTAGCCGGGGACGATGATGACCGACTCCGCGTTCTGCAGGATGAAGGCGGCGTCGTCGGCCGAGCCGGACTTCACGGGACGCTGCTCCTTCGCCTCGCCCGCGTCGCTGACGGCCTCGCCGCCGAAGCCGCCCAGGATCACGTTGAAGAAGGAGCGGTTCATGGCCTTGCACATGATGTACGACAGGATCGCGCCGCTCGAGCCCACCAGGGAGCCCGCGATGATCAGCATCGAGTTGTTCAGCGAGAAGCCGATGCCGGCCGCCGCCCAGCCCGAGTAGGAGTTCAGCATCGACACCACCACCGGCATGTCGGCGCCGCCGATCGGGATGATGATCAGCACGCCCAGCACGAAGGACAGCGCGGCCATGACGATGAAGGGCGTCCAGCTCGGGGCCACGCCCTCCGCGAAGCAGAACAGCAGGCCCAGGGCGACGACGGCGATGGCCAGCACCAGGTTGAGGATGTGCTGGCCGGCGAAGCGCACCGGCGCGCCCTGGAACAGGCGGAACTTGTATTTGCCCGACAGCTTGCCGAAAGCGATCACCGAACCGGAGAAGGTCACCGCGCCGACAAAAGTGCCGATGAAGAGCTCGAGCCGGTTCCCGAAGGGCAGCGGGGTCTCGCGCGTGGCGATGTTGAAGGCCCAGGGTTCGGACACGGCGGCCACCGCGATGCACACGGCGGCCAGGCCGATCAGCGAGTGCATCGCCGCCACCAGCTCGGGCATCTTGGTCATCTCGACCTTCTTGGCCGCATAGGCGCCGATCGCGCCGCCCACCACCACGCCGAGGATCACCAGCGGGAAGCCCATGCCGCCGCCCGCATCCGGCCCACCTCCCAGTTCCGCCTGCAGCTTGAAGATCAGCGCGACCGTGGTCAGCACCGCGATCGCCATGCCGGCCATGCCGAACGTATTCCCCACCCGCGCCGTCGAGGGCGAGGACAGGCCCTTGAGCGCCTGGATGAAGCAGATCGAGGCCACCAGGTAGAACAGGGTCACGACGTTCATGCTGATGTAGTTCATGCGCGTTCTCCCGCAGCGGAAGACGCGCCCGCCGCATCGGGTTTCCCGGCAGGCGACTTCGGTTCCTTCTTCCTGAACATCTCCAGCATGCGCCGGGTGACCATGAAGCCGCCGAACACGTTGACGGCGGCCAGCGCCACCGCGACGGTGCCGGCCACCTGCCCGGTCAGGCCCTCGGTCAGGCCGGCGGCCAGCATGGCGCCGACGATGATGATGGCGGAGATCGCGTTGGTCACCGCCATCAGCGGCGTATGCAGGGCGGGGGTGACGTTCCAGACCACGTGGTAGCCGACGTAGATGGCCAGCACGAAGATGATCAGGTTGATGATGGTGTGGCTGATTTCCATGCGTTTCTCCTCGTCCTTAAGTCCGCAGCACCGCGCCGTCCGCACACACCAGCGTGGCGCGCACGATCTCGTCCTCGCGGTCGATCGTGAACTTGTCTTCCTTGTCGATCACCAGCTTGAGGAAGTCCAGCACATTGCGCGCATACAGGGCCGAGGCGTCGGCCGGGACCAGCGCGGCCAGGTTCGGCTCGCCGATGATGTGCACGCCGTGCTTGACCACGGTGCGGTTCAGTTCCGTCAGCGGGCAGTTGCCGCCCTGCTCGATCGCCATGTCGACGATCACCGAGCCGGGCTTCATGGCGCGTACGGTGTCCTCGCCGATCAGCACCGGCGCCTTGCGGCCCGGGATCAGGGCGGTGGTGATGATGATGTCGGCGAGTTTCGCCCGTTCGTGCACGAGCGCCGCCTGGCGCTGCATCCAGCCGGCCGGCATCGGCCGCGCATAGCCGCCTGTGCCCTGCGCGATCTCGCGTTCCTCGTCGGTTTCGTAAGGCACGTCGATGAACTTGGCGCCCAGCGACTCGACCTGTTCCTTCACCGGCGGGCGCACGTCGGAGGCCTCGATCACGGCGCCGAGGCGCTTGGCGGTGGCGATCGCCTGCAGGCCGGCCACGCCCACGCCCATGATCAGGACGCGCGCCGCCTTCACGGTGCCGGCCGCCGTCATCAGCATGGGCATGAAGCGCCCGTAGGTGTTCGCCGCCAGCATCACGGCCTTGTAGCCGGCGATGTTCGCCTGCGAAGAGAGCACGTCCATCGACTGGGCGCGCGAGATGCGCGGCGCCGCTTCCAGTGCGAACGCGGTGAGGCCGGCGCCGGCCAGCTGGGACAGGTTCTCGGTATCGAAGGGATTGAGCATGCCGACCAGGACGCTGCCCGGGCGCATGCGGGCACGTTCTTCGGCATCCGGGCTGCGTACCTTGAGCACCATGTCGGCGCCAAAGGCGGTGGCAGTGTCGACGATGGTGGCGCCGGCCGCTTCATAGGCGGCGTCGGGACAGGAAGCGCGCAGGCCGGCGCCCGCTTCCACCAGGACCTGGTGGCGCGCGGCCAGCTTCTTGACGGTTTCGGGAGTTGCAGCGACGCGGGTCTCGCCCGGCCTGGTCTCGGCCGGTATGCCAATTCTCATGAAAATCCCTCCTTCAGTGGAAAGCTTGTCCACAATCTATCATGTAATGACGTCAAATTGCTCGAGAACAAATACTAAAAATCAATATTCGATTGTGGCGAAAAGGAAGAGAGGGGGCCAGCGTCACGGTCTGCTTGTTTGCATTAGATCAAGGCCATTTAACGACAGGCAAGCGCACCGGAGTGGCATGGATGAGCAGAGGTGCCCGCTGTCAAGGTAGAATACCGGCTCATTTTCAAGGATGCGCATGACCGATATCTTCAAACCATCCGTGACCGTCGCCGCGATCATCGAACGCGATGGCCGTTTCCTGCTGATCGAGGAAGAGACGAGCGAAGGCGTGAAGCTGAACCAGCCGGCGGGTCACCTCGATCCGCACGAGTCGCTCGAGCAGGCGGTGGTACGCGAGGCGCTGGAAGAAACCGCGCACGAATTCATCCCCACCGGCCTGGTCGGCATGTACATGTCGCGCTACCACTCGAAGTCGCGCGGCACCGACGTCACCTACCTGCGCTTCACCTTCTGCGGCCACGCCGGCCGCGAACTGGACCAGCAGCTCGACGATGGCATCCTGCGCACCCTGTGGATGACGCGCGACGAAATCGCCGCCACCGCCGAACGCCACCGCAGCCCGATCGTGCTGCAGTGCGTGGACGACTACCTGGCCGGCAAGCGCACCGAACTGGATTTGCTGTACACCCACCCCTCCGTGTTCGAGGGCGGGATCTAACGATAACGGAACTGAAATGAGCAAGAAAAAAGTCGTGATCGGGATGTCGGGCGGTGTCGACTCCTCGGTCGCGGCGTGGATGCTGAAGGAACAGGGCTACGAAGTCATCGGCCTGTTCATGAAGAACTGGGAAGACGACGACGACTCGGAATACTGCTCGACGCGCCAGGACTGGATCGACGCGGCCAGCGTGGCCGACGTGGTCGGCGTGGACATCGAGGCCGTCAACTTCGCCGCCGAATACAAGGACCGCGTGTTCGCGGAATTCCTGCGCGAGTACCAGGCCGGCCGCACGCCGAACCCGGACGTGCTGTGCAATGCCGAGATCAAGTTCAAGGCCTTCCTCGACCATGCGATGAAGCTGGGCGCCGACCTGATCGCGACCGGCCACTACGCGCGCGTGCGCGAGAACGACGGCCGCTTCGAGCTCCTGAAAGCGTTTGACCACACCAAGGACCAGAGTTACTTCCTGCACCGCCTGAACCAGGCCCAGCTCTCGAAGTCCCTGTTCCCGCTGGGCGAGATCCCGAAGACGGAAGTGCGCAAGATCGCCGAGCGCCTGCAGCTGCCGAACGCGCAGAAGAAGGACTCGACCGGCATCTGCTTCATCGGCGAGCGCCCCTTCCGCGAGTTCCTGAACCGCTACCTCTCGCACAAGCCGGGCCCGATGAAGCTCGATGACGGCACCGTGGTGGGCGAGCACATCGGCCTGTCCTTCTATACCCTGGGCCAGCGCAAGGGCATCGGCATCGGCGGCCTGAAGTCGCACAAGAACGCGGACGGCACCAGCGAGCCCTGGTTCGTGGCGCGCAAGGACGTCGCCACCAACACGCTCTACATCGTGCAGGGACACGATCATCCCTGGCTGCTGTCCTCGCGCCTGGAAGCGGGCCAGGCCAGCTGGATCGCCGGCGAGGCCCCGAGCCCGCGCCTGCTCTCGGCCAAGACCCGCTATCGCCAGGCCGACGTGGCGTGCACCGTGCAGGCCGACGGCCTGGCGCGCTTCACTCTCGATTTCACGGATCCGCAATGGGCCGTGACGCCGGGACAGTCGGCCGTGCTCTACGACGGCGACGTGTGCCTGGGTGGCGGCATCATCGACGTCAACACCGCGATCTGATCTTGTAGGATTGACGGGTTTCCCGTCCATCCTACAGGTTCAACGGCATGCCAGCCATTCGGCCAGCGCGTCCGCCGCCATCGGCTTCCCATACAAATATCCCTGCGCCTCGTGGCAGCCCGCCTCGCGCAGCAGCTGCGCCGCGCTTTCCGTCTCCACGCCCTCGCCCACCACGCGGTGGCCCAGGTCGTGCGACAGCTGGATCATCGCCGTGACGAGCGACAGCGTGCGCTCGTCGTTCTCGATGCCGCGCACGAAGGACTGGTCGATCTTGACCACGTCGGCCGGCATCTCCTGCAGGTAGGACAGGCTGCTGTAGCCGGTGCCGAAGTCGTCGATCGCGATCTTCACGCCGGCCGCGGCCAGCCGTGCCATGGTGTCCTTGGCCGCCCTGGGCTTGCGCATCAGGGCGCTCTCGGTCAGTTCCAGCGCCAGGCTGGCGGGATCGAGCGCGTGGCGCTGCAGGCCGTCCAGCACGCGCTCGCAGAAGTCCGGTTCTTCCAGGTTGACCGCCGAGACATTGACCGCCACCTGCAGGGCCACGCCTTGCTCGCGCCAGGCGGCCAGCTGGCGCATCGCCGCCGCCAGCACCCATTCGGTGGTCGCGCGCGCCAGCGAGGTGCTTTCGACGATGGGGATGAATTCGCCCGGCGAGATGAAACCCTCCTTCGCATGGGTCCAGCGCAGCAGGGCTTCCACGCCATCGCAGGCGCCGTTCTGCAGGTCGACCTTGGGCTGGAACACGAGATGCAGCTCGTCGGGCTGCTGCAGGGCGCGTCCGAATTCGCCGATCAGCCAGAAGCGGCGCCGGTAGGCGGCGTCCTGCTCGGGCGAGTACACGCGCAGGCCGGACTCGGCGCCGAGCGCGTCGTGGGCGGCGCTGTGCAGGTTGCGCAGGATGTCGAGCGGCGCGTCCTGCCCCACCGCGAAGCGCGCCAGGCCGACCGTGGTGGTGGTGATGAAGCGCGCGCCGCCGGCCGGGGCGCGCTCGCCCAGCCAGGCCAGCAGGCTGCCGCTGAAGCGCACCAGCGAGCTGCCTTGCGGCGCGACGAAGGCGAAGTCCGTGGTGCCCACGTGGTAGACCTTGCCGCCGCCCGCCAGCCGGCGCAGCGCCGGCACCGCCGCGCGCACGATCTCGTCCAGGTGGGCGCTGCCCATCACACGCATGGCGTCGCTCTGTTCCTCCGGGCTGGCCAGGCTCACCAGAGCGGCCAGCCGCGATTCGCCTGCCGCCTCGACCAGGGCGAGGTCGCGCACGTCGCCGGCGAACTGGTTCCGGTTGGGCAGGCCGCTGATCGGGTCGATCCGGCCGAGCGCATGCTGCAGCTCGATCTGCGCCATCACCATCGCCGCCAGGTCCTGCAGCACCGCGCAGTCGGCCTCACTCACGGCGCGCGGCTCGAGGCCGAGCACGCACATCGCGCCCAGGCAGTAGCCCGACTTGGTCATCAGGGGCGCGCCCAGGTAGAAGCGGATGCCGCTCGCGGCCAGCAGGCTGTCGTGGAAACATTCGTCCTCCAGCAGGTCCGGCACCGCCAACACCTTGCCGCTTTCGGCCACCGCGGCGCAGGGCGCCTTCAGTCGTGGGATCTCGTTGTGCGCCACCCCGACCTTCGATTTGAACCACTGGCGGTCGGCGTCGGTCAGCGACACCGCCGCGATCGGCAGCTGGAACAGCTGCGCCGCCATGCGCGTGATGCGGTCGTAGGCTTCGCCAGGGGCCGTGTCCAGCAATTCCAGCTGGCGCAGCGCCTCCAGTCGGCCGGCTTCCGCCAGATGGGGTTCGTACGGTGAGTTCATGGCTGGCCCTTGGGGGTCGAACGCTCGATAGGCGCACGTATTTATCGGAATTGACGATTATAACCCCGAAATCATGGCGAAACGATGCGCACAGACAATATTTTCACGGGAAATACCGGCAAATTCATCAAATACTCTGCAATCTGGAGTAGAATCCTTCCACTCTTTGTGATTTATCGACCACATGTCCACTACCGACGACGATCCGATCCTGACCACGCGCGACGCCGCCCAGCTGCTGGGCGTGGCCGTCAGTACCGTGCAGCTCTGGATGGAGGGCGGCGCCCTGCCTGCCTGGAAGACGCCCGGCGGACACCGGCGGGTGCGCCTGAGCGCCGTGCTGGCGCTGCGCCAGCAGCGTGACGGGCCGGAGCCGGACGGCGTCAGCCCGGAATACCGCGCGCAGGCGGCGCATTACCCGATGGCGGAGGAGGAAGCGCAGCGCCTGGCCGCGCTGGCCCAGACCCGGCTGCTGGACTCGCCCGCCGAAGAAGTGTTCGACCGCCTGGTACGGCTGGCCGCGCAGACCACCGGCTGTCCCATCGCCCTGGTCACCCTGCTCACCGCGCAGCGCCAGTGGTTCAAGGCCCGCGTCGGCATCGACATCGCCGAGACGCCGCGCGAATGGTCCTTCTGCAGCCATGCGCTGGCCGCCGGGCAGGCCTTCGTGGTGGGGGACGCGGCGAACGACCCGCGCTTCGCCGCCAACCCGCTGGTGGTGGGCAAGCCGCACATCCGCTTCTATGCCGGGGTGCCTTTGGCAGATGGCGAGGGACGCCTGCTGGGCACGCTGTGCGTGCTCGACCGCGAGCCCCGCCGCCTGCGCGAGCGCGAGATGCGCGCCCTGCACGAGCTGGCCGCGATCGCGTCCGAGGAAATCAAGCGCCGCAGTTAACTACCTGCAGCGCCGCCGCCCGCCTGCTGCTTGCGCACCACCGCGATCACGGTGTTGCGGATGGTCTTGAGCACGGCGTCGGCCTTGAACGGCTTGACGATGAAGCCGTGCACGCCGCGCGCGACGGACGCCTGGATGGTGGGTGCGTCGAGCGTGCCGGACACCATGAAGATCATGGCCTTCGGCAGGTGGGTGCGCAATTCCTCGACCACCTGGCTGCCGTCCTCCACCTGTTCGCGCGCGATGCAGACGATCTGCGGGCGGTGCTTCATCGCCAGCATGTAGCCGGCGTGCCCCGTATGCGTCTGCCCGACGACGTCGTAGCCGCCGTCGAGCAGCACGGTATTGAGCAGGCCGCGCGAAATCGCGCTGCCGTCCACGATCACAGCCTTGAGCATCGGCCAATTCCCTTCATCTTGTTCAATGCGCCTCCCAGGCCAGCATGTTCCAGCTCACGCCCAGGCGCAGGTCGGTCTTCAGTTGCACCAGGCGGCGCGAGATCTCCAGTATCTCACGCTCGGCGCGCAGCCTCTCGCCCAGCGGCGTCTTGAGGATGCCGGCGCCGGCGACCACGGCGTCCAGGCTGCCGTAGGCATTGAGCAGGCGCGCCGCCGTCTTCATGCCGATCTTCGACACGCCCGGCACGCCGTCGGTGGGATCGCCCATCAGGGACAGCAGGTCGTGCAGCAGCTCGGGCGCCACGCCGAAGCGCGCGCGCACCCAGGCGTCGTCGTGCCACTCGTTCTTGAAATGGTCCCAGACCAGGGCGCCGTGCGCGATCAGGACGTGCAGGTCCTTGTCGGTGGTGGCGACGATGGCTTCGCCCCGCCCTTCGTTCAGCCAGCGCATCACGCCTGTGGCGATCACGTCGTCGGCCTCGACCCCGGGCAGGGACACCACCTGCACGCCCGCCTTGCGCAAGCGCTCGTGGAATTCCGGCAGCGCCTCGCGCAGCGGCGCGGGCATGGCGGCGCGGCCCTCGCGGTAGCGCGGATAGAGTTCATGGCGCCAGTTCGGGCCGCCGTAGTCGAAGGCGGCCAGCACATGGGTCGGCGCATGCACCTCGAGCACGTTGCGGAAGGACGAGAAGGCGTGGCGCAGCGCGATCCCGGCCTTCAGGTCGGAATCCGGCTCGGGACTGGCTTCGTAGACGCGGCGCACGATGTTCAGGCCATCGATCGCGAGCAGCTTGCCCGGTTTGCTCATGGTGCTGTGTGCTGGGTGGCGTGGAAACCGCACATGATAAACCGGGCGGCTTTCCGGGGAAAGCCGCCTGTTTGCTAGAGCGCGCCGCCCTCGTACCAGGTGCGCACGATGTCGCGTTCGGCCTGGGTCATCCTGGTCTGGTTCCCGTAGGGCATGAACTGGGTCTGGACCACGTTGACGTAGATGCGGTAGGCGTCGGCGCGGACCTGGGCCTCGGTATCGAAGCGGATCCCGCGCGGCGCGGTGGCGAAGCCCGGCATGGTCGGCGTCACCGAATGGCAGGCGACGCAGCGCGCACGCACAATGGCCTGCACCTTGGAAGCGGCGGGCGAGGCCGCGACCGCCGCCAGGGCTTCCTCGACCAGCGCGGCCTGCTGCGCCGGGCTGATGTCGGCCTCGACCCTGGCCAGCACGGTGCGCAGGGCGGCCACGGCGGCCGCGCCGTTGTAGTGGGCGGCGCGCTCCGGGGTGTCCAGCGCGGCGGTGAAGGCGGTCGCCACCTCGGCCTTGCGGTCGAACAGCGCCAGGTCCTCGAAGCCGGCGCCGGCCAGCAAGGCCACCGGCACCTGGCCGCGCGTCAGGGCGCCGCTGTCCAGAAGGCCGGACCAGAATGCCAGGCCGCCGCCGTCCGGTTCGCGGTTGAACAGGTTGCGGTACATGGTGGCCACCGTGGCCCGGCTGTCCGCCGCATACAGGGCCGCGGCCTCCGGGCTCTGCGCCAGGCCGTCGAGGATGGTGCGTACGTTCGGGTCGACGCCATAGCGCCAGAACAGCGCGCCGGTATCGGCCACCAGCTGCTGGCGCTCGCTCACGCCGGTGTAGAAGGCCAGCCCGCCCGGATCGGCCGCGCGGCCGAAATAGGCGAGATAGAGGCGCTGGACGGTGGCCTCGTGGTCCTGCTGGGTGACCGGCACCGCGTTCAGGGTGCGCACCGGCGCGGCGGCCTGCGGCGCCGCGTCGGGCGTTTCGCCGCCGCAGCCGGCCAGCAATGCAGCGCAGGCCAGCCCTGCCAGGATGGAGTCAAAACGAGAAATCATGAACCAAAGGGGATGTATTCGATGCCGTGTTCGATGGCGCCAATGACCTGGGCGCGGTTTTCCAGGCTCTCGGCGAACAGGGCCAGCACGCTGGCGCGGTCGAAGCCGTTCTTGATCACCGTGACCCAGTGGTTGAAGCCGCCCGCCTCGGGGGCGCGGTGCAGCACGTTATTGTACAGCTTGGTCACGAAGTCCTCGGCGCTCGGCGCGGCGCCGTACATCTTGATGAACTCGGGCGACTCCATGAAGAACTTCGCCACCTGGTTCAGCGTGAAGCCGTTGTCCATGCCGCGGATCCAGAACGGCAGGCCGCTGTTGTCGGGCTTGCGGTCGAAGGCCGCCTGGTAAAGGCGGTAGGTCTGGCCGGCGGCGCCGTCGATGTCGAAGGCCACCGCGCTGCCGTCGCCGAACAGCACGCGCTCCACGTTCACCAGGTGGTCCGTTCCCCCGGCCTTGGTCGCGACCATGCTGCCATCAATGCTGCTGCGCACGAACTTCACCCCGGCGCGCGGCCCCTCGTAGCGCACGACGTCGAAGCCGTCGCCCGCGTCGATGTGGTCGAAGCCGGCGCTGGCGGCGATGGTGTCGTTGCCGCCGCCTGCGGCCAGGGTATCGTCGCCCGCGCTGCCCGCGAGCGTGTCGGCGCCGTCGGTGCCGCCCGGCGCGGCGGAGAGCTGGCGCACCGGCACGAAGGCCATGTAGTCGCTGCTGCCCTTGCTATCCGTGACCGTGAAGGTGAAGCGGTCTTCGGCCGCGTAGCCGCGCTGGGGCGTGTAGACGTAGTCGCCGTTAGCCTGCAGCACCAGGGTGCCGTGCACTGGTGCGGTCTTGACCTTGTACGTCACCGCGACGCCGTCGCTGGAGGCCGGCAGGGTGCCGGCCGTGCTGGCGTTCTGGTCGACCTCGATCACGACGTCGGCCGCGAAGCCCGCCGTGCCCAGGGTCAGGGCGCCGTCGGCGAAGCGCAGCGTCTCGACGCCCAGCAAGGTGTCGAAGCCGCTGCTGCCGTCGCGCGCGGTGAGGAAGGTCTTGCCGTAGCCGGTGCTGATCAGGTAGTCGGCACGCTTGCCTTCGAAGACTGCCGTGTCGGTGCCGGCGCCGCCGTCGATCCAGTCGTTGCCCAGGCCGCCGCGCAGGCTGTTGTCGAGGCGGTTGCCAACCAGGACGTCGTCCGAGGCCGAGCCAATGGCCGACTCGATCCAGCTGTTCGGCGCGATGCCCAGGTTGTCGAGGGCGACCCCGCCCGCGGGTGTGGCGCCGACGCTCGACCGGCTGCCCGGATTGAGGTCGATCGAGACCCCGATGGTCGAGCTGGATGCATCGATGGTGTCGGTGCCGCCATCGTCCACGATGCTGGTCTGGGCGCCGTAGCGCGCCGCATCGAGCTGGTACACAGTGTCGCCCGCGCCGACATTGCGGGTGCCATACAGGAAGCGCAGTGCAGTCACGTCGAGCGCTCCCCAGGTAGAGGGAAACAGGCCGTCGGAGCTGGCGCCATGCGCCATCACCGAGTAGCTGGTGACATCGTCCTGGGCGCTCCACTGGGCGCTCCAGGCGTCGCCGGCATCGACGTTGCGCGGGTGGCGCAGGCCGAGGGCGTGGCCGATCTCGTGCAGCAGCGCGGCATAGCCTTCCGAGCCGGGCGTGAGGTCCTTGACCGAATCGACGTCCATCCACACCTGGCCGGCGTTCGCCTGGCCCGGCATCGCCGCCACGCCCTTGGTGGTGGCCTGGGCGCTGGCGCCGAACATCAGCTTGGCGTCGCTTGTTGCGACTTCACGGAAGGTCAGGCCCGAGAACTTGGCGGCGCTTTCCAGGATCGCGCGCACCGCCGCCTTCTGGGCGTCGTTGAAGGCGGCGAAGCCGGTCGCGCCGGGGCCTGTGGCGGGCGCCACGGTGGCGAAGCCGAAGGTGAGTTCGACCGGCGTGCCTTGCGACTGGCCGGCGTTCCAGCGGTTGGCGTTGGCGGCGACCAGGCCTTCGCGCGCCATCTTCTCGGGCGAGATGAAGTCGGCCAGCGTATAGCTGACGTTCCAGTCCATGCCGATGCGCTCGACGTTGCTCAGCTCCGCGCTGAACCCGGCGCGGCCGGTCCAGCTCACCGTGGCGCGGCTGCCGTCGATGCTGACGTCGATGGTGAAGTCCGCCATGGTCATGCCGTCGCGGTAGGTCGGCAGCCAGACCACGTCGTCGCCGCCCCGGCCGTCCACCACGGTATGTCCGCCGCCGCCCACGCCGATCGCATTGTCGCCGGCGTTCCCGGACAGCTTGCCGCCGTGCCAGGAGCCGCTGATGTCGCGCACGCCGATCAGGGTATCGCGCGTGCCCCATCCATCGATGGCATAGCCGGCGGCAAGGTCGACCTCCACCGGGTTGGGGTCGTCCCAATAGGCCGCGTTGATGCCGCGCCACCACTCCCCGGTGGGGATGGCCTCGATGCGGTCGTTGCCCTGGCCGCCCAGCACGGTTCCCTGGTAGACCCGGATCGTGTCGTTGCCGTACAGGCCGAAATAGGTGTTCCACTCGTCGATCGCCCCGGGGGCCTGGACGATGGTGTCGTCCTTGTCGCTGCCTTTGATGTCCATGGCCGTCCTATGCGTGGAGCAGGTTGATGGTCTTCTGATTGAAATTCACCAGGTTCGGGAAGACCTTCTCGAAATCGGTCGCGGGCAAGCCGAGCCACTGCATCAGCGTCGCCCCCACCTGGTCGGTCGAAGTGGTCGGCACGAAGCGCCCGCCGCCGTTCGGATCGGAATCGTCCGGACCGCCGAGGGTCAGGGTCGGCAGGGTGCCCACCACCTGGGCGCCGCGCACCGGGCCGCCCATCGCGAACCAGTGGTTGCCCCAGGCGTGGTCGCTGCCGCCGCCGGACGCCTGGCGCAGGGTGCGCCCGAAGTCGCTCATGGTCAGCGAGACCACGTTCTGGTCCAGCCCCGCGGCCTGGTTCGAGGCGTCGAAAGCCTGCATGGCGCGCGCCAGGGTCGCCAGCTGCGCATCCTGGCTGGTCGGCCCGGTGCCGCGCTGGGCCGCATGGGTGTCGAATTGTCCCCATTGGACCAGGAAGACCTGGCGCTTGAAGCCGCGCTGCTTGAACACGGGCAGGAGCGAGGCCAGCTTGCGCAGGGCGCGCGACAGGTCGTCGTCGCCGAAATTGCCGGCCGGAGCCTTGGCCGCCAGGGTGGCCTGGGTGAACAGGGTCGACTCCTGCACGGCGCGCCCGAAGGTGCGCGCGTACTCGGCCTCGTACTGGTTGGCGAACTGCCAGCGCGCCATGCGGTTGAGCGATTGCGCCGCCGGGCTTTGCGGCTGCGCCAGGTCGGCCTGGCCCCAGTAGCGCGAGTCCCAGGGGCTGAGGAAGGACACCGGAGAATTGCGGCCCAGGACCAGGGTGCGGTCGGTGTTCATCGTCACCGCATTCACCCCGTTGCGCAGGGAGGTCGGCAGCAGCTCGAGGGCGCGGCCGGCCCAGCCGCTGGCGTCGCTGTCGCCCAGCCAGCCCTGCTGCCACATCACCTGGTCGCTGTGCGAAAGCAGGAAGGACGGCACCGCGACCGAGCGCTCGATCACCTGGCGTGCGGTGGCGGGCGCGACCAGCGGGCCGACGTTGGCGATCCAGGCCAGGCGGCCGCTGTTGTAGAGCGGCGCCAGCGGGGCCAGGGCCGGATGCAGGCCGTAGCTGTGGCCGCCGCTGCTACCGGACAGGGGCGCCAGCACGCTCTTGCCGATGGCGAGCTCGGGACGCGCCTTGTAGTAGTCGTCGTAGGCGCCATCCATCGGCAGCAGGCTGTTCAGGCCATCGTTGCCGCCATTGAGGAAGACGACGACGAGGGCGCGGTAGTCGTCGCCGGCCGCATGGGCCGGCCTGGTGTCGATCAGGCTCGATGCGCCGAGCATGCTGATGACCGGCGCGGCGCCGGCGAAGCGGAGAAAGTGGCGGCGGTCCATCAGCGGATCACTCCATAGTAAGGGGTCGACAGCGCGAACAGCAGCAGGCTGATTGCTTTCTGGTCGGGCGTGTCGCCCCAGGTTGTCGGCGCCAGGTCGATCAGGGTCTGGCGCAGGGTGGCCGGCATCGCGCCGCGGAAGAAACGCTCGTTGACCAGGTCGGCGAAGGCGGCGGGCGAGGCGGAGAAGGCGCGGCCGAAGGGGCTGGCGTCGCAATCCGCGCCGACGCGCTTGACGGCCTCGGCGAGTCCGCCCCCCAGCCGCCACGAAAGCTCTTCCGCTGTCAGGAGCCGCTGTTCCGGCGCCAGCAGATTGCTGCCGGGCGCGCGGTCGGTGGGCAGGTAGTAGCTGAACACGCTGGTAGCATCGAAGGGACGCTGGGAGCTCGTCGTGATCGTCTCGACGTCGCTCCACTTCAACGCACGCTTGCAGCTCAGCCCGCGCAGCAGCCCGGTGTACCACAACACCGGTTCGCGCATCTTCCCGAACTGCGTGCCCTCGCTGCCGATCTGGTCGCCGCGGCGTGCCTCAGGGTCGAGCAGGATGGCTTTGATCACCGATTTCATGTCGCCCGACGTGCTGCGGAACACGGTGGCCACCCGCGCGACGTAGGCCGGGCTCGGGTCACTGGTCACCAGGTGCTGGATCAGGCGCACACTGACAAAGGGCGCGATGTTCTGGTGCGCCATCAGGAGGCTGACGATGATGTCGAGTTCCTGGCGCGCTTCCACGCCGGCCGGGAAGGCACGTCCCAGCACGGTCTTGGCGCCGCGATCATGCGCCGCGCGCCATGGGTCGGGCACCAGTTCACGATCGTAGCGGCGGTAGTCGGTGCGTTCGTAATTGCCTTCCATGCGCCAGCCGGTCAGCGCGCGCGCCAGTTCTTCCACGTCCTTCTGGCTATAGGTCTCGACCGGCTTGCCGGCCGCATCGCGCTGCAGGCTGCCGTCGAGGTTGAGCTTGACCACGCCCAGCGTGAACAACTGCATCAGCTCGCGCGCATAATTCTCGTTCGGCGAGCACCAGCGGCATTCGTTGCTGGTCGGGCGGTTCTCGAGGTTGTCCAGGTAGACGCCCATGGCGGGGTTCATGGTCACCGCGCGGATCAGCTCCCCATAGTTACCGAAGGCCTGTTGCTGCAGGAAGTTGGAGTAGCTTAGACCCCCGTAGGGCTCGACCTTCGCCATCGAGACCACGACGAACTGCGACAAGGACCAGCTGACGCGCCGGCGCAGCTGGTCGGGGACGTCCAGGAAGGACGTCCACACCTGGCTGGTGGAATAGCGATAAGCGGCGTCGCCCTGTTCGCGGATCTGGCTGTCGTAATTGACGATCGGGGTGAGATCGATTTTCGAGGGCGGCAGCGCAAACTGCTCATCGATCCAGCGCTCGAAGCCCTTGGCCTGGATCTCGGCCACGAGAGCGGGCGTGGCGCCGAAGCTGACCTGGTCGGCAAAGCGCGCCGCCGCGTAATAGCTGACGGCCTTGCTTGCTGCCGGCTGGACCTGGCCGCTCGAGGCGCTGAACTGGGCCGGCGCCGGCGATTCGCCGGCGTCGCGGCTGCATCCGGCAATCACGGCCAGGACGGCAGGAATCAGCCAGGCCCGTGCGGGACGGGGAAGGCGGAAAGAGGTTGGCATGGTAGCTCCGGCATGATCGAAGCTGTCATTATTGCATGTCGGAACTCTTCAAAAAACCATTTGTAGGCGTCATTACAACACCTGCGGTTAAAAACTTTTCAGTCAGGAAGCATAATCGTACTTTCCGCCCCGCTCCAGCGCGCGCCCGTAGGCCGGACGCGCATGGATTTTCTTGAGGAAGGCCGCCAGGCGCGGATACTGGCTGCCCAGCCCACCGCGCGAGGCGGCCGCTTCCAGCGCAAAGCTCATCTGGATGTCGGCGGCGCTGAACTCGCCGCCCGCGAACCACTCGGACTTGCCCAGTTCCGCTTCCAGGAAATCGAGCTGGCTGCGGATGTTCGGCATGATGAAGCCGTCCTTGACCTTGCGCGCGATGGCGCGGGCGATCGGCTTCGCGAAGAAGGGCATGGGGCCGTTCTCGACCTTGTCGAACACCAGCTTCATCAGGAGCGGCGACATGGCCGAACCTTCGGCGAAGTGCAGGAAATAGGTGTAGCGCAGGCGTTCCGGGGTACCGGCGGCCGGCTGCAGGCGCCCGTTGCCGTAGCGGCCGACCAGGTATTCGACGATGGCGCCGGATTCCGCCACCATCAGTTCACCGTCGGTGATCACCGGCGACTTGCCGAGCGGGTGCACGGCCCTCAGTTCGGACGGCGCCAGCATGGTCTTCGGGTCGCGCTGGTATTTCTTGATCTCGTAGTCCAGGCCCAGCTCTTCGAGCAGCCACAGGATGCGCTGCGAGCGCGAGTTGTTCAGGTGGTGGACGACGATCATGGCGCTGGTCTTTGCGAAGTTGACAAGGACGCCAGCTTATCATGTTGCGTGCCTGCCAATAGCCGCGTATTCGCTGCGCGGTCGCGCGAGTCGTGGCGGCGATGGACTAGAATGGCTGCTCACCCATGCAGTAAGTGACCAGGAGGCCATCATGATGTTGCTTCGTGTCAGTACCGCTATATCCGCCCTGCTGTTTTCCTCGACAATCCTTGCTTCGGACGCGATGCCATTGAAGGCGTCGAACGGCATGCTGGTCGATCCCGCCGGCATGACCGTCTACACCTACGACAAGGACGAAGCCGGCAGCGGCAAGAGCAGCTGTGTCGCTACCTGCGCCAGGAACTGGCCACCCGTCACGGCGCCGGCCGGCACCCTGGCGGAGCCCTGGTCCATCGTCACGCGCGAGGACGGCAGCAAGCAGCTGGCCCACCGCGGCAAGCCGCTGTACACCTTTATCAAGGACAAGAAGGCGGGAGACAAGACCGGCGATGGGGTCGGCGGCGCATGGCATGTGGTGGAGGTGCCGGCACGCTGAGCGCCGGCTGGCCGCTTCAGCGGCGCGGATGGATCTGGATGACCTTGACCTTGCCGGAAGGCGGCGTGGGTTCGGCCGGGCCGCAGCTGTTGCAGCCCGAGCCGCAACCGGTGCCGCAGCTCGCGGTGGCGTCCAGCCATGTCACCAGCCAGCGGCTGGCGCGGCCGCCCCTGGACAGGCGCCCGGCGAGCGCGTGGCGCCAGCGCTCCGGCAGGTACTTCGCGACGGCGTACAGCAGGGCCAGCGCGACGATGATCCCGACGATGATCTCCTGCCACATGGTTTTACGCTCCTGTGAAGAACAGGGTGGTGCGGTAGACGATGAATGAGGCCACATAGGCCAGGCCGAACATATAGCCGGCCATGATCCAGGCGTAGCGGCGGCTGCCGGTTTCGCGCGCCACGGTCGCCAGGGTCGGCAGGCAATGCGGCGCGTAGATGTACCAGGTCAGCACCGACAGGCCGGTAGCCAGCGACCAGGTCTGGGCGAGGATCGGAGCCAGGGCGTTGGCGGCTTCGTCGCCGCCAGACAGGGCGTAGACGGTGCCCAGCGCGCCGACCGCGACTTCGCGCGCGGCCATGCCCGGCACCAGGGCGATCGCCATCTGCCAGCCGAAGCCGATCGGGGCCAGCACCACTTCCAGGGCGCGGCCGATCATGCCGGCCACGCTGTAGTAGACCGGCGGCTGGGTCGCGCCTTCCGGTGCGCCCGGGAAGCTCGAGAGCAGCCAGAGCAGGACCATCATGGCCAGGATCAGGGTACCGACACGCTTGAGGAAGACCTTGGCGCGTTCCCACAGGCCCACGGCCAGCGCGCGCGGCTGCGGCCAGTGGTAGGCCGGCAGTTCCATCATGAGGGCATGCTGCTTGAAGTCGCCGCGGCGCTTCATGTACCAGGCCACGCCCATGGCGCTCAGGATGCCGGCCATGTAGAGGATGAAGAGCACCAGGCCCTGCAGGTTCATCAGGCCGGCCACTTCCCGGTCCGGGATGAAGGCGGCGATGAGCAAGGCGTACACGGGCAGGCGCGCCGAGCAGGTCATGAGCGGCGCGATCATGATGGTCACCAGGCGGTCGCGCGGATTCTGGATGGTGCGCGCGGCCATGATGCCGGGGATGGCGCAGGCGAAGGAGGACAGCAGCGGCAGGAAGGCGCGGCCCGACAGGCCCACGCTGCCCATGATGCGGTCGAGCAGGAAGGCCGCGCGCGGCAGGTAGCCCACGTCTTCCAGCAGCAGGATGAAGAAGAACAAAATCAAGATCTGCGGCAGGAACACCAGCACGCTGCCGACGCCGGCGATGATGCCGTCCACGATCAGGCTGTGCAGCAGGCCTTCGCCGAGCAGCAGGCCGACCTGTTCGCCAAGGGCGCCCACGCCCGCCTCGATCAGGTCCATCGGCGTGCCGGCCCAGCTGAACACGGCCTGGAAGATGAGGAACATCAGCGCGGCCAGGATCACGGGGCCGAGCACCGGGTGCAGCACCACGTTGTCGATCTTCTCGGTCAGGTTGCCGGTGTCGCCGCTGGCCGAGACGGCGAGGTCGAGGATGCGGCGCACTTCGCGCTGGGTCTCTTCGACCGGCACCGCGTCGATCGCCGACAGGGGGTTCGGTGTAATTTTTTCGGCGAAGACCATGCCGTCCAGGGTGGCGAGCAGGGCCTGTTCGCCGCCGGCCTGGATGGCGACGGTCTCGACCACCGGCATGCCCAGTTCCTGCGACAGCCTGTTCGTGTCGATCGCGATGCCGCGCTTCTTCGCCACGTCGACCATGTTCAGCACCAGCACCATCGGCAGGCCCAGGCGCTTGAGTTCGAGCACCATGCGCAGGTTCAGGCGCAGGTTGGTGGCGTTGACCACGCACAGGATGGCGTCCGGCGGCGCTTCGCCGGCGCGCAGGCCGGCCACCACGTCGCGGGTGATCGCTTCGTCGGGAGTCTGGGCGCTCAGGCTATAGGCGCCCGGCAGGTCGAGCACGCGAAACGCGCGGCCCGCGGGCGACGTGAAGCTGCCTTCCTTGCGCTCGATGGTGACGCCGGCGTAGTTCGCGACCTTCTGGCGCGAGCCGGTCAGGCGGTTGAAGAGCGCGGTCTTGCCGCAGTTGGGATTGCCGAGCAGTGCGACCAGGGGCGTCCGCGACGCCACCTGTTGTTCCATTACACCCATTAACTTATTCCGGTTTGATCGAGACGAGGGCCGCTTCGAAGCGGCGCAGGGCGAAGGTCGACTCGCCGACCTTGACGGCCAGCGGGCCGCCCAGCACGCGCTTCAGAACACGGATGCGCTCGCCCGGCACGAAGCCGAGTTCCATCAGGCGGCGCTGGACGTCGGCGCCGCCCTCCTGCGCGGTCGGGGCCAGGTGGATCACGGTGGCGCTCTGTCCAGCCTGGAGGGCGTCGAGCGTGGTGAGGGTGGGAGCAAGAGTCATGGTCGCGTCCGGTGGTTGTAGCGCTGATGAGACAGATAGGTGCATGATAAACCTAAATGCGAATTATTTCTATTTGCAGGGTGATCATACTCGCCTGAATTTGCGCACGTACTGCAAAAATCGCTTGCATGCGCCGCCGAGTTTCATCAGAATAGAACACGAATGAGATTGATTCTCATTTATGTGATGAAAACGGCAAGGAAGCTAAACGATGATCGTCTGTGTCTGCAACAACATCTCCGACCGCGAAATCCGCCAGGCAGTGAACCTCGGCATTTCTTCGGTGGCCGAACTGCACAAGGAACTCGGCGTCGGCACCATGTGCGGCAAGTGCGTCAGCTATGCACGCGAAGTCCTCAACGAACACCTCGACAGCAAAACCACGATTACCGAAGTGCGCCGCGTCCCGCAAGCGGCCTGATCCACCTCCCGGTTCTCCTGCCCCGCCCGTGCGGCGGGGCTTTTTTCGCCTCTTGCATTGCCAATCCGGCAGTACTGAGAAGCGTTCTCGCGATGGAACGAGAACGGTTTTCATTCCAGCGAATATCACGCATTTTCCACGCATTTGAGGCGTATTTTTCAGCGTTTTCGCCGATTTTTGGCCGTTTGTTGGCGTCTTGTTTGTTATCATGGAGCCTATTCAAAATCACCAAGGGCATCCCATGAAAGGCGACCAAAACGTCCTGCGCCTGCTCAACGCGCAGCTGACCAACGAACTCACCGCGATCAACCAGTATTTCCTGCATGCGCGCATGTACCGCCACTGGGGCTTCGGCAAGCTGGCGAAGAAGGAATACGACGAATCGATCGGCGAGATGAAGCACGCCGACAAGCTGATCGACCGCATCCTGATGCTCGACGGCCTGCCCAACCTGCAAGCCCTGCACAAGCTGCTCATCGGTGAATCGGCCCAGGAAATGCTGGAATGCGACCTCAAGCTCGAGCGCGCGGCCCAGGTGACGGTCAAGGAAGGCATCGCGGCGGCGGAAGCGGCGGCGGACTATGTGACCCGCGACCTGTTCCTGATGATCCTCGAAGACACCGAGGAGCACATCGAGTGGCTGGAGACCCAGCTGGACCTGATCGTGAAGGTCGGTATCCAGAACTACCTGCAGAGCCAGATCAGCGAGTAATTCCCACGCAGGCCAGGCGTCCGGCAGCGGATCCTGGCCTGAAGCCTCAGGCGCTCAGCGCCACTTCCTCATCCACTGGTCATAGAATCCGAGATCCCGCGGCACCGCGCCCGGAATCGCGCAGATCGCCCCCGCGAACTCGTTGGCCCGCGCCAGGGTGACGTCCAGCGGCCAGTCCCGCATCTTCCCCAGCAGGAAAATCGCCGAGAAGGCATCCCCCGCACCCACCGTGTCGATCACGAAAGGCGGCGCCGGATTGTCGCGGTGCGTGATGACCTGCCCGTCCACACTGAAGTAAGCCGAACCGCGGTGGCCCAGGGTGAGGATCAGGGCGTCGAGCGAGAACATTTGCAGCAGCGCCTGGCAGGAGGCGCGCACTTCCTCGGCCGACAGGGCCGGATCCTCGGGCTTGATCTGGAAGTACCACTGGAACAGGGCCTGCAGCTCTTCCTCGTTGACCTTGGCGACGTTCGCCGCCTGCAGGGAGCGGGTGACGGTGCGCTCCTCGTACTGGCCTTCGCGCAGGTTCAGGTCCAGGTAGCGCAACGCCGAGGTGGCGCCGAGCAGGGCATTCAAGGCGGTGCGCGAGCGCTCCTTGCGCTGCGCCAGGGTGCCGAAGTAGACGATGCCCGGCTGCGCCCCTTCCGCCACGATGAGGGCCGCGTCGCGGTCGATGAAGTCGTAGGCCTGGTTCGGCAGGATCGTGAAGCGGTGGCCGCGCGCGCTGCGCTCGACCAGCACGCGACCGGTTTCCTCCATGGCGTCGAGCTGCAGCCCGGCCTCGCTCATGGCGAAGCGCTCGAACTCGGCGCGCACGGCCTGGCCCGGGGCGTCGTTGCCGACGCGGGTGATCATCAGTTGCGGCGCCATGAAGGCGGCCAGGTGGCGCGCCACGTTGAAGGGCGCGCCGCCGACCACCTGCTCGGTGCTGAAGTCGTCGACGAGCGCTTCCCCAAAAACGAGGCAAGGCGCCAGGGTGGTGGCCTGCGCGCTCACGCGACGAAGGGCACGGTGTCGCGGAACGACGCGCGCTCGGAAAGCTTGTCGAACAGGCGGGCCAGGTTCGGATAGTCGCCGCGCCAGTCGATGTCGGGGAAGCGGAAGGCGAGCCAGCCCAGCGCGCAGCCGGCGGCGACGTCGGCCAGCGAGTAGTGGGTGCCCATGCAGTAAGTGGATTCGCCCAGCTTGGCCGACATCTCGCGCAGGCCCGCGTGGACCTTGCCCATCTGGCGGTCGATCCATTTCTGGCTCTGCTGTTCGGGCGGACGCTCGCGCCGCTCGAGGAAGACCAGGATGGCGGCATCGAGTACGCCATCTGCCAGTGCTTCCCATACCTTGACTTCGGCACGGTCGCGGCCGTTAGGGGGCAGGAGCTTGCACACCGGGGAGATGGTGTCGAGGTACTCGGCGATCACGCGCGAGTCGTACAGGGTGCTGCCGTCTTCCATCACGAGACAGGGGATTTTCCCGAGTGGGTTGACCTCCTGGATGGTGGTCTCCGGCACCCAGACGTTCTCCAGCGCGAGGCTGAAGTCGAGCTTTTTCTCCGCCATCACGACGCGGACTTTGCGCACATAGGGACTGGTGACTGAACCGATGAGTTTCATACATGCCCGGGTAAGGAAATTGGAGCCCAGTATAACATCGACGTTTTGCCGTTTGTCTGCGCCGGACGGCGGCCTGGGCGCATCGCGGCGCCGTGTCCGCAAGGTCCCGGCACCCGTCCGGTGGTAAAATCCGCGTTTTTGCACGGACCGCTCGCCATGACCTCTACCGTCCCCTCCCCTACCCTGTCGGCCCTGTCCCCGCTGGATGGCCGCTACGCGTCGAAGACCGACAAGCTGCGCCCCATCCTGTCCGAAGCGGGCTTCATGCACCACCGTGTAAAGGTCGAGATCGCATGGCTGCAGGCGCTGTCGCAGGCCGGCTTCCCGGAGATCAAGCCGTTCTCGAACGAAGCGAACGCCCACCTCGAGCGCATGGCCGCGGACTTCGGCGACGCGCAGGCCGCGCGCATCAAGGAGATCGAGGCGGTCACCAACCACGACGTCAAGGCGGTGGAATACTGGCTGAAGGAACAGGTCAAGGACGTGCCGGAACTGGTGGCGGCAAGTGAGTTCATCCACTTCGGCTGCACCTCGGAAGACATCAACAACACCTCGCACGGCATGATGCTCAAGGCCGCGCGCGACGGCGTGCTGCTGCCGGCCCTGCAGGCCATCATTGCCAAGCTGACCGAGATCGCCCACGTCAACGCCGAACTGCCGATGCTCTCGCGCACCCACGGCCAGACCGCGAGCCCGACCACCCTCGGCAAGGAATTCGCCAACGTGGTCGCGCGCCTGCAGCGTGCCGTGAAGCGCATCGCCGACGTCGAGATCCTCGGCAAGATGAACGGCGCGGTCGGCAACTACAATGCGCACCTGTCGGCCTATCCGGGCTTCGACTGGCCGGCCTTCTCGAAAGAGGTGATCGAGCAGCGCCTGGGCCTGGTGTTCAACCCCTACACCATCCAGATCGAGCCGCACGACTACATGGCCGAGATGTTCGACGCCATCGCGCGCGCCAACACCATCCTGCTCGACCTGAACCGCGACATCTGGACCTATGTCTCGCTGGGCTACTTCAAGCAGAAGCTCAAGGCCGGCGAGATCGGCTCGTCGACCATGCCGCACAAGGTCAACCCGATCGACTTCGAAAACTCGGAAGGCAACCTGGGCCTGGCCAACGCGGTGCTGCGCCACATGGCGGAAAAGCTGCCGGTCTCGCGCATGCAGCGCGACCTCACCGATTCGACCGTGCTGCGCAATATCGGCGTCGGCTTCGGCTACGCCCTGCTGGCCTACGACAGCTGCCTGCGCGGCCTGAACAAGCTGGAAGTCAATGCCGCCCGCCTCGAAGCCGACCTGGACGCGAGCTGGGAAGTGCTGGCCGAGCCGGTGCAGACCGTGATGCGCCGCTACGGCATCGAGAATCCGTATGAGCAGCTGAAGGAACTCACCCGCGGCAAGGGCATCACCCGCGAAGCGCTGCAGGAATTCATCGGCAAGCTGGCGGTGCCGCAGGAAGCCAGGGACCTGCTGCTGCAAATGACGCCGGCGAACTACACCGGCATCGCCGCGCAGCTCGCAAAAGCGATCTGAATCGTCGGGTGGGCGGTCCTCCGCCCACCCGACGGCCCGCCGCCAGCGTTACAGGCTCCACACCAGTTTGACTCCCACCCTGCGGTCGATCTCCGCCCGCGCCCCGGCAGCCCCGTACTCCGCGTGGCTGCCGTTCAGGTTCTGCCCCACCACCGACACTTCCACGCCCGGCGCAACGCGCCAGCCGAAACGCGCGTCGAGCGCCCAGTAGCCCGGCACCGATGGGTTTTCCAGCGCCGCCACCTTGCGCAACCCGACTTCGAGTTCGCGCCGCTCGTCGAAAGCGTAGTGCGAGCGCAGCTGCAAGGTGTGTTCCGGATCCTTGCCCGCCGTGCCCGGCCCGGCCGCGTCGTTGCTGCCCGGCTTCAGGCGCAGGCGCTCGTGCAGGGCCGTGAAGCCGGCCGACATGCGCCAGGCCCGGCTCAGCTGGTAGCTGCCCCACATCTCGATGCCGGTCGCTTTCCCTTCCATCAGGCTGTCGAAGGTGATGAAGGTCCGGCTCGGATCGATCTCCTGGGTGCGCAGGTGGTCGTAGTCATTGTGGAACACGGTCGCCGACAAGGAGAGAGCGGTAAGCGGCTGGCCGCGGTAGCCGACCTCGAACACGCGCGCCACTTCCGAACGCACCCGCGGCCCGCCGCGCAGCAGGTAGGGCGGGCGGCCCGGGATGAAGGCGTCGGCGTCCAGCCGGGTCGGCGCGCGCACCGTACGCGAGAGCGCGGTCCACAGCGCATGGCGCGGCGCCAGGCGCCAGGACAGGCGCGCGGTGGGCAGGAACTCATTGCCGGTATAGTCGTTGCGCTCGACGCGTGCGCCCAATGTCAGGCTCAGGTCGGGCCGCAACGCGATCTCGTCCTGGGCGAACAGGCTGGCCCAGGTCTGCTCCGTCTTCGCCGGCAGGAAGGCAATCACATCGCTGTTCTCGACCTCGTCCCAGCTGTGGCGAAGGTTCGCGCCCCACACCAGGCTGTGAGAGCCCCAGGCCGGCAGCGTATGCTGGAACTGGACATCGGCGATCTGCAGCGACTCGGTGAAGGTCGGCGGGACCTTGCGCCGGGAGTGATCGAGGTAGGCCTGTACCGAGAGACGTCCGCCGTCGTCCAGCGCGCGTTCCCAGCGGCCCGTCAGGTTGGCGCCCTCGGTGTCGATGTCGCCCAGGCGCAGCGCGGTGCCGCTGACCGAGATCTCGCCCGGTTCCGGCTGCTCAAGGTCGCCGCGGAAGACACTGCCGTTGACGCTGAAGGTATTGCTTGCGCGCGCCCAGTCCGCCCGGAAACCCAACTGCGCCCGGCGCCAGGCGTCGTTCACGCGCCCACCGTCGTCGGTCTCGCCGTGCCAGCGCCGCAGCGCCTTGCCGTGGACGCGCCAGTCGACGTCCCTGCTGCGTCCGCCCTGGCGGAAGGCGGCATCCCCGCCATCGCTCGCGCCGCGCAGTACGGCCAGGCTGCCCTGGGTCGCCGCGGCCGAACGCGTGGTAATGTTGATGACGCCATTGACGGCGTTCACGCCCCACAACGTGCCGCCCGGACCGCTGATCACTTCGATGCGCTCGACGTCTTCCAGCATCACGTCCTGCATGTCCCAGAACACGCCGGAGAACAGGGGGGCGTAGACCGAGCGGCCGTCGATCATCACGAGAAGCTTGTTGGGGGCGCTGTTGCTGCTGCCGTTCATTCCGCGCGCACTGATCGCATAGCCGTAGCTGGAGCGCTGCGCCACGTGCAAGGTGGGCGCCAGGCGCAAGGCCTCGGGCAGGCTTTGCGCACCGGCGCGGCGAATGTCGTCGGCCGTGATCACGAACACCGAGGCCGGCGCATCGAGCAGGCGCTCGGGCTTCTTCGACACCGAGGTGACCTGGATGGTGGCCAGTTCTTCGATCGATAGGTCAGCCAGTTCGTCGGAACGGCCCTGTGCGTCATCGTAGCTGGCTGCCAGCGCAGGCCATGCCAGCGCTGCGCACAGGCAGGCCAGCCCGATGCGCTTTCCGTGCATGCCCGATAGGCATGAGGCGATGAAGTTGTTCATCGATCCTGCTCCCGCAGCGGTGTTTCCGCCAAGTTATTTTGATAACAGCCCTGAGAGCGAATTTTACATTCTGACAGCAATGGCTGTGCACTTATTACGTTACGTGCTAGTGTACGAACCGAAAAAAATGCCCCTGGTCAGCAATACAGGCGGAACTTTGCTATAGTTAGTTCTAATTCGTACGACTTTCCTTCGGGATAACTATGCATCGCTACACCACCACGGCCATCGTCCTGCACTGGCTGATCGCCCTGCTGATCGTCGGCACCTTCACGCTCGGCCTGGTCATGACCGATATCCCGGGCATCACCCCGACCAAGCTGAAGTACTTCAACTGGCACAAGTGGGCCGGCGTCACGGTGCTGCTGCTCGCCGCGCTGCGCCTGCTGTGGCGCCTGTTCCGGCAGCCGCCCGCCTATGCCGACGAGATGCCGGCCTGGCAGCGCGGCGCCTCGCACGGCCTGCACTGGCTGCTCTACGTCCTGATGTTCGCGGTGCCGCTGTCCGGCTATTTCTACAGCCTGGCGACCGGCTATCCGATCGTCTGGTTCGGCCTGGTCAAGCTGCCGGTGCTGATGGGACCGGACCCGGCCCTGAAACTCGTCCTCAAGGACGTGCACTACTGGCTCAACATGCTGCTGGCCGGCCTGGTCGGCCTGCACGTGGCGGCCGCCCTCAAGCACCTGCTGGTCGACCGCGACCGCGTGATGGCGCGCATGCTGCCTTTTTCCAAAACGTAAGGAGTCCCCATGAAACCGATCCAAGGCCTGCTGCTGGCATCCGTCTTCGCCAGCGCCCTCGCCGGCGCCGCCGTCCTCAAGACCGACCCTGCGAAAAGCAGCGTGAGCGCCACCTTCACCCAGATGGGCGTGCCGGTCGAAGCGAAGTTCAAGCAGTTCACCGCACAGATCGACTACGACGCCGCCAAGCCGGCCGCCTCGAAGGCGAACGTCGAGATCATGGTGGGCAGCTTCGACCTGGGCGATGCCGAATACAACAAGGAAGTGACCAAGAAAGAATGGTTCAACGCGGCGCAGTTCCCCAAGGCGAGCTTCGTCTCGTCGGCGATCGCGCCGGCGGGCGCCGGCAAGCTGAATGTCAGCGGCAAGCTGACCATTAAAGGCCGCAGCGCCAACGTGAGTTTCCCGCTGACCGTGAAGGCGGACGGCGGCAAGCAGGTCTTCGAAGGCGCGCTGCCGATCAAGCGGCTGGCCTTCAACATCGGCGAAGGCGAGTGGAAGGACACGAGCATGGTCGCCGATGAAGTTGTCATCAAGTTCCGCGTCACAGCGGGCCAGTAAATCTTTTAACCCAAGGAAAAGTCCACATGAAATTCACTCACCTGATCGCGGCCCTGGCCGCTTCGAGCACCCTCGGCGCCGGCATCGCCTTCGCCGCCGACACCTACAAGATCGAGCCGGGCCACACCTACCCGAGCTTCGAGGCCGACCACATGGGCATCTCGGTCTGGCGCGGCAAGTTCAACAAGAGCGAAGGCACCGTGACCCTGGACCGCGCGAAGAAGACCGGCACCCTGGACATCACCGTCCACATCGACAGCATCGACTTCGGCCACGACAAGATGAACGAGCACGCGAAGAGCCCGGACATCTTCGACGCCGCCAAGTACCCGACCGCCACCTTCAAGTCCAAGTCGATCACCTTCACCGGCGACGTCCCGACCTCGGCGCAAGGCGAACTGACCCTGCACGGCGTGACCAAGCCGCTGACCCTGACCATCAACAAGTTCAAGTGCATCGACCACCCGATGCTCAAGCGCGAAGTGTGCGGCGCCGACGTGACCGGCACCTTCCAGCGCAGCGACTTCGGCATCAACTACGCCCTGCCGAAGTTCTCGCCGGAAGTGAAGCTGGCGATCCAGGTCGAAGCGGTCAAGCAGTGACAAATGTAGGGTGGTCGGCTTCGCCGACCGCGCGTTCAACGCCCTGATGATCTGACGCTGCGTCGCTGATCACAATCTGTTTGAACGCGCGGACGGCAGAGCCGTCCACCCTACGAAAAGCCCCCGGCACCGCTAGGCGCCGGGGGCTTTTTTTATATCGCTAGTTTGCTAGCGCTTAGCGGCCGTCGCGGTCCGCATCGCCCGGGATCGCGCGTTCCACCTTGTGCCATGCGGCGCGCGAAGCGTGCTTGGCCTGTTCCCAGCTCAGGCGCGAGTTGCCCTTGGTGCGTTCCCACTCGCTCGACAGCTCGTTCTCGTGCATGTCGTAGCCGCCCGGATAGCGGCCTGCCGAGTTGTAGCCCAGCGCGTAGGCCGGTGCGTAGTCGTCGTAGGTGTAGCCCGGGGTGTAGTAGGGCTGGGTCTGGTACTGGTTGCGCCAGTGGGCGTCTTCTTCCTGCGGGTTGACCATCTTGGCCACGCCCTTGCCGGCCATGCCGCCGACCGCTGCGCCGATGCCGGCGCCGGCCACCGCGCCGACCGGGCCGCCGACCGCGCCGCCCAGCACTGCGCCACCGACCGCCGCGCCGCCGGCCGCGCCGACGCCGGTGCCCAGGTGGTGGTCGCGCAGTTCGTCGCCCGGTTTCGGGTTCACGACTTCGCCCGTGCCCTTGCCGGCCGCGCCGCCTGCCAGGCCGCCGATCACGGCGCCTGCCACCGCACCGACCGGGCCGGCCACCGAGCCTGCCGCCGCGCCGACCGCCGCGCCGCCGGCGCCGCCCACGCCCTGGGCCAGGTTATGGTCGTTCAGGTCGTCGGTGGCTTTTGGATTCACCACTTCGCCCGCGCCACGGCCGGCCGCGCCGCCCGCCAGGCCGCCCACGACGGCGCCCGCCGCCATGCCGATCGGGCCGGCGGCCGCACCGGCCATCGCGCCCACGGCCGCGCCGCTGCTGGCGCCCACGCCCTTGGCCAGGTAGTGTTCCGACAGGTCGTCGCCGGACTTCGGATTCACGACTTCGCCGACGCCCTTGCCGGCCATGCCGCCGGTGACGGCGCCGATCGCCGCGCCGGCCACGGTGCCGATCGGACCGGCCGCCGAACCGATGGCGGCGCCTGCCGCCGCGCCGCCGAGGGCGCCGACGCCGGTGCCGATGATGTGGGTGCCGCCGTGGTCGGTCCACGATTGCTCGATGTGGCGTGCATCTTCGTCCGAACGTGCGTGCACGCCCATCACGATGCCGCCACCCTTGATGCCTTCCTCATAGTGCTTGGCGCGTTCTTCCGGGATGCCGGCGCCGATCAGCGCGCCGATCAGGCCACCGGTGATGCCGCCGGCGCCGGCGCCGGCCAGTGCGGCCGCCAGCGGGCCGGCCACGACCACGCCCAGGCCCGGCAGGACCAGGGTGGTGCCGACGGCGGCGATGCCCGCCAGGACGGCGCCGATGGTGCCGCCGATGCCGGCGCCGATGCCGGCGCCTTCGGCGGCCTTGCTGCCCAGTTCAGTGTCGGTGTCGGCGAAGTGGGTCTTGCGGGTGGAGTCCGACATCATCAGGTTGACGTCGTCCTTGCCATAGCCGCGGGTGGAGATCGAGCTGTAGGCGCGCTCGGCGCTGGCACGGTCCGGGAACAGGCCGGTGACCATGCGCGAATTCTGGTTTTGATTGTTGTTGCCGGTGGTGTCAAAGCTGCTCATATCGAATCCTTTCGAAGGGTCAGGTGCTCGGGTCTTGCAATCGGGTAGTGCGAGTGTTTTCAACCTTATGCCTGCCCTATCGCCTCTTCTGTTCGCTGACGCACTCTTGACCCGAAAACCGGCGGCATCAGAACGGGACTTGCGATTCGCCGTCTAACGTTCGTTGCCGCACCGACCTGAAGGGGACTGGTCTCTAGACTTTTCTCCATGGCCACGGCAATCAACGCATCACTGGCCTGGGGGTATGTTTTCTCAATTTAAGGAGGTACACCATGTTATTCATCATTTGGATCGTTGTCGGTGGCATTCTGGGCTGGCTGGCCAGCATGGTCATGAAAACCGACGCTGAACAAGGCATGATTCTCAATGTCGTGGTCGGTATCGTCGGCGCCTTCCTGGGCGGCTGGCTGCTCTCCCCACTGTTCGGCTCTGGCACCATCAATTCGGACGACTTCAGCGTTTCCTCGCTGCTGGTGTCCTTCCTGGGCGCTGTCATCCTGCTGGCGATCGTGAACCTGCTGCGTCGCGGCCGTGTTCGCTAATCTTCAGTGAATAGCCCCATGTAAAAACCAACGCTTCACGCGTTGGTTTTTTTACGTTTGCAAGCTCATGCGCCGCAAAGTCACGCCCTCCCTGTTCTGGACCATTCTGGTCACAGCCGCCCTCACCCTGGTGGGCGGCATTTTGCTGCTCAATTTCGCCCCGAACGAAAAACAGATCGACACGCGGCTGAGCCGCCAGTACGACAGCAACGATCCGCAATTCCGCCGTTCGCTCGGCGTCCTGCTGGGTCCGCCCATTCTCGAAGGTAACAAGGTCGAGGTCCTGCTCAACGGCGACCAGATCTTCCCCGCCATGCTGGGCGCGATCCGCTCGGCGGAGAAAACCATCACCTTCGAGACCTATATCTACTGGTCGGAATCGATCGGGCAGGAATTCGCCGACGCCCTGATGGAGCGCGCCCGCGCCGGCGTGAAAGTGCATGTGATGCTGGACTTCATGGGCAGCGTGAAGATGGACCTGGCCCAGATCGACGCCATGAAACAGGCCGGCGTGCTGGTCCAGCGCTACCACAAGCCGGTGTGGTGGAAGCTGGCGCGCCTGAACAACCGCACCCACCGCAAGCTCCTGGTGATCGACGGCAAGGTCGGCTTCACCGGCGGCGTCGGCATCGCCGACCAGTGGCGCGGCAACGCCCAGGACAAGGACCACTGGCGCGACACCCATTTCCGCGTCGAGGGCCCGGTGGTGGGCCAGATCCAGGCCGTGTTCAACGACAACTGGCTGAAGGCCACCGGCACCGTGCTCGACGGCCCGGACTATTTCCCGGCCTTGACACCGGTAGGCGACATGCCCGCCCAGATGTTCTCGAGCTCGCCCACCGGCGGCAGCGAATCGATGCACCTGATGTACCTGATGGCGATCACCGCCGCGCGGCACACCATCGACCTGTCGGCGGCCTACTTCGTGCCGGACGACCTCACCATCCGCACCCTGATCGAGGCGGCCAAGCGCGGCGTCAGGGTGCGCATCCTGATGCCGGGCGACATCATCGACTCCGACCTGGTCAAGGCGGCCTCGCGCGAGCGCTGGGGCGAGCTGCTCGCGGCCGGCGTCAAGCTGGCCGAGTACCAGCCCACGATGTACCACGTGAAGGCCCTGATCGTCGACGACCTGCTGGTCTCGGTGGGCTCGACCAACTTCGACAACCGCTCCTTCAGCATCAACGACGAGGCCAACCTGAACGTCCTGCATGCGGAGTTCGCACGCCAGCAGACCGCCATCTTCGAGGACGACTGGAAGCGCTCGAATCCGGTGACCAAGGCCGAATTCCGCGAACGGCCGCTGTGGGAACGTTTCACCACCAGCGTCGCGTCGCTGGTGGGCGATCAACTGTAAACACTAGTTTTCTCAGAGCAAAATTATCGGTTTGTCGGCGCGAAATATTGGTTGACGATGCATATGGGGATTACGGATACTCTCGGATGCTCTACGGAGCCCTCGAGTTCCCTTCCTCATAAAGACAGACGCGAATGAAAAAGACCCTCCTCTCGCTGGCCATCCTGACCAGCTTCGCCGCACAAGCGGACGAAGGCATGTGGATGCCGCAGCAGCTGCCACAAGTAGCCAAGCAACTGAAAGCCGCCGGCCTCAAGCTCGATCCGGCCACCCTGACCAAGCTGACCGAATTCCCGATGGGCGCGATCGTGAGCCTTGGCGGCTGCTCGGCTTCCTTCGTTTCGCCGCAGGGCCTGGTCGTCACCAACCACCACTGCGTGTACAACAGCATCGCCGTCAACTCGACGCCGGAGCGCGACCTGCTGGCCAACGGTTTCCTGGCCAAGACCCTCGGCGAAGAGCTGCCGGCCGCCCCGGGCAGCCGCGTCTACGTGACCGAGGAAGTCGCCAACGTCACCGACCAGATCATCACGCCGGAAGTCGCCAAGCTGAGCGGCAAGGCGCGCATCGACGCCATCGAAAAGAACCAGAAGAAACTGGTGTCGGAATGCGAGAAGGACGCCGGCTACCGCTGCACCGTGGCCAGCTACTACGGCGGCCTGGAGTTCTACCGCCTGAAGCAGCTCGAAATCCGTGACGTGCGCCTGGTGCACGCACCGCCGGCCGGCGTCGGCAAGTTCGGCGGCGACACCGACAACTGGATGTGGCCGCGCCACACCGGCGACTACGGCTTCTACCGCGCCTACGTGAGCAAGGACGGCAAGGCCGCCGAGTTCTCGAAGGACAACGTGCCCTACAAGCCGAAGCACGTGCTGAAGATCGCCAGCCCGGCCGCCAGCGCCAAGGAAGGCGATTTCGTGATGGTGCTGGGCTACCCGGGCCGCACCAACCGCCACCGCCTGCCGTCGGAAGTCGAATCGACCTTCACCTGGAACTACCCGGCTTTCGTGCAGGCATCGGGCGACACCCTGGCGATCATCGAGCGCGAGACCAAGAACGACCCGGCCGCCAAGCTCAAGTACGCAGGCCAGGTTGCCGGCGTCAACAACTACTACAAGAACCGCAAGGGCATGCTGACTTCGTATGCCAACAGCGACTTCCTGCAGCGTAAGACTGCCGAGCACAATGCCCTGAAAGCATGGGTCAACGCGAACCCGGCCCGCAAGGCCCAGTACGCCGCCGACATCGAGACCGCCGAGAAGCTGATCGCCGAGCGCGACGCCAACGCCAAGAAGGGCTTCTACCTGGGCTATGCCCAGCCGAAGTTCCTGTCCTCGGCGCGTTCGCTGTACCGCCTGGCCAATGAGCGCAGCAAGCCGGACGCCGAGCGCAAGACCGGCTTCCAGGAACGCGACCTGTCGCGCTGGAACTCGGTCGTGGCCGGCCAGGACCGTACCTACGACGAGAAGGTCGACAAGGCCCTGGTGCTGCATTTCCTCACCAAGTACAACGCGCAGCCGGCAAACGAGCATGACGCCGCATTCGACGCCGCCCTCGGCATCAAGCCGGGCATGAGCGAAGCCGAGCTGAAGGGCGCGCTGGACCGCATCTACGCGGGCTCGAAGCTGGCCAACAAGGAAGAGCGCAGCGCATGGCTGAAGAAGTCGCCGGCCGAATTCCAGGCCTCGAACGACAGCTTCATCAAGGCCGCCGTCGCCATGTACGACGCGGGCATGAAGGATGAAGCCCAGGAAGAGGAACTGGCAGGCAAGATCCAGCAAGCCTACGGCAACTACATGCGCGCCAAGATCGCGTTCATGAACAGCAAGGGCCAGGCCGTCTATCCTGACGCCAACGGCACCCTGCGCGTCACCTTCGGCAAGGTCACCGGCCGCGACGTCGGCGCCGACGGCACCGGCTCCTGGACCGCGTTCACGACGCCGAAGGGCATCGTGGCCAAGCACACCGGCGAAGGCGAGTTCAACGCGCCGGCCGCCCAGCTGGCGGCGATCCAGGCCAAGGACTTCGGCAAGTACGTCGATCCGAAGCTCAAGACCGTGCCGGTCAACTACCTGGCGACGCTGGACATCACCGGCGGCAACTCGGGTTCGGCCGCGCTGAACTCGAAGGGCGAGCTGATCGGCCTGGCCTTCGACGGCACCCTGGATTCGATCATCTCGGACTGGGACTTCAACAAGGCCATGACGCGCTCGATCCAGGTCGACAGCCGCTACATGCTGTGGAATATGAAGCACGTGGACAAGGCCGATAACCTGCTGAAGGAAATGAACGTGCAATAAGCACGGCACTTCCAGAAGAGCCACGCCGCCGCAAGGCCGCGTGGCTTTTTTTTGTTGCCGCCCGCACCGTTCGCACCGCGTATCGTGCAGTTCGTCGCGCATGCCTCGCACGCGTGCATACGCGGCGCTATGCTGTCCTCACCGACTCACCGAACGGAGACGCAGGATGAAGAAAGCATGGCTGTTCATTGGCGCGCTATTGGTATCCGCCCTTGTCCCGGCGCAGGAAGCCGACCCTTACGCGAAATCGCGCGCCATCATCGAAGACCTGTCCCGCATCGTGGCGCCAACCGGGGTGCAGGATTCGTACAAGACGAAGATCGGCGGCGTCGAGCAGTGGCTGAACGTGCGCGGCCAGGACCGCGACAACCCCATGATCCTGTTCGTGCACGGCGGCCCGGCCGCTCCCGTGACGCCGACCGTGTGGCAGTTCCAGCGCCCGATCGAGGAATACTTCACGGTGGCGAACTGGGACCAGCGGGCATCCGGCAAGAGCTATGGCGAGACCGATCCGAATCTGGTGGCGGACACGATCCGCATCGAACGCTACGTCAAGGATGCGATCGAGGTGGCCGAGCACCTGAAGACGCGCTACGGCAAGCGCAAGCTGATCCTGATGGGACACAGCTGGGGCACGGTGGTCGGCATGCAGGCCGCGCTGGAGCGTCCCGACCTGTTTTACGCCTATGTCGGCATCGGCCAGGTGCTGAACGTGCGCGAGAACGAGCGCATCAGCTTCGACTACGCCTTCGAACGGGCGAAACGCGAGAACAATGCGCAGGCAGTCAAGGAGATGGCCGCCATCGCCCCCTACCCGGGCGACCAGCCCATCACCCGCGAGCGCATCATCATCGCGCGCAAGTGGCCGCAGCATTACGGCGGCTTGAGCGCCTTCCGCAGCGAGTCCGGCTACTACTTCCGCGGACCGTTGCTCTCGCCGGAGTACACGCCGCAGCAGGTGAAGGACATCGACAAGGGCAATGTGCTGACCCTGGGCCGGGTGCTGCCGACCTTCCTGGACGTCGATTTTTCGAAAGTGGCGCGCTTCCCCATTCCGGTCGTGATGTTCCTGGGCCGGCACGACTACACGACGCCGGCGGCGCCGACGGTGGAATGGATGGACAGGGTGGACGCGCCGTATAAGCGCGTGGTCTGGTTCGAGCGCTCGGCCCACATGGCGCCGTGGGAAGAACCGGGCAAGACCTTGGTCAGCCTGCTCGAGGTGGTCAGGCCGCTGGCGAAATGAAGGTCAGGTCATCAATGCGGCCAGCTCGGCCGCGATCTGCTCGGCCAGCTGGTGGACGTGGAAGCCGTCGACGAAACCGTGGTGGGCCTGGATCGAGAAGGGAATTTCGAGGCGTCCGCCGGGCGCGTCCCTGAACTTGCCCCAGGCGAGCGAGGGAATGTCCGGATGCGCCAGCGAGGCGCTCGGGTGCTGGATGGAGGTGAAGGCCAGCCAGGGGATGCAGGTGATGAAGACCTGCTCCTTCGCTTCGCGCGGGCTCAGGCCGCGGTAGGCCGCGTTCAGCTCCGTCATGTTCGATGCCGCTTCGCGCGCCGCGATGCCGCGTGCGACGAATTCGCGCAGGTCGTCGCTCCACTCGAACAGGGCGAAGTTCAGGTCCTGGTGCTGGTTGATCACCGTGAAGGAGGGGCGCAGGCTGTCGATGCGGAAGACCTCGCCGTCCAGCAGGCGGTAGCGGAAGTTCTCGATCTTCAGCGTGGAACGCAGCACCGCGTAGAGCAGCACGTGGAAGGGCGCCAGGCCCTGTTCCCTGCACCAGGGCCGGAAGTCCGGCAACTCGAGCGGGAAGCACAGGTTGACCGCCGCGCCGTCCATGCCGTCGAACAGGGCGAAACGGTCGCGGCGCAGCGCGAACTTCTCCATCGTCTTACTGGGCCTTGTTCAGGCGGCTGTGGCGCACGCTGTACAGGAAGTAGGTCGCCACCGCCACCGCCATCCAGATGAAGAAGACGCGGAAGGTGGCCGGCGACAGGTCCTTCATGATGTACAGGCAGGCCAGCACCGACAGGCCGGGGATCACGTAGGGGCCGAAAGGCACGCGGAACTGGCCCGGCTCGCCGCGGCCCTGCTTGGCGCGGATCACCGGCACCGCGATCGAGACCACGATGAAGGCGGTCAGGGTCCCCATGCTCACCATGTCCCACAGGAAGGTCGCGTCGACCAGGCCGGCCACCGCGCCCACCACCAGGCAGACGATCACGGTATTGCTGGTCGGGGCCAGGGTGCGCTTGTTCACCTTCTGGAAGGTCTTCGGGATCAGGCCATCGCGGCTGATCGCGTACAGGATACGGGTCTGGCCGTAGATCGTCACCAGGGTCACCGAGAACACCGAGACCACGGCGCCGGCCGACAGCACCAGCGCCGGCCAGGCCTGGCCGGTCACGTTCTGCAGGATCACCGACAGGCCGGCCTGCTGGCCCGCGAACATGTGCGAAGGCTGGGCGCCCATCGCCGCCACCGCCACCAGCAGGTAGAAGACGGTCACGATCAGGAGCGCGGCCAGGATGCCGATCGGGACGTTGCGGCGCGGGTTGTTGGTCTCTTCGCCGGCGGTGGCGATGGTGTCCAGGCCGATAAAGGAGAAGAACACGGTGCCGGCGGCGGCGGTCACGCCGGCCATGCCGACGTAACCGCTGTCCGCGTCAGGATTGAAGAAGGGGGTGAAGTTGGCGGTGTCGAAACCGGTGAAAGCGATCACCGCGAAGAAGATCAGGATGGCCAGCTTGACCAGCACCATGATGGCATTGGTGGTGGCCGATTCCTTGGTGCCGCGCACCAGCAGCAGGCAGCACATCGCCACCAGGATCACCGGGGGCAGGTTGAAGTTACCGGGCGTGAAATGGACGTTGTGGTGGTCGGACACGAACATCGGCGAACGCAGGTGGGCCGGGATCTCCCAGCCGAAGGCATTCATCAGGAAGTTGTTCAGGTAGTCGGACCAGCCGATCGCCACAGCGCTCCCCGCGAGCCCGTATTCGAGCAGCAGGCAGGCCGCGACGATGAAGGCGGCGAACTCGCCCACGGTGGCGTAGGCGAAGGAGTAGGAGGAGCCGGCGGCCGGCACCCGGCCCGCCAGTTCGGCGTAGCACAGCGCGGTCAGGCCGGCGGTGAGGGCGGCCAGCAGGAAGGAGAGAATGACGGCCGGACCGGCCTTCGGCACCGCTTCGACCATGGTGAAGAAGATGCCGGTGCCGATGGTGGCGCCGACGCCGATCATGGTCAGCGGGAACAGGCCGAGCGAGCGTTGCAGGCCACCGCCTTCCGCGCCGTCGCCGTCATGGTGACGGTCAGCTGTTTTGGTGCGGATCAGCTTTTGGCCCAGGGTCAGATTCACGGCAAGTCCTTTGGTGGCGCGGTTGGCAGGCTCGGCGGCGTTAATCATCCGCCAATCAAAACCTGCGATTATAGGGGCTGTTGAGTCTGTGCCGAAAAATAGTTTGCTTAAACATGCATTTGCCGAGCATCTTTGATAGAATGGCTGCGCCCGCACGAACCCCAGCCCGTCCGGACCATTTTTTCGGCTCTAAACATGCATATATAATGCATCAATAAGGACAACATCATCATGATCTCGACCGCTTCCCGCCCCTATATCGACGCTTCCGTTCCCGTGCTGCGCGAGCATGGCCTGGCCATCACCACCACCTTCTACGCCAGCATGTTCGCCGCCCACCCGGAGCTGAAGAACCTGTTCAATATGGGCAACCAGGTCAGCGGCGTCCAGCAGCAGTCGCTGGCTTCGGCCGTCTTCGCCTATGCGGCGAACATCGGCAACGCCGCCGCGCTGGGACCGGTCGTGAGCCGCATCGTGCACAAGCACGCTTCGGTGGGCATCCGCGCCGATCACTACCCCATTGTCGGCCACCACCTGCTCGGCGCGATCAAGACCGTGCTGGGCGATGCCGCCACCGAGCCGCTGCTCAAGGCCTGGGAAGAAGCCTATACCTCGCTGGCGCGCCTCCTGATCGATGCGGAAGCGAAGATGTACGAGGAAGCCGGCGTGCAGCCGGGCGAGACCCGCCCGATGCGCGTGCTGGACGTGGTGCGCGAGAGCGAGAACGTGATCGCGATCCGCCTCCAGCCCGAAGGAGGCGCCCTGCCTCCCTTCCAGGCCGGCCAGTACGTGAGCGTGGCGGTGGACTTCCCCGACGGCCATCGCCAGCTGCGCCAGTACAGCCTGTCGGACGCGCCGGGCAAGGATGCGATGCGCATCTCGGTCAAGCGCGAGGATGGCGGCGCGCACCCGGCGGGCGAGGTCTCGACCTGGCTGCACGCCAACGTCAAGGCGGGCGACGTGCTGCAGGTGAGCCACCCCTTCGGCGACTTCCTGCCGGATACCGAGTCGAACGAGCCGGTGGTGCTGCTGTCGGCCGGCATCGGCATCACGCCGATGATCGCGGCCCTGAACCGCATCGCAGCGGTAGCCCCGGAACGGCGCGTGATCTTCGCCCATGCGGCGCGCGATAGCGCCCACCACGCGCACCAGCTTGATGTGGCGGCCGCGCAGGCACGCATGCCGCACCTGCACGTCGTGACCTTCCACGAGGAAGGCGAGGCGCCGAACGTCCTGAAAGGGAAGATGGAACTGGCGCGCCTGCCCTCCTGGCCGCGCGGCGAGACCGACGTCTATCTGTGCGGCCCCCTGCCCTTCATGCAGGCGCAGTGGAACTCCCTGCTGGCGGCCGGCGCCCCGGCGGCCAGGCTGCACCGCGAAGTCTTCGGTCCGGACCTGCTGGACAACCTGCTGTAAGTCCACGCTTCGGCGCCGGCCGAAGCATCGCGGCCGGCAAGCGCATACAGTCTCGCCATGCTTGAACTGGCGAGACCCGCATGGAACTGATCCACTACCTCAACGAACACTTCCTCACCCGCGCGCAGCTGCTGGCAGGCTCCGCGATCGGCAGCGATCAGCTACAGCAGTGGCAGGAGCCTGCGCCCGCTCGGCAGCGAACGCGAGGCCTTTGCCGTCTTCGCCCGGCGCTACCGCGCCCGACTCGACCAGCTTGCGGCCTCGGGCCTCGGCTGTCCGGACCCGCTGGCGACGGACGCGCATCTCGCCGCCGAATGGGCGGCTTTCCTCGATGGCACGTATGGACTATGCACCGTGTCTGGCCTGCCGGAAGACATCGCGGCCAAGGAGCTGGCGATCGCGCTGATCCGGGAAGCGGACGGCCGCGCACGGCTGCGCCGCTGCGTCGACCTGCTGGACAGCGTCAGCAGTCCCTTCGCCCCACATGAGGTGGCGCGCAGCTCGCGCTACCGCTACGTGGACGAGATGCGCCGGGTGCACGGCCTGTAGGTCAGTCCAGCAGCTGCACGCCCTTGCCGGTGATGCTGCTCCGGGCCGGCTGGCCGTACACGCGGATGCCGCCCGAGCCGCCGCCATGGGCGACCAGCGACTGCTTCATGGTCGCGCGGATGCCGCCCGAACCGGACGAGGCCAGGTCGGCCTCCTGGGTCGACAGCGCGGCCAGGTCGACGCTGCCCGAGCCGGAGACGCGCGCATTCAGCGAACGCACGCGGCCGGCCGCCTGCAGCACACCCGAGCCGGACACCTGCACGCGCGCATAGTCGCCCTGCACGTCGCCGACATTCATGCGGCCGGAGCCGCTGACGCTCAGGTCCGCACTGGCGCTGTGCAGCTCGCCCGCATCGAGGGTGCCGGAACCGCTCACCCGCGCGTTCAGGCTCTCGACCTTCCCGGCCAGGCGGATCTGCCCCGAACCGCTCTTGTGCACGTCCAGGGGCGCGCCCGCGAGCTCGCTCACCACGACCTTGCCGGCGCCGCCGGCGCGCACTTCCGACAGGCGCGGTGTCGTATAGACGATGCGCATCGGGGTCTTGCTGCGCAGGAGGCGGTCGCCCGTGATCAGGAGCGTGTTGCCGCGCGCCTCGGTGCGGATATAGGGCAGCAGGTTGCTGTCGGCTTCCACCACCAGCGAGGGCGCCGGGCCGACACGCACCTCGACCAGCATCGCGCCGCCGATCTCCAGCCTGCCATGCGCGCCCACCGAGCGCTCGTCGCGCGCCGCCACGCCGTTGCCTTCCACGACATCGTTGCTGAAGGCCGAACGCATATGCACGTCGCCATTGTCCGGCACGACGATGATCGCGCAGCCACCCAGGGTGGCGAGGGCGGCGGCGGTAGCGAGGGCAAGGAGCGTGCGCATGGAGGTATCCTTTGGTTGGTGATCAAGTGACATCACTGTAATCACCACGCCGACCCCCCGCCCCCGGTCTGCGACAGGCTGCAGAAAAAGGTGGATGAGCTGCTGCAGGGCGGAAGGAACGATCAGCGTTGCCCGAGCCGCGTGCTGCCGAACAGCTCCTTGTACTCGCGCGGCTGCGAGCGCCAGTACTGCGGCGGGGCGAATGCCTGGTCGCCCAGTTCGGCCGCCGCATGCCAGGGCCAGCGCGGATCGTAGAGCATGGCGCGCGCCAGCGCCACCACGTCGGCCTGGCCCTGCTGCAGGATGTCCTCGGCCTGCCGCGGCTCGGTGATCAGGCCGACACCGATGGTCGGCAAATCCGTCTCCTGTTTGATGCGTTCGGCGAAGGCGATCTGGTAGCCCGGCCCGACCGGGATCTTCTGCTGCGGCGACAGGCCGCCGCTGGAGACGTGCATGAAGTCGCAGCCGCGTGCTTTCAGTTCCCGGGCGAAGCGTACGCTCTGTTCGATCTCCCAGCCGCCCTCGACCCAGTCGGTGGCCGAGATGCGCATGCCGACCGCCATCGCCGGTGGCACGGCGGCGCGCACGGCCTCGAAGACCTCGAGCGGGAAACGCATGCGGTTTTCCAGCGCGCCTCCGTATGCGTCCTCGCGCCGGTTCGACAAGGGAGAGAGGAACTGGTGCAGCAGGTAGCCGTGGGCGCCGTGCAGCTCGATGCCGTCCAGGCCAAGGGCATGGGCGCGCCTGGCTGCCGCCACGAAACCTTCCCTGATGCGCGCCAGACCGTCCGCATCCAGCGCCAGCGGCACGGTTTCGCCTTGCGCATGCGGCACGTTTGACGGCGCCACGGTCTGCCAGCCGCGCGGCTGGCCTGGCGGAATGTTGGCCCCGCCCTCCCACGGCACCTCGCTCGAGGCCTTGCGGCCGGCGTGGGCCAGCTGGACGGCGATCCTGATGGGCGAGTGGCGGCGCATGGCGCGGATGACGGGCGCCAGCGCTTCCTGGTGGGCATCCAGCCACAGGCCGAGATCGTCAGGGGAGATGCGGCCCTCGGGCGTGACGGCGGTCGCTTCGATGATGAGCAGGCCCGCGCCGGACAGGGCGAGGTTGCCGAGATGGATCATGTGCCAGTCGGTGGGGAATCCATCGACGGCGGAATACTGGCACATCGGCGCGATGGCGATGCGGTTGGACAGTTGCAGGGGACCCAGGGTGACTGGGGCGAAAAGCTTGCTCGACATGAGGCCTCCGTTTGGAGCAAAGGCCTCAGTCTAGTGCAGCAGGGATTTCGGTGCTGCGAGCCTGAAAAAGTCAGCCGATACGAACGACCATCAGCCCCGCACGCAGGCCAACCCGCACATCCGGGTTCGGGAACACGACCAGTTCTTCGTCATGTTCAACGGCGTACACCGTGTCGCCATCGGTCGCGATCACCTCGCCCTTCTTCATCGGCGTGAAGTTCCAGGTCTCGCGTCCCACCGACATGGCAAAAGCGTCGGACAGCTTGATCACCTGGCGCGCCGTCGCGAACACGTGCGGCGCGGCCTTGGCCTCTACAGCCGGCCGGCCGCGCAGCAGACGATCCAGCGCCGCGGACGCGTCCGCGAACTGCGACAGGTCGTTCTGTCCCAGCGTGCCGACACGCCCCAGCTCCACGGTGCTGCCCGCCGCCCCATGGTGCTCGGCCGAGTAGTAGCTGTAGGTGCCCACCGACTTCGGGTTCATGATGACGGCGCCGATCGCCGCCTCCCCCAGCCAGTCGATGAGCGCCTTGCGTGGTTCGTCCGGAATGATCTCCGGCACGATCGCGAACATCGGATAGTGCGAGGGACGGATCGCCGTGTGCAGGTCGAGGTGCCAGCGCTGCGGACCCGCGCCGGCGAAGAAGTCCACCGTGGCGGCGATGAGCGCATCGGCGCGCGCCGCTTCCGCGGTTCCCGCAAGAGAACCACGGTCCGCACGGAACATGCGGTTCAGGTCCGCGTCGATGAAGCGCTTGCCCTGGGCGATCGCGTCGATGTTGCCGACGCAGAGCATCAGGTCCACCGCCAGTTCGCGCGGGGTGCGCGACAGGGCTTCGATGAGCCAGGCAAGCATTTCGATCGGTCCGGTCTCGTCGCCGTGCACGCCCACCGACACCAGCACGGCGGGGTGGGCGGCGCCGGGCGCGCCCTTCACCGTGAGGATGCCGGGCGCCGGCAGGCCGACCGCGAAGCCGGCCTCCGCGAAGCGCTGCGCGACCGCACCGAAGTCGGCTTCGGCCAGTGCGCGCACCGCTTCCGGCAGCGCAGGGTTGTCGGCTGCGCTCATGGCTTTACGCGGCCAGACGGTCCGGATTCGAACCTTCCGACAGCGCCCACACGTCCAGCATGGCCTGCTCGAGGTCCGTCGGCTGGGCGAAGCCGGTCAGGCCGCGCGCCTCGGTGACCGCCTTGACCGCCGCCTGCGCATCGCCGCCCTTGCCGGCCTGCTCGATCACCTGCAGCAGCAGGCGCTGCTGGGTGCGGCGCAGGGCCTGCATCGCGTAGTTGCGCAGCTGTTCCTGCGACTTGCTCTGGGCCGGCAGCTTCAGGCCGCGCTCGAGCATGTCGATGCCGGCCTGCTGGCGAAGCAGCATGCCGACCTGCAGGAACTGGGCCAGGCTCATCCCGCTCGGACGCTCCACCGACACTGCCGCGAACAGGAAGGTGGCCAGCGACTCGATGGTCTCGACCGCCTTCCAGGCTGCGATGAAGGAAGCCGGCAGGCCGGTGTGGCCATCGGCTTCCGAACGGGCCGGAGTCAGCGAACGCAGCTGGTCGGCCTGGCCGAACAGCGTGGACAGCTCGGCCATGCCGTCGGCGCCGGCCGGCAGCGACAGCACGCCTTCGATCACGGCGCGCAGCAGCGCACGGGTACGCGCATCGACCATCATCGAGACGTCGCGCGGCACCTTGAGCGCATCGGCGTCGAGGGCGTCGAACACCGGCGCCAGGTGCAGGGCCGACCAGGCGCGGGCCCAGGCCTTCACCACTTCCGTTTCTTCCACGCGGTGCTCGGCCGCCAGGTCGCGCAGCATCAGCGGACCGCAGCGGTTGACGGCTTCGTTGGCCAGCACGGTCGCCAGGATGGCGTTGGCCAGCGGGTGGTTCAGCGGATTGCGGGTGGCGACCAGCTGGGCCGGGAAGTAAGGACGCAGCAGCGGCTCGGCCCAGGATTCGCTGGTGAGGTCGATCGCCAGCAGGGTGCGCTTGAAGCGGTTCTTCACGTTGGCGATGACCACGGCCAGTTCCGGCGCGGTGAGACCGAGGCCGAGAGCCTTGCGGCGCTGCAGTTCGGTGTCGCTCGGCAGCTGTTCCAGCTCGCGATTGACGGCGCCCTCGCCTTCCAGGTTGGTGATCAACGCCGCGTAGCCGTCGACCACCGAGGCGGTGGCCTGGGCCTGCGCTTCGCGCGTCAGCAGGTGGGTCTGCTGCTTGTTGTCGCGCAGGACCAGGTCTTCGACGGCGCCAGTCATTTCGTTCAGGATGCGGTTGCGGTCGGCTTCAGGCAGTTCGCCGGCGTTGACTTCGGTGTCCAGCCAGATCTTGATGTTGACTTCGTGGTCCGAGCAGTCCACGCCCGCCGAGTTGTCGATCGCATCGGTGAAGATGCGGCCGCCGGCCAGGGCAAACTCGATACGGCCGGCCTGGGTCGCGCCCAGGTTGCCGCCTTCGGACACCACCTTGCAGCGCAGTTCGTTGCCGTTCACGCGGATGCGGTCGTTGGCGCGGTCCTTCACCTGGGCGTGGGTCTCGTTCGAGGACTTGATGTAGGTGCCGATGCCGCCGTTGTAGAACAGGTCGACCGGCGCCAGCAGGATGCGGTGCATCAGCTCTTCCGGCGACAGCGAGGCTTCCTTGATGTCCAGGGCGGCACGCACTTCAGGCGAGAGCTCGATCGAACGCGCGGTACGCGGGAACACGCCGCCGCCCTGCGAGATCAGGCTCTTGTCGTAGTCTTCCCACGAGGAGCGCGGCAGTGCGAACATGCGCTCGCGCTCCTTGAACGACGCTGCGACGTCCGGGGTCGGGTCCAGGAAGATGTGGCGGTGGTCAAACGCCGCCACCAGTTTCAGCTGGCGCGACAGCAGCACGCCGTTGCCGAACACGTCGCCCGACATGTCGCCCACGCCGACCATGGTCACCGGGGTGGTGCTCATGTCGTGGCCCAGTTCGTAGAAGTGGCGCTTGACCGCTTCGAAGGCGCCCTTGGCGGTGATGCCCATCTTCTTGTGGTCGTAGCCGTTCGAGCCGCCCGAGGCAAACGCATCGCCCAGCCAGAAGCCGCGCTTGACGGCGATGCTGTTGGCGATGTCGGAGAAGGTCGCGGTGCCCTTGTCGGCCGCGACGACGAGATACGGGTCGTCCTGGTCGTGGCGCACGGTGTTTTCCGGCGGGACGATGGCGCCGCGTACGCGGTTGTCGGTCACTTCCAGCAGGCTGGCGATGAATTCGCGGTAGCAGGCTTCACCCTCGGCCGCCACCACTTCGCGCGGGGCGCCGGTCGGCATCTGCTTGCAGACGAAGCCACCCTTGGAGCCGGCCGGCACGATGACGGCGTTCTTCACCATCTGGGCCTTGACCAGGCCGAGCACTTCGGTGCGGTAGTCTTCCATGCGGTCCGACCAGCGCAGGCCGCCGCGGGCGACCGGGCCGCCGCGCAGGTGCACGCCTTCGAAGCGGCGCGAGAACACGTAGATCTCGCGATACGGACGCGGTTCCGGCGCCAGCGCCAGGTTGCTGGTGTCGACCTTGAAGATGATCTTCTCGCCGCTGTTCTGGAAGTAGTTGGTGCGCACGGTGGCCAGGGCCAGGTCGACCAGGGCCGCCATGATCTCTTCGGTGTCGGCGTGGTTCACGGTCGACAGGCCGGCGCGCAGTGCGGCCAGCTTGGCGGTGCCGGCATTGCGCTCGGACTCGCCCAGCGCCGGATCGAAGCGCAGCAGGAAGCCGGCGACGAATTCCTTCACCAGGGCCGGCTGGGTGCGCAGGGTCTCGGCCATGTAGCGCACAGAGAACTTCGAGCCGAGCTGGCGCCAGTAGCTGATGTAGGCGCGCACCAGCTGCACTTCGCGCATCGACAGGCCGCCCTCGATGGTCAGGCCGTTCATGCGGCCGTCTTCGGCGTCGTTGTTGAACAGCGCGGTGAACAGCTCCTCGGCCACCGGGATGATGCCCTGCTTGACCAGCTTGGCGCCGCTCTCGTCGTCCACGGCCAGCGCGGTGACGTTGTGGATGCTGCCGTCGGCCGCCTTGATGGTCCAGGTCTGCTCGCGGTCGACCGCGATGCCGGCGTTCTGCAGGGCCGGCAGGATGCGCGACAGCGAAGGCACGACTTCGCCCGAATACATGCGGATCGAGGCGTCGATGCCGTTGGCGTCGTCGCCCGGCTCCACGCGCACGGTGACGCGCTCGGACTTGCCGTTCTTGAGCAGGGCCTGCAGGTCGCGGAAGGCGGTTTCCGGCGCGGTGTTGGTCACAAAACTGACCGGCAGGTTGGCGCCGAGCTTGCGCAGGCTGCTGCGCACGCCGTGGTCTTCGATGCCGTTGGTGGCGGTGGCGAAACGGTCATGCCAGCCGTCCAGCACCGACAGCAGCGGCTGCTGGATGTCGGTTTCCAGGTCCAGCGGGTAGCGGGCGGCTTGGGCGATCAGGTAGACGCGGGCCAGCGGGCCGTCGGCCACCAGGGTCTGGACGCGCACGTCGCGGGCGCCCGAGCTGTCCTTCAGGGCCGAGGCCAGGCTGGCTGCCACGGCGGCGCTGTAGCGCTCGCGCGGCAGGTAGACCAGCACGTTCAGGTGGCGCGCATACACGTCGCGGCGTGCGAAGACTTTCGGACGCGGCTGCTTGTAGAGCGACACGACCGAGGAGCACACCTGGGCCAGCCACTCCGGATCGGCTTCCAGCGCTTCGGTGCGCGGCAGCGACTCGAGGATCTCGACGAATTTCTCGGCGCGGAAGCCTTCCTGGCGCACGCCGGCGATCGACAGCACCTTGGCGACGCGGCCGCGTGCGAAGGGCAGGCGCGCCAGCGGGGTGGCGGTGGCGGCGCGGGTGAACAGGCCGACGAAGCAGTGCTCGCCCAGGATCTTGCCCTGGGCGTCGGTGTCGCGCACGCCGATGAAGTCGAGCGGCTGGTCGCGGTGCAGGGTGCCCTCGACGTCGGCCTTGACGATCGACAGGGTGTCGGCGCGGCGCGACAGGGTTTCGAAGTCGCCCGGGATGTTGGCCAGGCAGGTGCCGTAGACCGGGTGGGCGGTGTCGGCCAGCACGCCGATGCGGCTCGGGATGTCGCGTTCGAGTTCACGCACGCCTTCCTTCACCATGTAGTAGGCGTAGCCGAAGGGCTCGAAGCCTTCGTTCTTGGCCCACTCGAGGAAGGCGGCCACTTCCTGGCCTTCGGCGCTGCCGGCATTCGCGGCTGCCGCGGCGACGGCGGTCATGCGGTCGGCCATCTTGACGGCGTCGCGCTTCACGACGGCGGCGTCGCTGGCGACCATGCGGATGCGCGCGGTCAGGGCGTCCAGCTCGGAGAATTCGAGTTCGTCGCTCATCAGGATCAGCACGATCGATTCCAGCGGGGCGCCGGCTTCGCCGACCGAGACGGCGGTGCCGCCCGCGTCGCGGCGCACCGGCAGCACGGCGTTCATCACGCCGGCGGCGCTCTGGCGCTCCTTGCGCAGGGCCATGACGAAGGAATCGACCAGGTATGGCATGTCTTCATTCAGGATCAGCAGGGCGGTGGCCATGCCGCCGCGGGCGTCGGTGTAGCGCATCTGCGCGATCTGGCAGCCGGGCGCGGTGCGCTGGGCCAGCTGCGAGAAACCTTCCCACAGCACCGGCGCCAGGCTGGCGGGCGCGGTGCCGGCCAGGTCCTCGTCGTCGAGGGAACCGAGCCAGGCGCTGATCAGGGCGCCGACCTGCCCGGAGGCGGCGGCGTTGTTTGCGTTGACCAGGTTAAGCGTCTGGTTGCGCAAATCTTGAGACATGTCGTTCATGTTGCTTCTCCAAAGTTTGGTGCGAGGGGGCGTTCTGGCTTGTGGCTTCGCGCCGCCCCTGCTTATATGGACGGGGTTGTCCCGTCCGAATTCCGTGTTGCGCCAGCCTGGCGCGTCAATCCGGTATTAGAACATGCCGCAACGGCCCGGTCACCCGTGTTCCGTGCGGCGCTGAAAGTGTCACGAAAGGTCGTACAGGCCGGGCAAGCCGAGGATCCGCTCCAGCTCCTCGAGTGCGGCCGCGCATTCGATCGCCAGCTGCGGGTCGGCCAGGTCCTTCGGCTCGATGCGGTCGCGGTAGTGCTTCTCGACCCAGGCCACCAGGCGCGCATACAGCTCCTCGGTCATGATCACGCCGCCGTGCATGGCCGCCGCTTCCTCGTCGGTGAGCGCCACGCGCAGGCGCAGGCAGGCAGGACCGCCGCCGTTGCGCATGCTCTGGCGCAGGTCGAACTCGATCAGCTCGTCGATCGGGCCGCCGCTGGCCACCAGGCCGGCCAGGTAGCGCGCCACGGCCGCGTTCTCGCGGCACTCGTGCGGCACCACCAGGGCCATGCGGCCGTCCGGCTTGCTGAGCAGCTGGCTGTTGAACAGGTAGCTCGCCACGGCATCGGCCACCGGCACCTCGCCGCTGGCCACGCGCACCGGCACCAGGTCGGTGTCGACGGCGCCCATGGCGCGGCGCAGGGCGTCGAGGGTCGCGGCTTCGTCGAAGAAGGCCTGGTCGTGGTAGAACAGCACATTGCCGTTGCCGACCGCGATCACGTCGTTGTGGAACACGCCCTGGTCGATCACGTCCGGGTTCTGCGATGCGAACACGGTGCGGGCGGGGTCCAGGCCGTGCAGGCGGGCCACGGCCGCTGATGCTTCCAGGGTCTGGCGCGCCGGGTATTTCTTCGGGCTTGGGGCGGACGGGTCGAATTCCACGCGGCCGTAGACGAAGAACTCGACGCCCGCCGCGCCGTGGGAGGCGGCGAAGCGGGTGTGGTTGGCCGCGCCCTCGTCGCCGAAGGCCGGGACCGGCGGCAGCGCGTCGTGCACCACGAAGCGGCTGCTGTCGCCGAAGATGGCGCGCAGGGTGCGGGTCGCCTGCACGTGCTCTTCCGAGCGGTGCAGCTTGTTGTTCAGGTTCGCGGCCGTGAAGTGCACGCGGCCGTCCTGCGAATCGGCCGAGGGGCTGACGGTGGCCGCATTGGCGGTCCACATCGGCGCGGCCGAGTAGGCGCAGGCCAGGATCACCGGCGCCTCGCGCCAGGCGCGCGCCAGCACGTCGGCGTCCGTTCCGGAAAAGCCGATGCGGCGCAGCAGGCGGAAGTTCGGGCGCGCCTGCGGCGGCATCACGGCCTGGGCGAAGCCGCGCGCGGCCAGGGCCCGCATCTTGGCCAGGCCCTGCAGGGCGGCCTGGCGCGGGTTGGAGGCGCTACGCACGTTGCTGAAGGACGCGACGTTGCCGAAGGACAGGCCGGCGTAGTTGTGGGACGGGCCAACCAGGCCGTCGAAATTGTATTCGCGAGCGGTACGCATGATTTAGAAGGTCAGGCCGGGCGACAGCTTGGCCGGCATTTCGAGTTCGGTCGTCTCGATCGAGGCGACCGGGTAGGCGCAGTAGTCCGCGGCGTAGTAGGCGCTCGGGCGGTGGTTGCCCGACTTGCCGACGCCGCCGAACGGCGCGGAGCTGGCAGCGCCCGTGGTCGGGCGGTTCCAGTTGACGATGCCGGCGCGCGCGCGCACGGCGAAGCGCTTCCACAGCTCTTCGGATGGAGAGAGCAGCGCCGCGGCCAGGCCGAATTCGGTGGCGTTGGCGGCACGCAGCGCCGCGTCGAAGTCCTTCACGCGGATCACCTGCAGCAGGGGGCCGAACCATTCCTCGTCCGGGATGCCTTGCGCGTCGGTGGTGTCGACGATGCCGGCGGTGACGAAGCCGGCGTTCGGGTCGAGCTGCTTCATTTGCAGCAGCACCTTGCCGCCTTTATCGGCCATCTCGGCCTGGGCCTGCACCAGGCGCGCGGCCACGGTGCTCGATACCACGGGGCCCATGAAGGGCTGGGGCTCGGCGTTCGAGGCGCCGACCTGCAGCTTCGATGCGACTTCCACCAGGCGCTCGAGGAAGGCTTGCGCCTGCGGCGTGTCCTGGATGATCAGGCGGCGCGCGCAGGTGCAGCGCTGGCCGGCCGAAATGAAGGCCGACATCACCGTGTGGTGGACGGCGGCGTCCACATTGTCCACGTCCCACACCACCAGCGGATTGTTGCCGCCCATTTCCAGCGCCAGCATCTTGCCCGGCTGGCCGCCGAACTGCTTGTGCAGGGCGGCGCCGGTCTGGCTGCTGCCGGTGAACAGGATGCCGTCGATGTCGCCGTTCTGGCCGAGCGCCATGCCGGTCTCGCGGCCGCCGTTGACCAGGTTCAGCACGCCCTTCGGCAGGCCGGCCTGCTCCCACAGCTGCACGGTCTTGACTGCCGTGCGCGGCGCGTACTCGCTCGGCTTGAACACCACGGTGTTCCCGGCGATCAGGGCCGGCACGATGTGGCCGTTCGGCAGGTGGCCGGGGAAGTTGTAGGGACCGTAGACAGCGAACACGCCGTGCGGGCGGTGGCGCAGCACGGCATTGCCGTCGGCGACCTTGTTGGCCGTCTCGCCGGTGCGGCTGCCGTAGGACTGGACCGAGATGTCGATCTTGTTCGCCATCGTCGTCACTTCCGTACGCGCTTCCCACAGGGGCTTGCCGACTTCCTCGGCGATGGTGGCGGCCAGTTCTTCGCTGTGCTCCTTGAGCAGGTCGCGGAAGCGGGTCGCGATCGCGATGCGCTGCTCCAGCGGCGTGAGCGCCCAGGCTTCGAAGGCGGCGCGCGCGGCGGCGACGGCGCGGCCCACGTCCTCGCCCGTGGACTCGTTGCTGGTCCAGGTCTGGCGGCCGGTGGACGGGTCGATGGTGGCCAGTTCGCGGCCGCTGCCGGCGAGCCAGGCGCCGTCGATGTAGTTCGAGAGATTAGGCATGCGCGTTCTTCCTTGTATTGAGTGACAGCGTGCGGACCTCGTCGCCCGACTGCACGTGCAGTTGCGACAGCTCCTGGGCGCTCAGTGCAATGCGGGCGGCGCCGGGCACGCCGCGGGTCAGGATCATGCGGAAATCGGCGAGGCGGGTGTTCGAGACCAGCAGGTGTTCGGTCTCCCCTTCCTCGACGCCTTCCCCGGCCACCGCCAGCACGCTGTCGCGCACCGCGCGCAGCTCGGACACGCGGCCCTGCAGCACCGGGCCGGCGTCGAAGATGTCGACGTAGCCTTCGTAGTGCATGCCCTCGTTTTCCAGGAGCTTGCGCGCCGGCTGGGTCGAGGTGTGGACCTTGCCGATCACCTCGCGCGCCGATTCCGGCAGGTAGTCCACGTACAGGGGCTGGCGCGGCATCAGTTCGGCGATGAAGGATTTCTTGCCGATCGCGGTCAGGCCGTCGACGTGGTCGAAGTCCATCTTGAAGAAGTGGCGGCCCAGGCCTTCGTAGAAGGGCGAGACGCCGTTCTCGTCCTGGTAGCCGCGCATCTCGGCGATGATCTTCTCGGTGAACAGCTGCTGGAACTGGGCGATGAAGAGGAAGCGGCTCTTCGACAGCCACTTGCCGTTGAAGCCGGCGCGATACTCCGGCAGCAGGAACAGCGAGCACAGTTCGGAGGAGCCGGTCAGGTCGTTCGACAGGTACAGGGTCTCCATCCGCGTGAACACGTTCAGTTCGCGGCTGCAGTGCACCAGGGTGCCGATGCGGTAGTTGTAGAAGGGCTCGGTGAGGCCGACCGCACCCTTGATCGCGCACACGCCGGCGATGCTCCCAGGCTCGGCTGACTGCGCGGCATGCTCGAGCACGAACATGTAGTCGCGCTGCTCGGGCGGGATGGTCTCGTTGAAGGAGGCGACCGCGGTGGCGACGCGGTCGCCCAGCATCTTGCGGTCCGGCTTGAGGGTGGTCATGCCGCTGCCGGCCTGGCGCGCCATCTCGATCAGGGCGTCCAGGTCGGCGGTTTGTACTGCACGGATAACGAGCATGTCGTCCTCTCTCAAATGCGCACGCAGGTGACGGTGTCGCCGGCGGAGACGCCGAGCGCCTGCTGGGCGTCGCGCGGCAGGCAGATCGCCTGCGCGGTCTCGACCGGCGGGCAGGCCGCGATCACGGCGCGGAAGTTCAGTTCGGTACTGGCCACCGCATACGTCACCAGCTCTTCGGTGCCCGCCGCGCGGCCGGCATTCTCGACCTGGCGCAGCTGCGAGCCGCAGAAGGAGCGCAGCGAATTCTTGTGGGCCTGCAGGATCGGGCCGCCGTCGAAGATGTCGATGTACTCGTCGGCCTCGAAGCCTTCCTGGGTCAGGAGCTTGAAGGCCAGCTGGCCGCTCGGGTGGATCTGGCCAAGCACGGCCTGGGCGTCTTCCGGCAGCAGCGGCACGTAGACCGGATAGTGCGGCATCAGCTCGACGATCAGGGTGCGGTTGCGGGCGCCGTCGATGACGCGCTCGGCTTCGAGGAAGTCCATCTTGAAGAACTTGCGGCCCAGCGCATTCCAGAAGGCCGACTGGCCGTTGGCGTCGGTCACGCCGGCCAGCGGCACGAAGAAGCGGTCGCCGAAGCGGTGCGGCGCCAGCATCGCGTACAGCAGGCGCGCGCGCGACAGCAGCGCCGCTTCCTGGCCCGCTGTCTCGCGGTGGCGGATGTAGAAGCCCGACAGGTGCGAGCAGGCCGTGAGCTCCGAGCACAGGGTCAGCGCATGCACGCTGTGGCTGATGTTCAGGTCGCGCGAGACCTGCTGGATCACGTCGTTGCGGAAGGCGAAATAGGTGCCGTTGGAACCGGCCGAGGCGTGGATGGCGGCGGTGCCGACCACCTCGCGCGAGTGCAGGTCTTCCAGCACGAACTGGTAGGACTCTTCGCTGGGAATGTCGACGTGGGCGGCGAAGGAAGCGATCGAACGCTCGACCGCCGCGACGATGGCTTCGCGGGTGCGCGGCAGCGTGTGCAGGCCGGGAATCGACACCGCGGCCATTGCCTCGAGGGCGCCGATGTCCGCGCGATCTACCGGACGAACTACGTACATGCGAACTCCTGGTAAGGATTCTGGTCGGTCTGCTTGAACAGCGAGGCCGGCCACGCCTGTCCAGGCGGGCCGGCCACGCTCATGCCGCGATTCAGGCGGCGATGAAGGCCTCGACGGCTTCGCGCATCAGGCGGTCGGCTTCGGCGATCTGCTCGTCCGAGACGATCAGCGCCGGCGCCAGGCGCACGACATCCGGGCCGGCGATCAGCAGCATCAGGCCGAGCTTCTCGCAGGCCTTGGTGTAGTCCTTGGAGCGGCCCTTGTAGGCTTCCGCCATCGGCATGCCGATCAGCAGGCCCATGCCGCGCGCCTTGCCGAACACCTGTGGGTAGTCGCCTGCGAGCTTCTCGAGGTTGGCGAAGATCTTGCCGCTCGCTTCCTTGACGCGCGCCAGGAAGGCGGGCTGGTTGATGGTCTCGACCACGTTCAGGCCGACGGTCGCCGCCAGCGGGTTGCCGCCGTAGGTGGTGCCGTGCGAACCGACGTTGAAGTGCTGGCCGATCTCTTCCTTGGTGAGCATGGCGCCGATCGGGTAGCCGTTGCCCAGGGCCTTGGCCGAGGTCAGGATGTCCGGGGTGACGTTCATCTGCTGGTAGGCGAAGAAGGTGCCGGTGCGGCCCACGCCCGACTGCACTTCGTCGAACACCAGCACGGCGCCGGTCTGGTCGCAGATCTCGCGCAGCGCCTTCAGGTAGTCCGGGTTGCCCGGGATGACGCCGCCCTCGCCCTGGATCGGCTCGACGATCACGGCGGCGACATCGTCGGTGATCGCGGCGCGCGCGGCCTCGATGTCGTTGTAGGGGATGTGGCTCAGTTCCTGCGGCAGCGGCTCGAAGCCTTCGGTGTACTTCGGCTGGCCGCCCACCGAGACGGTGAACAGGGTGCGGCCGTGGAAGGACGACAGGCAGGACACGATGCGCGACTTGTGCGGGCCGAACTTGGTGTGCGCATATTTACGCGCCAGCTTCAGGGCCGCTTCGTTGGCTTCGGCGCCCGAGTTGCAGAAGAAGGCGCGGTCGGCAAACGTCGCTTCGGTCAGTGCCAGGCCCAGGCGCAGCACCGGCTCGTTGGTGTAGCCGTTGCCGAGGTGCCAGAGGGTGTTGATCTGCTTGGTAACCGCGTCGACCAGCACCGGGTTGCAGTGGCCCAGGCTCGAGACCGCGATGCCCGAGGTGAAGTCCAGGTAACGCTTGCCTTCCTGGTCCCACACGTCCAGGCCGGCCGCGCGCACCGGCACCATGGCGGCCGGGGCGTAGGTCGGGACGAGGACTTCGTCGAAGGTCTGCCGAGTGACAGGCCGCGTGGTGACACCCGAATCAAGCTTTGCGTTCATGGCTTCTTCCTCATCAATTCAAGAAGGTTGTGCGCAGACCAAACGTCGCGCAGGATCGAGCCATTATAGGAAGGCCACCTGACAAGTTCTTGCAGAAGTGCGACAGGCTTTTTCGTTTTTGGCCGGGAAATATGATGGGATTGGCTACTGGGCCAGCTTGCGCTGCCGCTCTTCCCGAGGTGTATTGCCGAACAGCGCCCCGAAAGCCGTCGAAAAATGCGAGCCGGACGAGAAGCCGCACATCAGCCCCACCTGCACGATCGAATGGTTGGTGTCGATCAGCAGTTTACGCGCCCTTTGCAGGCGCAGCTCGAGGTAGTAGCGCGACGGCAGGCTGCCGAGATATTGCTTGAACAGGCGTTCCAGCTGGCGCCGCGAGATGCCGGCCAGCTGGGCGATCTCGTCGGTCGAGAGCGGCTCCTCGATATTCGCTTCCATCAGCGCCACCGCCTCGGTCAGCTTGGGCTGCAGGGTGCCGAAGCGCGCCTGCAGGGCCACGCGCTGGCGCTCGTCCTTGCCGCGCACCCTGTCGATGCACAGGATTTCCTTCACCTGGGCCTGCACGCCGGCGCCGAACAGCATCTCGACCAGGGTCAGGGCGAAGTCGATGCTGGCGCCGCCGCCGCAACAGGTCAGGCGGTTGCCGTCGAACTCGTAGAGATTGGGCGTGAACAGGGCCTGTTCCGCCAGCGCATTGGTATCGGGATAGAGGGCCCAGGGCAGCGCCGTGCGGATGCCGTGCAGGGCGCCGGCGTCGGCCAGCCACAGCACGCCCGCGCCCACGCCGCCCCAGAAGGGCGCGGCGCGGCAGCGCTCGACCAGGGCGCGGCAGTTGGCGGGTTTTAACGCGGCTTCGGCCTCGTCGGCCACCAGCAGCACCAGGTGCCAGTGGCGCTGGCTGTCGGCGGCAAATTTGTCGGGGCTGCGCACGTCCACGTGCAGCAGCTCGGGGCCCAGCAGCTTGGCCGCCAGGCGCAGCGGCTGCACCAGGCCCGACCAGCTCAGGGTGTCCGGTTCGCCCGCATTGACCAGCAGCACGCGCAGCGGACGCTCCCGTGCCAGGACGGACAGGTCAGCGGGCTGCATGGCAGGGGGTGGACGGCGGGATAGGCATCGGCCGTAATGATACCGGATCGTGGCGCAGCCCATGCGAGCGGCCGCGGCCGCTCCGGTCCGTGCGCTGCGCCGGAGGAAAGTCCCGGCGTGCGGCTATAATCCTGCCCCATGGGGGAACGATATCTAAAGAGTGTCCGGCTGCTGGCCGAGTGCATGCAGGGCTTCGAGCGTTTTTCCGGCGAGTCGGTGCGCCAGCATGGCCTGACGCACGCGCAGTTCGATATCATTGCGACGCTGGGCAATACGCCCGGCATGAGCTACAAGGAACTCGGCGAGCGCACCCTGATCACCAAGGGCACGCTCACCGGCGTGATCGAGCGGCTGGAACAGAAAGGCCTGGTGCTGCGCGAACGCAGCAGCGAGGACAAGCGCTCCTTCTTCGTGCGCCTCACACCCGCCGGCGAAGGGGTATTCTGCGAGGTGTTCCCGCAGGTCGTGGCGCACGGCAAGCAGCTGTTCGCCGGCTATAGCGAGGCCGAATTCGACGCCCTGGACAGCGCCCTGCGCCTGCTGCGCGAGCGCATCGCGCTGGGCGGCATGCGCCCGTCTTCACCAACTACAAAGGAAGCGCCTTGAAAACATCCCTGATCGAAGGCAAGAAGCCTGCCCATTTCGACAAACACATCATCGGTAACCTGCTGCTCGACGTGGCGCCGCTCGACGAAGTCAAGGAAGAGCCGATGCTCATCGGCGTACGCAACGAAGCGGGCGAGATCTACCGCCTCATCGGCGCAACCAAACTCAACAGCTTCATGAACGCCGTCGAGGAACTGGCCGACCTGGGCCTGGAAGACGAGCTCGAAAATACCGAGGAACAGAAGGAAGGCTGCGACGCCATTTTTGGCGAGCCGTGAGCCTCCCGGCCAGGCGGCAGGGCCTCGAACTAATGCCGTAGAGTAATTTTTACCGACCCGGCAATATGTTGGAGGTATAATTTTCCGATGGACCAACTCTCCGCCCTCAAGGAAATTGCCGCCCAGGCCAGCCGCGGCGAACTCAGCTTCCCGACCAATGTCGACGCCACGCTCAAGCTGCAGCGTGCGTTGAACGAACCCGACTGCCATATCGAGATGGCGGCCAGGCTGGTGCAGGCCGAGCCGCTGCTGGCGGCGCGCACCGTCGCGATCGCCAACTCGGTGGCCTACAACCGCGCCGGCCATGACGTCACGAATGTCCGCGCGGCCGTGCAGCGCGTGGGTTTCCGCACCCTGGGTGCGCTGGCGGCCTCCGTCATCGTGCGCCAACTGGCCAGCGGGCTCAAGGACCCGGACCTGCGCGCCCGTGCCGACGCCCTGTGGATCCACTCGGCCCACGTGGCCGCACTCTGCCAGGTGATCGCGCGCCGCGTCTCCTTCGTCGACCCGGAAACCGCGATGTTCGCGGGCATCGTGCACGAAGTGGGCGGCTTCTACCTGCTGTCGCGCGCCGAGGAATTCCCCGGCCTGGTCGATGGCGACGCCGACGAGTGGATCGAGCATGGCGAAGTGGCGATCGGCCGCGGCGTGCTGTCCAAGCTCGGCGTGCCGGTGCCGGTGATGGGCGCCATCGAGGCCCTGTGGAACGGCATGCGCGCCCTGCCGCCGGAAACCTTGGGCGACACCCTGCTGCTGGCCAACGACCTCGCGCCCTTCCCTTCTCCGCTGCACCAGCGCCCCGGCGCCACCACCATGCACTCGGCCGCGACCATCGATTTCATCGCCGGCGAGGGCACCCTGGCCCAGGTGCTGGCGGAATCGGCCGAAGAAGTGAAGAGCCTGACGGCCGCCTTGATCTGACGCAGACATGCCAAAAAAAATGCCCGCTTTAGGGAAGCGGGCAAAGTCCAAAACTAGGGATGTCCTGAAAGAGACGATTCCACTATAGGTCAAGCATGGGCCCGCTTCCGTGCGCTGATTCACACAGCTGCGTTTTTTGCATCTTTTTTCACTTCAATTGCACCAGCGCCAACTCTGATGTGTGCCAGGCAAAAAAAACCCGCTCTCGAGGAGCGGGTGAAGTCCAAAACTAGGGATGTCCTGAAAGAGACGGGTCTACTGTACCGTGCACGCGGCCGCGCACTCCGTACGCTGACTCACGTAGAACGGCATATTTCAACCGCGATGCGATACGGCCGGTAGCGCGCGCCGCTACCGCGGGAAGAATGCCTTGGCGAGACAGGAAGACTTGCCGGATGCTGCAGGTCCGACAACGCTGACCCGTCACGACATGCATCCATCACGCCGCCGTTTCCTCGCCCTGGCCATGGCCGAAGCCAGTCTGCTCACCCTGGCGCCTGCCCGCGCGCTGGCCGCTCCCCTCATCGATAACGTCACCGGCCTCTACCCTGTGGAGGTGGCCAGGGTGGCCGCGCCAGGGAGCACGGCCGACGTTTCCGCCGCGGTCCGCGGCTGGCCGGGGAAGATCGCCGTCGGCGGCGGCCGCTACAGCATGGGCGGCCAGGTCGCCATCGCGGGCGGACTGCACCTGGACATGCGCGGCATGAACCGGCTGGTGAAGCTCGACCCCGCCGCCAGAGTAGCGCGGGTCCAGGCCGGCATGCGCTGGCGCGACCTGCAGGAGCTGCTCGATCCGCACGACATGGCGGTACAGACCATGCAGAGCTATGCCAACTTCACGGTGGGCGGGGCGGTCTCCGTCAACGCGCACGGGCGCTACGTCGGCAATGGTCCGGTGGTGAACTCGGTGCGCGCCCTGCAGCTGGTGCTGGCGGACGGCACGGTCGTGGAGGCCAGCCGCGACAGCCATCCCGCCCTGTTTCGCGCGGCGGTGGGCGGCTACGGCGCCGTCGGCGTGATCACGGAGGTCGAATTGGACCTGGCGCACAATACCAGGGTCGAGCGCGTGGTCACCGAGGTGGCGCTGGGCGACTATCCGGCCTGGTTCCGGCGCAAAGTCATGCGGGGGGACTGCGTTTTCCACAATGCCGACCTGCTGCAGCCCCACTTCGACGCCCCGGTCGCAGTTTCCTGGCACACGAGCGGCAAGCCGCTCACCGAAACCGCCCGCCTGGTGCCGCGCGGCCAGTCCTATTCCCTCGAACAAAACGTTTTGTTCGCCCTGACCGAGCTCCCGGGCGGAGAATTACTGCGCAGCAAGGTGATCCATCCGCTGCTGCTGGACAAGCCGGCGGTGAAATGGCGCAATCACGAAGCCAGCCTCGACGTGGCGGAACTGGAGCCGCGCACGCGCCGGGTCTCGACCTATGTGCTGCAGGAGTATTTCATCCCGGTGCGGCATTTCGCCGCCTTCGCCCGCGCGATGGCCGCCGTTATCCGGCAACATGGGGCCCAGGTGTTGAACGTGTCGGTGCGCCATTCGCCGCCGGATACCACCAGCCTGCTGCCTTGGGCGAAGGAGGAGGTGTTCTCCTTCGTCCTGTATTACAAGCAGCGCACCGGCAAGGCTGCCCGGCAGGAGGCCGGCGCCTGGACCCGCGCCATGATCGACGCCGCCCTGCGCTTCGGCGGACGCTACTACCTGCCCTACCAGCTGCACGCGACGCGCGCGCAGTTCGAGCAGGCCTATCCGGAGGCGGCGGCCTTGCGCAGCCTGAAACGCCAGGTCGACCCGGACGGCAGGTTTTCCAACAGCCTGTGGGCGCGCTACCTGTAAAGGCAAAAAAAACCCGCTCCGGTTGGGGAGCGGGTGAAGTCCAAAACTAGGGATGTCCTGAAAGAGACAGCTTCACTATAGGGAGGGCATCAGGACGGCTCTGTGCGTTACCCAACATAAAGAAGCAAATTGTCACATTCCGGTCGGAACGGCGTAAAAAATGCCGCCGCGGCAGGGCCGGGGCGGCATTTTTCAGGCCGAAGCGCTTAAACGACGGCGCCGTCGGTCTCGTCCTTTTCCTTGACCGGCTTGACCAGGTCTTCGCGCTTCACGCCCAGCCACATGGCCAGCGCCGCCGCCACGAACACCGAGGAGTAGATGCCGAAGCAGATGCCGATGGTCAGCGCCATCGCGAAGTAATGCAGCGCAGGGCCGCCGAACAGCAGCATCGACAGCACCATGATCTGGGTCGAACCGTGGGTGATGATGGTGCGCGAGATGGTGCTGGTGATCGCGTGGTCGATCACCTGTGGCACCGTCATCTTGCGCTGCTTGCGGAACATCTCGCGGATCCGGTCGAAGATGACGACCGATTCGTTGACCGAGTAGCCCAGCACCGCGAGGATCGCCGCCAGCACCGTCAGCGAGAACTCCCACTCGAAGAAGGCGAAGAAGCCCAGGATGATGACGACGTCGTGCAGGTTCGCGATGATCGCCGAGACGGCGAATTTCCACTCGAAGCGGACCGCCAGGTAGACGACCACGCCGATCACCACCATCAGCAGCGCGTTCAGGCCGTTCTCCTGCAGCTCCTTGCCGACGGCCGGGCCGACGTATTCGACGCGCTGCAGGCTGACCAGTTCCTGGCCGGCCGCATTGACGCAGCTGGTGCGGGCGACCGTCTGGCCCTTGTCGGTTTGTACCTGGGTGACCTTCGGCGTGCCCTGTTCGGACGCGCAGACCGCAGTGAAGGCACGGGACGAGGTGTCGGCCTGGGCCGAACCTTCGGCGATCGGCAGGCGCAGCAGGACGTCCTGGGCGGTGCCGAAGCCGGCGACTTCAGGCGCCTCGAAGCCGACGCCGCGCAGCGTGGTGCGGATCTTTTCCTGGTCCGCCGCATGCGGGTAGTGCAGCTCCATCAGCGTGCCGCCGGTGAACTCCACCGAATAATGCAGGCCCTTGGTCGCCAGGAAGAACACGGCTGCCAGGAAGGTCACGACCGAGATCACATTGAGGATCACGGCGTGACGCATGAACGGGATGTCCCGTTTGATCTTGAAAAATTCCATGATTAACCCTGAGTTTCCTGCGTCGTGTTTTGCTTGTTGGGCGTGAAGCCTTCTTTCCAGACCGTGCCGATCGAGATCCCGGTCAGCTTCTTCTTGCGGCCGTACCAGAGGTTGATCAGGCCACGCGACAGGAACACTGCCGAGAACATCGAGGTCAGGATGCCCAGGCAGTGCACCACGGCGAAGCCGCGGACCGCGCCGGAACCGAAGATCAGCAGCGCCAGGCCGACGATCAGGGCGGTCACGTTGGAGTCGAAAATCGTGTCCCAGGCGTGCTTGTAGCCGGCGTTGATCGCCACCTGCGGCGCAGCGCCCGCACGCAGTTCCTCGCGGATGCGCTCATTGACCAGCACGTTGGAGTCGATCGCCATGCCGAGGGTCAGCGCGATTGCCGCGATACCCGGCAAGGTCAATGTGACCTGCAGCATCGACAGCAGCGCCAGCAGGAACAGCACGTTGGCCGCCAGGGACACCGCGCTGATGAAACCCACCAGGTGGTAGTAGACGATCATGAACACCGCGATCGCCACGAAACCCCAAAGAGTCGAATGCAGGCCGCGCTCGATGTTCTCGGCGCCCAGCTGCGGGCCGATCACGCGTTCCTCGATGAACTCCATCGGCGCCGACAGCGCGCCAGAGCGCAGCAGCAGCGCCAGTTCGTTGGCGTCTTCGATGCTGCCGATGCCGGTGATCTGGAAGGTCGAACCCAGTTCCTGGTTGATGACCGGGGCCGTCGGCACGCTGTACACGCCTTTTTCCTTCAGCAGGACCGCCAGGCGCTTGCCGACGTTTTCACGGGTGGCCATGCGCATGCGGCGGCCGCCGTCGCCGTTCAGGTCGATCGAGACGGCCGGCTGCTGGTTCGAATCGAAGCTGGCGACGGCGCTCGAGATGTAGTCGCCGGTCAGGATGATGTCCTTCGACACCACCACCGGGCCGCCGCGGCCTTCGGTGAACAGCTCGGAATTGAGCGGAATGGCGGCCGAGGTCTCGGTGCCCGGGGTCACGGTCGAGTCGACCATGCGCAGTTCCAGGGTGGCGGTGCGGCCGATGATGTCCTTGGCGCGCGCCACGTCCTGCACGCCCGGCAGCTGGACGATGATGCGGTCGGCGCCCTGCTGCTGGATCAGCGGTTCGGTGGTGCCCAGTTCATTGATACGCTTGGACAGGGTGGAGATGTTCTGCTTCACGCCGTCTTCGACGGTGCGCTTGAGCGCTTCCGGCTTGAGGGCGACGGCCAGCTTCAGCTCGGTGCCGTCGGCGGTCTCGGTGAAGGCCAGGTCCTGCGACTGCTTGGCCAGCGTGTTGCGGGCGGCGGTGCGGGTGGCGGCGTCGCGGAAGCGCACTTCGATGGTGTCGCCCACGCGCTCGATGCCGGCGTGGCGGACGTTGGCGTCGCGCAGCTGGCTGCGCACGCTGGCCTGCAGGCCCTTGACCTTGGTGTCGAGCACGGCCTTGCTGTCGATCTGCAGCAGGAAGTGGACACCGCCGCGCAGGTCGAGGCCCAGGTTCATGGGCTTGGCGCCGATCTTTTCCATCCAGGCGGGCGTGTTCTTCGCCAGGTTGACGGTAACGATGTAATCGGGGTTGTTCTTGTCGCGGTTCAGGTCGCGCTCGAGGGCCAGCTTGGCGCGGAACTGGGCGTCGGTGGTGGCGAAGCGGGCGCGCACCGAGGTGCTGTTGCCGGTGCCTTCGAGGGCGATGGCGGTGGCCGGAACGCCGTTGCGCTTGAGCGCATCCTCGACCAGGCCGACGGTGGCGCTGGTGATGTTGACCGTCGTTTTACCGGTGGTGACCTGCAGTGCCGGCGTTTCGCCGAAGTAGTTCGGCGCCGTAAACAGCGCGCCCAGCAGGAGCGCGACGGCGATCAGTAGATATTTCCAGACGGGGTAGCGATTCATGGTTTTCCAGCGTTCTGAGTTGGGCACGCGGCGGCCCAGGGCCGCCGCATTGTGCTGACCGGGCTTACAGGGCCTTCAGGGTGCCTTTCGGCAGCAGGGTCGTCACTGCGTTCTTCTGGACCACGATTTCGGTGCCGGTCGACACTTCCAGGGTCACGTAGGTGTCGGCCACCTTGACCACGCGGCCCAGGATGCCGCCGGCGGTCGCCACTTCGTCGCCCTTGGTCAGCGCATCCATCATCGACTTCAGCTCGCGCTGGCGCTTCTGCTGCGGACGGATCATGAGGAAATACATGACCACGAACATCAGGATCAGGGGCAGGAAGGTGGTCAGGCTACCCATCAGGCCCGGATCGGCTGCGGCGGTGGTTTGCGCGTACGCGTTGGAAATGAACACAAGAACTCCGATTGTGGTGAGATTAAAAAAATTAAGCGGTGTATTCTAGCACCGGCACTGCGGCCGGGGACAATCTGGAGGTATGTAGGTTTGCAATTCCTGATTGCAAGATGTTGCTGGAAATTTAATGCGTAGGGTGGACGGCTTCGCCGTCCACCCTACTAAACGCCGCGCGAGCGGTCGGCCCGGAACTGGATCCGGAACTCATTGAACTTGTCGGCATCGATCGCATCGCGCATCTCCTGCATGATCTTCAGGTAGAAGTGCAGGTTGTGGATGGTGTTCAGGCGCGCGCCCAGGATCTCGTTCGAGCGGTGCAGGTGGTGCAGGTAGGCACGCGAGAAGTTCTTGCAGCAATAGCAATCGCAGCTCTCGTCCAGTGGCGCCCCGTCGTCCTTGTAGCGCGCGTTCTTGATCTTCACATCCCCGAAGCGGGTGAACAGCCAGCCGTTGCGGGCGTTCCGGGTCGGCATCACGCAGTCGAACATGTCGACGCCATTGGCCACGCCCTCGACCAGGTCTTCCGGCGTGCCCACGCCCATCAGGTAGTGCGGCTTGTTTTCCGGCAGGCGCGGGCCGACGTGGGCCAGGATGCGCTGCATGTCTTCCTTCGGCTCGCCCACCGACAGGCCGCCGATCGCCAGGCCCGGGAAGTTGATGTCCTCCAGACCAGCCAGCGACTCGTCGCGCAGGTGCTCGTACATGCCGCCCTGGACGATGCCGAACAGGGCGTTCGGGTTCTCGCCGCGGTTGAACTCGTTCATCGAGCGCTGGGCCCAGCGCAGCGACATGCGCATCGACTTGGCCGCCTCCTCGCTGGTGGCCGGACGGCCGTCGATTTCATAGGGGGTGCACTCGTCGAACTGCATCACGATGTCCGAGTTCAGCGAGCGCTGGATCTGCATCGACACTTCCGGCGACAGGAACTGGCGCGAGCCGTCGATCGGGGAGGCGAACTTCACGCCCTCTTCCGTGATCTTGCGCATGGCGCCCAGCGAAAATACCTGGAAGCCGCCCGAGTCGGTCAGGATGGGGCCATCCCAGCCCATGAACTTGTGCAGGCCGCCGAACTTGTCGAGCACCGCGGTGCCCGGGCGCAGCCACAGGTGGAAGGTGTTGCCCAGGATGATCTGCGAGCCCACTTCGCGCAGCTCGATCGGGTCCATCGCCTTGACCGAGCCATAGGTCCCGACCGGCATGAAGATCGGGGTTTCGATGGTGCCGTGGTTGAGCTTCAGGCGGCCGCGGCGCGCATGCGAGAGGCCGCTGGTGTCTTTTTTAAGGAGGGTAAATTCGAGCATCGGTATTCTATTAGCGTGAACGAGTCGTCAGCAGCATGGCGTCGCCATAGCTGAAGAAGCGGTATTCATTGGCGATCGCGTGCTGGTAGGCCTTGCGGATCTCTTGGTAGCCGGCGAAGGCCGACACCAGCATCATGAGGGTCGACTTCGGCAGGTGGAAGTTCGTGATCAGGCGGGTGACCGTCTTGAAGGTGTAGCCGGGCGTGATGAAGAGGGCCGTATCGTCGCTGCCCGCCTTGAGCTCACCCGACTGCGAAGCCGATTCCAGGGCGCGCAGCGACGTGGTGCCCACCGCCACCACGTCGCGGCCGGCGGCCTTGGCCGCGCGTACGGCGTCCACGGTCTCCTGGGGAATCGTGTACCACTCGCTATGCATCTTGTGGGCCGACAGGTCTTCCACGCGCACCGGCTGGAAGGTGCCGGCGCCCACGTGCAGGGTCACGTAGGCGAACCCGATGCCCTTCCCGGCCAGGCGATCGAGCAGGGGCTGGTCGAAGTGCAGGCCGGCGGTCGGCGCGGCCACGGCGCCCGGCTCCTTCGAGTACACGGTCTGGTAGCGCTGCTCGTCGAATTCGTCGGCATTGTGCTCGATATAGGGCGGCAGCGGCAGGCGGCCGTGGGCCTCGATCAGCTCGAAGACGTCGCCTTCGAAATGCAGGGTGAAGAACTCGCCGGCGCGCTCGCCGGTCGTGACGTCGAAGGCGTCGGCCAGGCGGATGCGGTTGCCGGGCTTTGGCGACTTCGAGGCGCGCACCTGCGCCAGCACGGTGCGGTGGTCCAGCACCCGTTCGACCAGCACTTCGACCTGGCCGCCGGTTTCCTTGACGCCGAAGAAGCGCGCCTTGAGCACGCGCGTATTGTTCATCACCAGGAGGTCGCCCGGCTGGAGCTGGTCGACGATGTCGGCGAAATGACGGTCGGTGATCTGGTCGCCATCGAGCTGCAGGAGGCGTGAGGCGCTGCGATCCGGCAGCGGCAGCTGCGCGATCCGCTCTGGCGGCAGGTCGAAATCGAAATCGGAAAGCGAGTACATTGTCTTCAATTCTGGGAAAATGGATGCTGACAGCCTTACAATAGAGGCTGCAATGCGTGCGGCGAACCCTCTATTTTACGCCAGCATTTGCTCAATTGCCGCAATATGCCCGCCACCAAGACCACATCCGCACCCAAAACCATCGAATCCAAGCTCGCCCGGCTGGGCCTGCGCACCGATATGGACCTGGTGCTGCACCTGCCGATGCGCTACGAGGACGAGACCAAGGTGGTCACGATCCGCGAAGCATCCATGCGCGGGCTGCAGACCTGGCAGGTCGAAGGCGTCGTGGTCAGGAATGAAATCACCTACAAGCCGCGGCGCCAGCTGCTGGTGCAGATCGCCGACGCGACCGGCGAACTGCAGCTGCGCTTCATGAATTTCTACGGCAGCCAGGTCAAGCAGATGTCCGAAGGCGTGCGGATCCGCGCACGTGGCGAACTCAAGCACGGCTTTTTCGGCGCCGAGATGGTCCACCCGACCTATAAGGTGATCAACGAAGGCGCGCCGCTGCCGACCTCGCTCACGCCGGTCTACCCGGCCGGCGAAGGCCTGTCCCAGACCGTGATGCGGCGCGCGATCGCCGACGCCATGAAGCGCGTGGACTGGCGCGACACCCTGCCGAATGCCTTCCTCTCGCGCCTGCAATTGTGGGACTTCGAGCCCTCGGTACGCCTGCTGCACTACCCGCCGGCCGACGTCGACGAATACGCCCTCACCGAGAAAAGCCACCCGGCCTGGACCCGCATGAAGTTCGACGAGCTGCTGGCGCAGCAGCTGTCGCTGAAACGGGCCCAGCGCGCGCGGCGCGAAAAGGGCGCGCCCCAGCTGCGCGCGGTGGGCGAACTGTCGGAGGCGTTTCTCGCCGCCCTGCCCTTCCAGCTCACCGGCGCCCAGCAGCGCGTGGTGCAGGAAATCCGCGCCGACCTGCGCGAGGGTTATCCGATGCAGCGCCTGCTGCAGGGCGACGTCGGCAGCGGCAAGACCGTGGTGTCGGCGCTGGCCGCCGCCCAGGCCATCGACAGCGGCTACCAGGCGGCCCTGATGGCGCCCACCGAGATCCTGGCCGAACAACACTTCCGCAAGATCGCCGCCTGGATGGAGCCGCTGGGCGTGAAGGTGGCCTGGCTGACGGGCAGCCTGAAGAAAAAGGAAAAGGACGCGGCCAAGGAGCTGATCGAATCGGGCGAAGCCAGGCTCGTGATCGGCACCCATGCCCTGATCCAGGACACGGTGCAGTTCGCGAGACTGGGCCTGGTAATCGTCGACGAGCAGCACCGCTTCGGCGTCGGCCAGCGCCTCACCTTGCGCAACAAGGGCAGCGACGGCCTGGTGCCGCACCAGCTGATGATGTCGGCCACGCCGATCCCGCGCACCCTGGCCATGACCTATTACGCCGACCTCGAAGTGTCGGTCATCGACGAGCTGCCGCCGGGCCGCAGCCCGATCGTCACGCGCGCCATCGACCAGAACCGGCGCGACGAAGTGATCGAGCGGGTGCATGCGGCGGCGCAGGAAGGCCGCCAGGTCTACTGGGTCTGCCCGCTGATCGAAGAATCGGAAGTGCTGCAGCTGCAGACCGCCACCGAAACCTACGAGACCCTGGCCGAGGCCCTGCCGGATCTCACCGTGGGCCTGGTGCACGGGCGCATGAAGCCGGCGGAGAAGCAGGTGATCATGGATGGCTTTTCCAGCGGCGAGGTGCACGTGCTGGTGGCCACCACCGTGATCGAGGTGGGCGTGGACGTGCCGAACGCCTCCCTGATGGTGATCGAGCACGCCGAACGTTTCGGTTTGTCGCAGCTGCACCAGCTGCGCGGCCGCGTGGGCCGGGGCTCGGCTGCGAGCGTGTGCCTGCTGCTGTATCAGAGCCCGCTGGGCCAGGTGGCCAAGCAGCGCCTGCTCACGATGCGCGAGACCACCGACGGTTTCGAGATCGCGCGGCGCGACCTGGAGATCCGCGGCCCCGGCGAGTTCCTGGGCGCGCGCCAGTCGGGCGAGGCAATGCTGCGCTTCGCCGACCTGGAAGCCGACCAGTGGATCGTGGACAAGGCGCGCGACGTGGCGCAGTACCTGCTGGACAACGGCGACCGCCCGGAATACATGGCGGTCATCGATGCCCACCTCACGCGCTGGCTGGGTGGGCGTGAAGAGTTCCTGAAGGTCTGATTCTGTAGGGTGGGCGGTCCCCGCCCACGCGTTCAACTCACGGATGCCCTGTGGCTGATCATGCTTCAGTTGAACGCGTGGGCAGAACCTGCCCACCCTACGAACACCAGAATGCTGCTTATTGCAGGCGCAGCTTCAGTTCCTGCGATGCCTGCTGCAGGGCGCTCTTCACGGCCGGCACATCGCTCAAGGCATTGAGCAGGCCGAAGTCGTGGATCATGCCGTTGTAGCGCACCGATTTCACCTCGACGCCGGCGGCATCGAGCTTGCGGGCATAGGCTTCGCCTTCGTCGCGCAGCACGTCGAACTCCGCGGTCTGAACCAGCGCCGGCGGCAGGCCTTTCAGCTGGGCGGGCGTGGCCTGCAGCGGCGCGGCGTAGATCTCGCGGCGGGCGTTCGCACTGCGGGTGTAGTTATCCCAGAACCAGGTCATCATGTCGCGGGTGAGGAAGTGGCCGTTGGCGAACTCCTTGTACGAGCCGGTCTCGAAGTTCGCGTCGGTGACGGGCCACAGCAGCACTTGCGAACGCAGCTTCGGCGCGCCCTGCTCCTTGGCCATCAGGCTGACCACCGCCGCCATGTTCCCGCCCACGCTGTTGCCGGCCACGGCGAGTCGCTTGCCGTCCACCCCGATCTGCGCGCCGTTCTCGGCCACCCAGCGCGTGGCGGCATAGGCTTCGCGGATGGCGACGCCGTAACCGGCTTCCGGCGAGGGCGTGTAGTTCACGAACACTGCCACCGCGCCGGAGCCGGCAACCAGGTCGCGCACCAGGCGTTCGTGGGTCGGATAGTCGCCCAGCACCCAGCCGCCGCCGTGGAAGAACATGAAGGCAGGCAGGACGCCCTTGCCGCCCGCCGGGCGCACGATGGTCAGCTTGACCGGCTTGCCGTCGAGGACGACGGTCTTCTCGCTGACTTCGGCCGGCGCCAGTTTCGCTTTGGCTCCTGCCTGCGCGCCCACCAGCACGGCGCGCGCATCCTGCGGGCTCAGGGTTTCGAGCGGCTTCCCGCCTTCGATCGCTTTCAGGAAGCCGGCGGTCTGGCGTTCGACGCCCGGCAGGCTGGCGGCCCCGGCATGGGTAGCGGTAGCGGCCAGGAGGGCGGCGGCGAGGATGGTTTTCACGGTGTTCATGGTCATGTCCTTTGCTGGTTAATTAGATCGTGCACTACTTATTTATTTCGCTTCGGCGGCCTGCTCGATGAGCCGGGCAACCGCTTTCGGATGGGAGGTCATCACCACATGGGATGCGCCCGGAATGGCAACGGTCTTGCGCGATTTGGCGCGCTCGGCCATGAAGCCCAGCGCCGCGGCAGGGATGTTCTTGTCACCGGTGCCGTAGACGAAGTACGAGGGCAACGTTTTCCATGCAGGGCTCGGAGCGGCCTCGAGCAGGGCGGCTTCCGCGATGGGACGCTGGGCGACAGCCATCAGCTCGGCCTGCGCTTTCGGCAGATCGGCCGCGAACTGTTGATGGAATTTATCCTGCTGGATGTAGAAATCCTTGCCGCCATCCGCAAGCGCGACCGGTGCGGCCAGCGCGCTGCCGAGCGTGCCGCCCGGGAAGCGTCCCGACAGCTCGAGCGCCGTCTCGCCCTGCTCGGGTGCGAAGGCCGCCACATAGACCAGGCCCTTGACGTTCGGGAGTTCCTTCGCCGCCGCCGAGATGACGGCGCCGCCGTAGGAGTGGCCTACCAGCACCACCGGTCCCTGCACGCTCCTGGCGATATTGGCGACCGCCTGCGCATCGCCCTGCACGCTGCGCAGCGGATTGGCGGCGCCGATCACGCTGTAGCCGTCGGCGCGCAGTTTGGCCGCGACGCCGTTCCAGCTGGTCGCGTCGGCGAAGGCGCCGTGAACGAGGATCACGGTCGGTTTGATGGCGGCCGCCGGCGCTGCGTGGACCGGCAGGGCGGCGCCTGCTGCGATCGACAGGGTGAGGGCGAGGTGCTGGATGGCTTTCATGGTGACTCCTTATATTGTCTTCGATTAGATAGTGCGCTATTTATTTTTGACGCCGGGGATCATTGATCCTCGACCTGCCACAACTGCTGATCAGTCCGGGACGCTTGCCTTGCCGTGCATTCCCTACCGATGCAGCGCAGTTTATATAGCGCACGATTAAATAGCAAGCGATTTTTGTCGCATGACTAAAAAAAATCATTGGCGTGACATTCGGTTAGACATCCGCCCCACGCGAAAGGATATCGTGGCGGCTCGCTCGTCCGGCTGCGCAGCCGGCCCTTTCATCCAGCAGGTCTCATTTGCCATGCCCATCTTCGGACTCGGACTCCACCTGATCATCGCCATCTTCTTCGCCGTCCACGCCGTGCGCACGGGACGGCCGATGTATTGGCTGCTGATCCTCTTTTCCTTCCCCCTGCTCGGCAGCATCGTCTATTTCGCGGCGGTGTTCCTGCCGCACTCGCGCCTCGAGCGCCAGGCGCGGATGGCGGGCCATGCGCTGCAGAAGAAGCTCGACCCGGGCCGCGACGTGCGCGAAGCGCGCCAGGCCTTCGACCTGACGCCCACCGCGCACAACCGGATGCGCCTGGCCGGCGCCCTGCTCGACGCCGGGCAGACGGCGGAGGCGGTGGCGCAGTACGACGCCTGCCTGCAAGGCCCGTTCGCGGGCGACGCCGAAGTGATCCTGGGCGCCGCACGCGCGCACATGGCGCACGGCCAGGCCGCGGCGGCGATCGCGCTGCTGCTGCCCCTGCGGACACGCCAGCCGGCTTTTCGCCCCGAGGAAACGGGATTGGCACTGGGACGGGCCTACACCGCCTGCGGCCAATGCGCCGAGGCGGGCGAGCAGTTCATCGCGGCCGCGGAACGCTCGGGCAGCGTCGAAGCGCGGGTCGAGCTGGCTCTATGGGCGCTGGCCAACGGCCAGCAGGCGGTGGCCCAGCGCGAACTGACGGAGATCGCGCATGCGCGCAAGCACATGACCAGGCATGCGCTGGACCTGCACGGGGATTTGCTGCGCAGGCTGGACGCCGTGGCGGCGCGCTGATCAGGTGCTGATCGCTCTGGTGAAGGTCAGCCGGTTCCCGAACGGGTCCGCGACCGACATGTCGCGCGAACCCCAGGGCGTGTCGCCGATGCCGGGACGCGCATAGCCGTACTGCTTCGCCGTGAGCTCGGCGTGATAGGCATCGATGTCGTCGACCTGGATCCGCATTCCCGCGCCGGGGCAGCAGTCGCCATGGTGCTCGCTCAGGTGCAGGATGCAGCCGTCGCGCGAGACCTGCAGGTAAAGCGGCAGGCCGGGTTCGAAGCGGTGCTCCCAGTCGACCTGGAAACCGAGGAAGCCGACGTAGAACTCGCGCGCCTTGGCTTCGTCGAAGATGCGCAGGATGGGGGTGATGGGACCCATGGCGGCTCCGCGGGAAGTGGATGGCCGTCCAGTATTCTCAGGCGGCGAGCAGGTGTCAACTCACCGCGCATGCGGCGTGCCTACAGGCGGTCGCTGTCGTAGACCAGTCCGATCTGGCGCCGCATCTCGTCGAGCACGCCCATCAGCGCCAGCGTTTCCTCGAGCTTCATGGCCGGGCTTTCGGTGAGGCCGGCAAGGAAGCAGCGCTGCGCCTCGATCGCTTCGTGCACATAGCCGTTGCCGAGGTAGGGCGTGTCGATGGTGCGCGCGCTGCCGTCTTCCAGCACCACGGTCACGGATTTCGCGTGGTGGAAGCGGGTATTCATGCGCACGTGGCCGCGCGTGCCCGACACCGTCAGCTCGCAGGGCGTGCGCGCCTTGAAGGAGCAGCTGCTGACCGAGATGGCGCCGCCTTCGTGCTTGAGCGTGAAGCCGGTCTGCACATCCACGCCGGTGGGGCCGAGTTCCGCCTGGGCCTTGATCTCGGCCACGGGCCCCAGCAGGGCGCTCGCGATCGACAGCGGATAGATGCCGAGGTCGAGCAGTGTGCCGCCGCCGAGTGCCGGATTGAAGACGCGGTGCTCGGGGCCAAAGTCGGCGGTGAAGCCGAAGTCGGCCACCACCTGGCTGACTTCCCCGATTTCACCGGAAGCGATGATGCGCTTGACCTCCTCGAAGCCCGGCAGGTAGCGCGTCCACATCGCCTCCATCAGGAACAGGCGGCGGCTGCGCGCCAGCGTGACGACCTGCTCGGCCTCGCGCAGGTTCATCGTGAACGGTTTCTCGACCAGCACGCCCTTCCCGGCGCGCAGCGCCATCAGGGCATTGCCGGCATGCTGGGGATGGGGCGTGGCGACGTAGACCAGGTCGATGCCCTCGGCTTCGGCCAGCGCCTCGTAGGAGCCGAACGATGCCAGCGCGCCAAACTCCTGCGCGAAGGCCTCAGCCTTGTCCTGGCTGCGGGAAGCCACGCCGGCAAGGACCGCACCCGGCACGTCCTTCAATGCGGTGGCGAAGGCACGGGCGATCTTGCCCGTGCCGAGGATTCCCCAGCGTACTGCTTCAACCATTGCTTGTTCCTTTCAGTTCGTCGTCCGCTTCGGGCGGAAGACGCTGGTGTCGAGATAAAAGTCGCGGTCCTGCGCCGGCCACCAGCCGGGCACGCCCAGCACGGGCAGCGGTGTGAAGCTGGACGTCGTCAATCCTTCTTCCACCAGCCGGTTCGCCACGTGGGCGTCGATCCAGGCGCGCTGCGCTTCGGGCGCCAGTGCGAACACATCATCGCCGGCATGGACGACCAGCGTATGTGCGGTGATCGCCTTGCGCGGCGCCACCAGTTTTTCCATCAGCGCGTGGCCGAACAGCGAGATTTGCACATCGACGCCGAACATGGCGCGCTTCTCGAACAGCGCGGCCAGCCAGCAGTGCCCGCGCAGCTCGTCCACCAGGGCGCGCCCGGCGCTGCCCTCGCGCACCAGCAGCAGCGCGGCGTTCTCGTCGAAGATGGTGGCGGCGTCGCGCGCCGGACCGCGCGACTTGCCCACGCCGGCCTGCGCGATCTGGGCCGCCTGCAGGGCGTTCAGCTGGCGCTTGATGAGCGGGAAGGTCTGCCACACCAGGCCGTTGAAGAAGTCGTGCAGGTTTTCGCGCGTGGGCACCTGGCCGGTGGCGCCGATGAATTCCTCGTAGGCCGTCCCCTCGGGCAGCATGGCCTGGGGCACGAAACGCAGCGGCAGGCCCAGGTGGTTGACCAGGCCGAGCGACGCCGCGTTGCGGTTGAAGGCGTCGAGGAAGTCCTCTCCCGCCAGGGCCAGGCGCTCGAAGCCCGGCCGCACCGTGTCGTACCAGGGGCGCGACCAGTCGATGCAGGCCAGCATAGGGATGGCCAACCCCGCTTACGCCATCTTCCAGTGGATGGTTTCGCCGGCGTTGAGCGGCACCAGCTGGTGCTCGCCGAAAGGCACGCTCTCCGGCAGGGTCCAGTCGCGGCGCTCGAGGGTGATGGTGCCCTCGTTGACCGGCAGGCCGTAGAAGGCCGGGCCGTTCAGGCTGGCGAAGGCTTCGAGCTTGTCGAGTGCGCCGGCCTGGGCGAAGGCTTCGGTGTACATCTCCATCGCGTGCAGGGCGGTGTAGCAGCCGGCGCAGCCGCAGGCCGCGTACTTGGTGTGCACGGCGTGCGGCGCCGAGTCGGTGCCGAGGAAGAAGCGCTCGTCGCCGCTGGTGGCGGCCGTGACCAGCGCCAGGCGGTGTTCCTCGCGCTTGAGCACCGGCAGGCAGTAATAGTGCGGGCGGATGCCGCCGCGGAAGATCTCGTTGCGGTTGTAGAGCAGGTGGTGGGCGGTGATGGTCGCGCCGATCGGGCCTTCGGCCTCGGCGACGTACTGCGCCGCTTCCTTGGTGGTGATGTGCTCGAACACGACCTTCAGCACCGGCATGTCGCGGCGCAGCGGGCGCATCACGCGCTCGATGAAGACGGCCTCGCGGTCGAACAGGTCGATGTCGTTGTCCGTCACCTCGCCGTGCACCAGCAGGGGCATGCCGACTTCCTGCATCACTTCCAGCACCTTGTAGCAGTTGCGCAGGTCGGTCACGCCGGCGTCCGAATTGGTGGTGGCGCCGGCCGGGTAGAGCTTGACCGCATGGATGAAGCCGGTGTCGGCGGCGCGGCGGATCTCGTCCGGATCGGTGTTGTTGGTCAGGTAGAGCGTCATCAGCGGCTCGAACGACACCCCTTGCGGCAGCGCGGCCAGGATGCGGTCGCGGTAGGCGCTCGCCGCGGCGGTCGTGGTGACCGGCGGCTTCAGGTTCGGCATCACGATCGCGCGCGCGAACTGGCGCGCGCTGTGCGGCAGCACGCTGGCAAGGGCCGCGCCGTCGCGCAGGTGCAGGTGCCAGTCGTCGGGGCGGGTGATGGTGATGGACTGCGGGATTTCAATCGGGTCGATGGTGGGCATGGCGGCTCTCGGAGAACGAATCCCGCCATTTTACCCTTTGGGAGTAGCAAGGGGCGTATGGCAATTTTTCAGCATAAGCCCGCCTGGCGGCCGAATTAATGTCGGGATTTTTTACACTTTACAATGAGAAAGTATTATCAAAAGGAAATTTCTTTTTAAAAACAAATGCCTATTATTTCTGGCCCGAAACTTGCATATCTCAAAAGGCCGAGCCGACAGTGGTCATGCAGGTCGCCAGTGCCGGCATCGCTTCAATAACAAACTAGATATAACCGGAAAAGAGACACACATGAAAAACCTGAAGAAACTGCTGAAACTCGTCCCCCTGCTGGCCGTCGCTTACGGCAGCTCGGCACAAGCCCTGGAATTCAAGTTCAATTACAACCCCAACATGGACGCGCGCGCCCTGAAAGGTTTCCAGGAGGCGGCCAAACTGTGGTCCAACGTGCTGAAGGACGACGTGACGGTCGAACTGAACATCGGTTTCTCGACCCTGGGCACCGGCATCCTGGGCTCGACCGGCTCGACCCGCGTGACGAGCAGCTACAGTGATTTCCGCGAAGCGATGGTCCTTGACGCGAGCACCGCCACCGACAGGAAGGCAGTCGCGGGCCTGAAGGACGGCCCGGCGCTGAAGGTGGTCATGAACGGCACCAACGTCAATCCGGCCGGCGTCGGCAGCGGTACGCCTTTCCTCGACGACAATGGCAATGCCAACAACACCACCATCCGCATGACGATGGCGAACGCCCGCGCCCTGGGCCTGTGGTATGCGGAAGGCGGCGGCTACAGCGACGCATCCATCACCTTCAGCGACGCCTGGAACTGGGACTTCAATCGCATGGACGGCATCGCCTCCAACGCCTTCGACTTCATCGGCGTCGCCGCCCACGAAATCGGTCACGCGCTCGGCTTCGTCAGCGGCGTCGACACGCTTGACCTGAACCGCTCCGGCAATTTCTCGGACGCCCTGTTCACCTACATCTCGCCGACCGACGTGTTCCGTTGCTCGGACCTGAGCCGCGCAATGGGCGGCGACCTGGACTTCTCGGCCGATAACCGCACCAAGTACTTCTCGCTGGACAACTGCAAGACCACGCTGACCACCTTCTCGACCGGCCGCACCTACGGTGACCGCCAGCAGGCCAGCCACTGGAAGGACAACCGCGACATCGGCATCATGGACCCGACCGGCGCCTACGGCGAATACATGGACATCACCGCCCTCGACTTCATGATGTTCGACACCATCGGCTGGAACTTCGTTCCGGAACCGGGCAGCATGGCCCTGCTGGGCTTCGGCGCCGTCGGCCTGGCCGCGGCACGCCGCCGCCGCGCCAAGCAGGCCTGATCGACAGGTCCGGCACGATTGCAGACGGCGCCCTGCGGGGCGCCGTTTTTATTGCCGCGCCCGGCTAGTGGATGATCCGCGCCAGGAACTCACACGCCCGCTCCGAGCGCGGCGCCGCGAAGAAGTCCTCCTTGGGACTGTCCTCGACGATGCTACCGTGGTCCATGAAGACGATGCGGTCGGCCACCTTGCGCGCGAAGCCCATCTCGTGGGTCACCACCATCATCGTCATGCCGTCCTGCGCCAGCCCGACCATCACCTCGAGCACCTCGCCGATCATTTCGGGATCGAGCGCGGAGGTCGGTTCGTCGAACAGCATGGCCACCGGATCCATGGCCAGGGCGCGCGCGATCGCCACGCGCTGCTGCTGGCCGCCCGAGAGCTGGCCCGGAAACTTGTCCTTGTGCGCCAGCAGGCCGACCCGGTCGAGGTAGGCCAGGCCACGCTCGAGCGCTTCCTCCTTGCCGCGTCCCAGTACCTTGACCTGGGCCAGTGTCAGGTTTTCGCGTACCGACAGGTGGGGGAAGAGCTCGAAATTCTGGAACACCATCCCGATGCGCGCGCGCAGCGCCGGCAGATTCGTCTTCGGGTCGCCCACTTCGATGCCGTCGACCCGCACCCGGCCTTCCTGGAAGGGTTCCAGGCCGTTGACGGTCTTGATCAGGGTCGATTTGCCCGATCCGGACGGCCCGCAGACCACGACCACGTCGCCACGCGCCACGCGGGTACTGCAATCCTTCAGCACCTGGAAACCGCCGTACCACTTGCTGACATTCTCGATATCGATCATCTGTTGTACTCGTGTAAGCGTGCTTGACAGCATTTCTAGCGACAAGGATACTTCGGAACTTGCCTTACCGACCAGAACGACTCACCGTTCTCCTTACGATCAAACCCCAATTATTCGCCTTGCGACAGTGCCATCCCCTGCCGCGGGTTACGCACAGGTCCACGAGACAGGAAGCATTATGGATAAAAAGAACCGCCTGACAACCTATATCCTGGTCGGCCTCGTGCTCGGGATCGTCGTCGGCTACGTGGCCAACACCAGCTTCGAGAACCCGGCCGGGTTCGCGGACACGATGGCCCTGATCACGACCATGTTCCTCCGCCTGATCAAGATGATCATCGCGCCGCTGGTGTTCTCGACCCTGGTGGTCGGCATCGCCAAGATGGGCGACGCCAAGGAAGTCGGCCGCATCGGCGTCAAGGCGCTGGGCTGGTTCATCATCGCTTCCGTCATCTCGCTGTCGCTGGGCCTGGTCCTGGTGAACCTGTTCCGTCCGGGCGACGCGATGGCCCTGTCGGGCGCCGTGCCGCCGGTCGGCGCCTCCTCCGGCATCACCACCAGCAGCCTGACTCTGAAGGACTTCATCACCCACCTGATCCCGACCTCGATCTTCGACGGCATGGCCAAGAACGAGATCCTGCAGATCGTCGTGTTCTCGATCTTCTTCGGCACCGCGGCCGCTGCCGTCGGCGCGCGCGCCACCCCGCTGATCGACGCGGTGGACGGCATCGCCCACATCATGCTGAAGGTCACCGGCTACGTGATGAACTTCGCACCGGTCGCCGTGTTCGCGGCCGTGGCCGGCGTGATCGCCAAGAGCGGCCTGGGCGTGCTGTCGACCTACGGCATCTTCATGGCCGAGTTCTACCTCGGCATCACCCTGTTGTGGGTGGTCCTGATCGCCATCGGCGGCATCTTCCTGGGCCGCCGCGTGCTGCGCCTGATCTCCGAGCTGAAAGAGCCGACCATCCTGGCCTACACCTGCGCTTCCTCGGAAGCGGCCTTCCCGAAAACCCTGGAAGGCCTGGAGCGCTTCGGCGTCAAGAACCGCCTGGCCGCCTTCGTGCTGCCGATCGGCTACTCCTTCAATCTGGACGGCTCGATGATGTACTGCACCTTCGCGGCCGTCTTCATCGCCCAGGCCTACGGCATCGAGCTGGACCTGGCGACCCAGATGACCATGATGCTGGTGCTGATGCTGACTTCGAAGGGCATGGCCGGCGTGCCGCGCGCCTCGCTGGTTGTGATCGCCGCCACCCTGGCCCAGTTCAACATCCCGGAAGCGGGCCTGCTGCTCCTGCTGGGCATCGACCACTTCCTGGACATGGCCCGTTCGGCCACCAACGTGATCGGCAACGGCATCGCCACCGCCGTCGTCGCCAAATGGGAAGGCGACCTGGCCGATCCGAACAAGGATCCGGCGGTCGCGCCGCTGCGCTAAGGCGTCACGATAGCGCTTCAGTACCGAAGGCCTTCCAGCGATGGAGGGCCTTTTTCATATAACGACAATGAGGAGCGAGACATGAAACAGCTTTACATGGCAGGCCTGCTGCTTGGTGCGATGAGTGGCGCGCATGCCGCCACCCAGACGGTCGACTGCGGCCGCCTGCTGGACGTCAAGAGCGGCGCCTGGCGCGAGCGCGTCAGCATCGTGGTCGAGAACGGCGTGATCAAGTCGGTCGGGCCGATGACCCAGGCCCAGGGCAACGTCGACTTGTCGCGCCATAGCTGCCTGCCGGGCCTGATCGACATGCACGTGCACCTGACCAGCGAAACCGCGCCGGTGGTGGAGGCCTACCGTGACCGCCTCACCGCCGACCCGCAGGACCTGGCCTACCGCTCGGTGAAATACGCCCAGCGCACCCTGATGGCCGGCTTCACCACGGTACGCGACCTCGGCGCGGCCGACGGCCTGAACGTCTCGCTCAAGCGGGCGATCGCCAACGGAGAGATCCCGGGGCCACGCATGTTCACCGCGGGTAAGTCGATCGCCACCACCGGTGGGCATGCCGACCCCACCAACAACCTGTCCCATTTCCTGAGCGAGAAAGTGGGACACCCGGGCCCCGAACAGGGCGTGATCGACAGCCCCGAGGCAGGCCGCCAGGCCGTGCGCCAGCGCTACAAGGAAGGCGCTGACCTGATCAAGATCACCGCCACCGGCGGCGTGCTGAGCCAGGCCGCCAACGGCCAGAACTCGCAGTACACCGAAGACGAGCTGAAGGCGATCGTGAGCACCGCCAGGGACTACGGCTTCCGCGTCGCGGCCCACGCGCACGGCGCCGAAGGCATGAAGCGCGCCCTGCGCGCCGGCGTCGACTCGATCGAGCACGGCACCCTGATGGACGACGAGGTCATCGCCCTGTTCCGGAAGACCGGCAACTGGTACGTGCCGACCATCTCGGCCGGCCGCTACGTGGCGGACAAGGCCAGGACCCCCGGCTACTATTCCGACCTGGTGCGCCCGAAGGCGGCCGCGATCGGCCCGCAGCTGCAAGCCACCTTCGCCCGCGCCCACAAGGCCGGCGTGAAGATCGCCTTCGGCACCGACGCCGGCGTGTTCCCGCATGGCGAGAACGCAAAGGAGTTCGGCTATATGGTCGAAGCGGGCATGAAGCCGATCGAGGCGATCCGCGCCGCGACCGTGCACGCGGCAAGCCTGCTCGACCAGTCCGCGCGCCTCGGCCAAGTGGAAGCAGGCTTCGCGGCCGACATCGTGGCCGTCGAAGGCGACCCGCTGCAGGACGTGAAGCTGCTCGAGCAGGTGAAGTTCGTCATGAAGGACGGCGTCGTCTACAAGAAGCCGTAAGTTTTACCAAAGGAGAAGAAGTCCATGCTGTTCCAGAAGTCCAGCCGCGCTTGCGCGGCGCTGTTCGCCGTCCTGTTCCTGCTCGCTTCGGCGGCGCAGGCGCAAACAGGCAGGCTGCCCAACGTGACCATCCTCGCCACCGGCGGCACCATTGCCGGCACCGGCGCCACCAGCACCACGACGGTCGGCTACACCGCCGCCACCGTCGGCGTGCAGGCCCTGATCCAGGCGGTTCCCGAGATTGCCAGGGTCGCCAACGTCAGCGGCGAACAGGTGTTCCAGATCGCCAGCGAGAACATGGGCAACGAGCACTGGCTGATCCTGGCCAAGCGCGTCAATGCCCTGCTGGCCCAGCCCAACGTGGACGGCATCGTCATCACCCACGGCACCGACACGCTGGAAGAGACGGCCTACTTCCTGAACCTGGTCGTGAAAAGCAGGAAGCCGGTCGTGGTCGTGGGTTCGATGCGCCCCTCGACCGCGCTGTCGGCCGACGGCCCGATCAACCTGTACAACGCGGTCAACCTGGCCGGCAGCGCGCAAGCCATGGGCAAGGGCGTGCTGGTGGCGATGAACGACCAGATCCACGCGGCGCGCGACGTCACCAAGGCCAACACCACCACGACCGACACCTTCCGCAGCACGGAACTGGGCATGATCGGCTACATCCAGGGCGGCAAGCCCTTCTTCTACCGCGAGGTCACGCGCAAGCACACGGTGGATAGCGAATTCGACGTGTCGAAGCTGGACGCGCTGCCGCAGGTGGACGTGGCCTACGCCTATGCGAACGTGGGCGACGTGGCGGTGAAGGCACTCGTCGCTAGCGGCGCCAGGGGCCTGGTGCATGCGGGCGTGGGCAATGGCAGCCTGCCCGCAAAGACGAAGCCTGCGCTGGTGGCGGCACGTTCGCAAGACGTGGTGATCGTGCGTTCGGCGCGTGTGGGACAGGGCATCGTCGCGCGCAATGGCGAAGCGAACGACGACCAGCTGGACTTCGTGGTCTCGGATACGCTGAGCCCGCAGAAGGCGCGCATTCTGCTGATGCTGGCGCTGACGAAGACGAACAGCACCAAGGACATCCAGCGGATGTTCCATACCTACTGATCGGCACTGTCTGAACGCGTGGGCGCGGGAGCGCCCACGCGACGGTAAGCGAACTACTTCGCAATCTCCAGCGGCGGCGACGCCAGCTCCTCGTCCGGCCGCGCCAGCTGCCGTTCCCACATCTGCTGATACAGCCCGCGCGCAGCCAACAGGGATTGGTGCGTGCCGCGTTCCACGATGCGCCCGTGGTCCAGCACGATGATCTGCTGCGCGTCCGCGATGGTCGACAGGCGGTGCGCGATCACGAGCGTCGTGCGGTCTTTCGCAATCTCCTTCAGCTGCGCCTGGATCGCCTGTTCCGACTTCGAGTCGAGAGCCGAGGTGGCTTCGTCGAAGATCAGGACCGCCGGGTTCTTCAGCAGGGTCCGCGCGATCGCCACGCGCTGCTTTTCGCCGCCCGAGAGCTTCAGTCCGCGCTCGCCCACCATGGTCTTGTACCCATCCGGCAGGCTCTCGATGAAGTCGTGGATGGAAGCGGCGCGCGCCGCCGCCACGATCTCCTCATGCGAGGAACCCGGCTTGCCGTAGGCGATGTTGTACTCGATGCTGTCGTTGAACAGCACCGTATCCTGCGGCACGATGCCGATCGATGAACGGAGCGACGCCTGGGTGATGTCGCGCAGGTCCTGGCCGTCGATGCGGATCGCTCCGCCGTTCACGTCGTAGAAGCGGAACAGCAGGCGCGACAGGGTCGACTTGCCCGAGCCGCTGTGGCCCACCACCGCCGTCGTGGTGCCGGCCGGGATGGAAAAATCGACGTCGAACAGGATCTGGCGCTTGGCTTCGTAGCTGAACTCGACGTGCGAGAACTCCACCTGGGCGCCACGCGTCACCAGGGGCTTGGCATGGGCGCCGTCCGCCACTTCGCGGTTCTGGTCGAGCAGGGAAAACAGGCGCTCCATGTCGGCCAGGCTCTGCTTGATCTCGCGGTAGATCACGCCCAGGAAGTTCAGCGGGATGTACAGCTGGATCATGAAGGAGTTCACCAGCACCAGGTCGCCCAGGGTCATGGTCCCGGCGATCACGCCCTCGGTCGCGCGCCACAGGATGAGGGTCACGGCGGTGGCGATGATCAGGGACTGGCCGGTGTTGAGGAATGAAAGCGAGGTCTGCGAGCGCACCGCCGCGTTCTCGAAGCTCTGCAGGCCCTGGTCGTAGCGTTTCGCTTCGTATTCCTCGTTGCCGAAATACTTCACCGTTTCGTAGTTGAGCAGCGAGTCGATCGCCTTGGTATTCGCCTTCGAGTCGAGATCGTTCATCGTGCGGCGGAAGTGGGTGCGCCACTCGGTGACGATGACGGTGAAGGCGATGTAGCTGCCGAGCGCCACGCCGGTGATCACGGTGAACCAGATGTCGTAGTTCAGCACCAGGTAGCCGAGCACCAGCGTGATCTCGACCAGGGTCGGCAGCACGTTGAAGAGCGAATACGAGATCAGCGAATTCACCCCGCGCGTGCCGCGTTCGATATCGCGCGTCATACCGCCGGTCTGGCGGTTCAGGTGGAAGCGCAGCGACAGGGCGTGCAGGTGGCGGAACACCTTCAGCGCGATCGTCCGCACCGCGCGCTGCGTCACCCGCGCGAACAGGAATTCGCGCAGCTCGGTGAACAGGGTCGTGGACAGGCGCAGCAGGCCGTAGGCGACCAGGGCGCCCAGCGGCAGCACCAGCAAGGCATGCGGGTCTTTCGGGTCGATGGCGAGCTGGTCGATCAGCTGCTTGAGCACCAGCGGCACGCCGACGTTGGCCAGTTTTGCGCCGACCAGGGCGGCGAGCGCGGCCAGCACACGCCACTTGTACACCCATAAATACGGGAACAGCGTACGCAGGGTGGCCCAGTCCTTGCGCGGCGTGGCTGTCGCATCGGGAGGGAGTGGAACGGATGAGGCGGTAGTGCGTCGCATGGCAGGGCTGGGGGATTTATGGTTCAATTCGGGACGATTGTAGCTTTTACCGAGAAAACAAGATGACCACGCCACAAAATGCCGCCCTCCCACCAACCCGACTGCCGGCAGGCAAGATGCCCGAGCTGCGCGTGATGCCCGCGCCGTCCGACGCCAATGTGTACGGGGACGTGTTCGGCGGCTGGATCATGGCCCAGGTCGACATCGCCGGCTCGCTGCCGGCCACCCGCCGCGCGAATGGCCGCGTGGCGACGATCGCCGTGAATTCCTTCCTGTTCAAGCAGCCCGTGTTCGTGGGCGACCTGCTGTCCTTCTATGCCGACATCGTCAAGGTCGGCAATACCTCGATCACCGTCAACGTCGAAGTCTACGCCGAACGCAATCGCCTGCAGGCGGACGTGGTCAAGGTGACCGAGGCGCAGCTGACCTATGTGGCCACCGGTCCGGACCGCAAGCCGCGCCAGGTGCCGCCGCTCGAAACCCTGATCCACCGCGACTGACGCGCCGATGAGGTCGCGCCGTTCCTTCCTGCTGGATGCTGCGCGGCTCTCGGCCGCGCTGGCGGGCAGCTCGCTGAGCGCCTGCGCCTCTTCGAACAAGGGGCCCTATCCTTTCAGCCTCGGCGTCGCTTCGGGCTCGCCGCTGCCGGACGCCGTGATCCTGTGGACGCGCATCCTCGCCGATCCGCTGGGCGTGCCGATCGCCCCGGTGGCGCTGAGCGTGCGCTGGGAAGTGGCGAGCGACGAAGCCTTCCGCACCATCGTCGCGAAAGGAACGGCGACCGCTGCGCCGGAACTGGCCCACAGCGTGCACGTCGACGCGAAGGGCCTGGCGCCTGGCCGCTGGTACTGGTACCGCTTCATGCTGGGCGACGCCGTCAGCCCGGTCGGCCGTACCCGCACGGCGCCCGCGCGCGACGAGATGCCGGGCGCCCTCAAGCTGGCGGTGGCCTCCTGCCAGCACTGGGAGTTCGGCAGCTACGGCGCGCACCGCCACATCGCGCAAGCCAATCCCGACCTGGTCGCCTTCCTCGGCGACTACATCTACGAGTGGGGGCCGTACCAGCTGCGCCATCCGGGCCGGGCGGTGCGCACGGACGAGTCCTTTACGCTGGCGGACTACCGCAAGCGCTATGCCCAGTACAAGAGCGACCCGCACCTGCAGGCCGCCCACCTCGCCGCGCCCTGGGTCGTGACCTGGGACGACCACGAGGTGGCCAACGACTACGCCGGCCTGCGCGACGAACGCCTGGCGCAGGATTTCGCTACCCGCCGCGCCGCGGCCTACCAGGCCTTCTACGAACACATGCCGCTGCGCCTGCCGGGCGTCCGGCGCGACGGCTTCGCGCACGTGCCCCTGTTCCAGCGCTACGACTGGGGACGCCTGGCGCGCCTGCACCTGCTGGACGACCGCCAGTACCGCTCGCCCCAGGCCTGCACCAAGGCCGACAACCGGGGCGGCTCGAACGCGGTGTTTGCCCGCGCCTGCGAAGCACTCAGGGATCCGCGCCGCACCATGCTGGGTGCGGAACAGGAAGCCTGGTTGGAATCCGGCCTGGCAAACTCGCGCGCGACGTGGAACATCCTGGCGCAGCAGACCCTGATGGCGCAGTCGAGCAGCGTGCCGATCGTGAAGCCCGAAGACGGCCGCTTCTGGACCGATGGCTGGGACGGCTATCCGATGGCGCGCAAGCGCCTGCTCGACGCCATTGTCAGGCAGGGCGCGCACAATCCGCTGGTGCTGGGCGGCGACGTGCACACCTTCTACGCCACCTCGCTGCGGCCGGACTTCTCGAAGCCGGTGTCGAAGCAGAACCCGGTGGTGGCGACGGAATTCGTCGGCACCTCGGTCACGTCCAGCTCACGTCCCCAGGCGCAGACGGTGGAACACGTGGAGAAGAACCCGCACATGCTCTACGGGCGCAGCGACAGGCGCGGCTACATGCTGCTCGAGCTCACGCCGAAGCAGACGGTGACGCATTTCATGGGGCTGGACGACGTGCGGGATGCGAAGTCACCGATTGCGAAGCTGGCGTCGTTCAGGGTGGACGACGGCTTCGCGGGCGCGTTGCGGATGAGCTAGGGGCTGAGGTAAAAACTTGGGCCCCGGCCTTCGCCGGGGCGACGTGCTGAGAGCAACGTTAACTCAGGCCGACTGCTTCTCGTCGCGCAGTTCGCGGCGCAGGATCTTGCCGACGTTGGTCTTCGGCAGGGTCTCGCGGAACTCGATGTACTTCGGACGCTTGTAGCCGGTGAACTGCTCCTTGCAGTAGGCCATCAGCTCTTCAACGGTCAAGGCGGCGTCCTTCTTCACGATGTACAGCTTCACGGCCTCGCCCGAGTTCTTGTCCGGCACGCCGACGCAAGCCACTTCCAGCACGCCCGGATGGGCCGCCACCACGCCCTCGATCTCGTTCGGATAGACGTTGAAGCCCGAGACCAGGATCATGTCCTTCTTGCGGTCGACGATGCGGGTATAGCCCTGCTCGTCCATGATGCCGATGTCGCCGGTCTTGAAGAAGCCATCCGCCGTCATGACCTTGGCGGTCTCGTCGTCGCGCTGCCAGTAGCCGGCCATCACCTGCGGGCCGCGCACGCCGATCTCGCCGGCGGTGCCGAAGGGGACCTCCTGGCCGGCTTCATCCAGGATGCGGATCTCGGTCGATGGCAGCGGCAGGCCGATGGTGCCGGTGAATTCCGTGATGTCGCAGCGGTTGGCGGTAACCACGGGCGAGGTCTCGGACAGGCCATAGCCTTCCACGATCGGGGTGCCGGTCATGGCGAGCCACTTGTCGGCCACGGCCTTCTGCACCGCCATGCCGCCGCCCGGGCAGACCAGCATGCCCGAGAAGTCGAGCTGGGCGAACTCGGCGTTGTTCACCAGGCCGTTGTAGAGCGTGTTCACGGCCGGGAAGATGTTGATGCGGTAGTTCTTCAGTTCCTTGATGAAGCCCGGAATGTCGCGCGGGTTCGGGATCAGGAGGTTCATGCCGCCCACGCGCAGGCCCAGCAGGGCGCACACGGTCAGCGCATAGATGTGGTACAGCGGCAGCGCGCACACAAATTGCGCCTGCTCGCCGGCCGGCATCTTCGCCAGCGTCGGGCCGAACCAGGCTTCGTTCTGCAGCACGTTGGCGATCACGTGCTTGTGCAGCAGCACAGCGCCTTTCGAGACGCCCGTGGTGCCGCCGGTGTACTGCAGGAAGGCGATGTCGTCGTGGCCGATAGCGACAGGTTTCAGGGTGAGGCCGGATGCGTCCGACAGCATGCGCTTGAAGCCGACCGCGCCCGGCAGAGAGAAGGCCGGCACCATCTTCTTGACCTTGCGCACCACCAGGTTGACGATGGCGCCCTTCAGGCCGCCCAGCAGGTCGCCCATGGTCGCCACGACCACGTGCCTGACCTGGGTGTTGGCGACCACCTGCTCCAGCGTGTGCGCGAAGTTCTCCAGCACCACGATGGCTTCGGCGCCCGAATCGACCAGCTGGTGCTGCAGTTCGCGCGGGGTGTAGAGCGGATTGACGTTGACGATGACGTAGCCGGCGCGCAGCACGGCAGCCATCGCCACCGGGTACTGCAGCACGTTCGGCAGCATGATGGCCACGCGTGCACCCGGCTGCAGGCCACGGCTTTGCAGCCAGGCCGCCATGCGAGCGGACAGCCGATCCAGTTCGGCGAAGGTGAGGGTCTTGCCCATGCACGCATAGGCCTTGCGGTCGGCGTACTTGCGGAACGCCTCCTCGAGCAGGTGCGTCAGGGAGCGGTACTGCGTCGGATCGATCTCCGCGGGTACGCCACTCTCGTACGACTTGAGCCAAAACTTGTCCATCCGTGCCTCACCTTCCATATTTGATGCCATGTCCAATAAAACGCGAAGCCGCCCGGGTCACGGGCGGCTTCTGGCAGCCGGCTTCTCGCGCTTGCTTTACGCGGTCGTCGCCGGCTGCTTCTCGTCCCTCAACGCGCGCCGCAGGATCTTGCCGACGTTGGTCTTCGGCAGTTCGTCGCGGAACTCGATGTACTTCGGTTTCTTGTAGCCGGTGAACTGCTGCTTGCAGTAGTCCATCAGCTGTTCGGCGGTCAGGTTCGGGTCCTTGCGCACCACGAACACCTTCACCGCTTCGCCGGAATGCTCGTCCGGCACGCCGATCACGGCGCACTCCAGCACGCCCGGGTGGCCGGCGATCACGCCTTCCAGTTCGTTCGGGTAGACGTTGAAGCCCGAGACCAGGATCATGTCCTTCTTGCGGTCGACGATCTTCACGTAGCCGTTCTCGTCCATGATGCCGACGTCGCCCGACTTGAAGAAGCCGTCCGGCGTCATGACCTTGGCCGTTTCGTCCGGACGGTTCCAGTAGCCCGCCATCACCTGCGGGCCGCGGATCGCGATCTCGCCGATCTCGCCGATCGCCATGGGTTTGCCGGCATCGTCCAGGATCGCGATGTCGGTCGACGGCACCGGCAGGCCGATCGTGCCGGAGAATTCCTTGATGTCGGCGCGGTTGCAGGTGGCCACGGGCGAAGTCTCGGACAGGCCGTAGCCCTCGATGATGCTGGTGCCGGTCACCTGCTTCCACTTGTCGTTGACGGCCTTCTGCACCGCCATGCCGCCACCGTTGCAGATCTTCAGGCCGGAGAAGTCCAGGCTTGCGAAGTCCGGGTGGTTGACCAGCGCGTTGTACAGCGTGTTCACCGCCGGCAGCATGTTGATCTTGTACTTGCCCAGCTCCTTGATGAAGCCCGGGATGTCGCGCGGGTTCACGATCAGGATGTTCAGCGCGCCGGTGCGCATGCCCCACATCGCGCAGGCCGTCAGCGCGAAGATGTGGTACAGCGGCAGCGCGCACACGATCACGACCTGCTCGCCGCTGCCGACGTCACCCATGGACGGCCGCGCCCATTCCTCGGTCTGCAGCACGTTGGCGATCACGTTGCGGTGCGTGAGCGTGGCGCCCTTCGACACGCCGGTGGTGCCGCCGGTGTACTGCAGGAAGGCCACGTCCGACGCGGCCAGCTCGACCTTCGAGAAGGGCATGCGGGCGCCCTGCGCCAGCGCGTCCTTGAAGCGCACCATGTTCGGCAGCGAGAATTCCGGCACCATCTTCTTGACGTTGCGGACCACGAAGTTGACCAGCAGGCCCTTCACGCCGCCCAGCATCTCGCCCATGCTCGCCACCACCACGTGCTTCAGCGGGGTCTTGCCCATCACCTGCTGCACCGTGTGCGCGAAGTTCTCGAGCACGATGATCGCCTCGCTGCCCGAGTCCTTGATCTGGTGCTCGAGCTCGCGTGGCGTGTACAGCGGATTCACGTTGACCACGGTGTAGCCGGCGCGCAGCACGGCCGCGATCGCGACCGGGTACTGCAGCACGTTCGGCATCATGATCGCTACCCGCGCGCCGCGCTGCATGCCGCGGCTTTGCAGCCAGGCAGCCAGCTTCTTCGAGTAGGCATCCAGCTCGCCGTATGTCAGGAACTTGTCCATGCACACATAGGCGTTGCGGTCGGCATATTTGCTGAACGACTCTTCCAGCAGATGCACCAGGGAACCGTACTGGTCCGGGTTGATTTCTGCAGGAACGTTCGGGGGGTACGACTTCAGCCAGATCTTGTCCATCGGATGCCCTTTGTCTCGAATATTATCGTTATGGTCCGAGCGCTTTTCGCGCACGTTGCGCGCGCGCGAAGCTTGCGCTTCTGCCATCGCCTGATGTGATGCTATCGGGCAGCGACAATGCGCGCAAGTTCTTTTAAGTCGATTGGAACGTGTCCTCTACAAGACCTTATTTAACGATAACGTTGGCGTCGCCCATGGTGCGCTGCACCACGAGCGGCGCGGTCGGGGCCGGCGCGGCAAGCTTCTGCAGCACGCGGTGGCGATCGGTCTTGTCGAGCTCGGCAATCCGGTTCACCGCCTTGTAGAAGGCCGGCCAGGTCCGCTCCTTGCGCAGCAGGGCGCGGAAGGCCGGGACGAAGTCGTTATAGGTGGCGATCGAAGCCAGGTGGGCGTTCGACAGCGGCTCGGCGAAGAAGCGGTCGTAGCCGGCATAGCCGCCCCAGTTGGCCTTGAGCACCTGGTAGTCGTCCTTCAGGGCGATGAAGAGCCGGGTCTTGGTGGCGCGCTTCTCGTCGACGCTCCGGTCGCTGGCATAGTTCTTCTCCAGCTCGCCGCGGTAGCGCACCAGCAGCGCCATGAAATCCTTCTTGCGCGCGCTGTAGCGCTCGAAGGCTTCCGACATGGCCGGGTTGCCGAAACGGTCCAGCCAGCCTTCGACGCCGGCCTGTTCCACCGCGCTGGCGAAGGATTCGTTGAATTTCGAATCGCCCGGCACGTACACGACCTGGTGGGCCAGCTCGTGGAAGATCAGGCGCGCCAGTTCCGCGTCCGGATAGTTGATGAAGGTCGACACCAGCGGGTCGCTGAACCAGCCCAGGGTCGAGTAGGCGCTCACGCCGCCGACCTCCACGTCATGGCCCTGCTTGCGCAGTTCCTTCGCGTAGGCCTGGGCGTCCTGCTTGCTGTAGTAGCCGCGGTAGTTCACGCAGCCGGCCACCGGGAAGCACCACTGCATGGGCTTGAGCGAGAGCTCGGGCGTGGCGACCACGTTCCACAGCACATAGGGGCGCTTGATGTTGGTGAAGTTGGTGTAGCTGCCGTTGTCCGGCAGTTTCAGTTCCTGGATCGCATAGCGGCGGATCTGGCGCGCCGCTTCCAGGCGGTGGCGCAGCGTCGGCTTGGTAGTTGGATCGGCCAGCCAGTCATCGATGGGACGGGAATCCGTCAGCAGTTCGAGCTGGCCCTGGGCGGCCTGGGAGTAATAGGAGAGGGATGAGCAGCTTGACAACATGAGGGCCGCGGCAGCCGCGGCCAGTAATGGACGAAAGGACTTGGGCCGGAAGGCCTGGGAAAATCTAGAGGGTTTCATCTCGCGTTGAGGGGGCAGATTTTTCAACCTGCACCAGGGTGTCGTAGAAAGTAGGCGCCCTGCCCATGTCGGTCAATCGCTGGCTGGTCACTTCGTTGGCATTCTTGCCGTCGCTGGAAAGTTTCTTCCACCAGATCGACAAGCCCACCACCAGCCCTTCGCGCGCCTTGTCGGTGACGCGTGCACGGGCAACGAATGAGCCGCGGTCGTTGTAGATACGCGCCATGTCACCGTGTGCGATGCCGCGTACTGCGGCGTCGTTCGGGTGGATGTCGAGGTGCGGCTCGCCCTCAGTTGCGCGTAGGCTCTGTACATTGACAAAGGTTGAGTTGAGGAAGTTCCTTGCCGGTGGCGAGATCATCGCCAGCGGATACTTCCGCGCCAGCTCCGGGTTCGAAGCGACGGATTCATACGGCGGGATATAGGCCGGGACGGGATCGAGCCCGTCGCGCGCCATGCTGCTTGAATAGAATTCGCACTTGCCCGAGGGGGTCGGGAAGCCGCCCTCGGCAAACGGTGCGTCGGCCATATTGAGCTTTTGCCAGCCCTTTTGCTTGAGCGCGTCCCAGTCGAAGTGCACCGCGCGCTCGTGGCGCTTGTCGAAGGCCTGGGCGGCCAGCTCGTCGTCGCTCTCCTTGAAACAGGGATCGTCGAAGCCCATGCGCGCGGCCAGCAGGCGGAAGAACTCGGTGTTCGGTTTCGCTTCGCCGATCGGCGCAACCGCCGCGTTATTGGCCATCATGTAGAGGTGGCCGTAGGCTAGGTGGGCATCGACGTGCTCGAGCTGGGTGGTGGCCGGCAGCAGGATGTCGGCGTAGTCGGCACTGTCGGTGTGGAAGTGTTCCAGCACCACGGTGAACAGGTCTTCGCGTTCGAAGCCCTTCTGCACCTTCGCCGAGTCCGGGGCGATGGCCAGCGGGTTGGCGTTGTAGACGATGAGGGCCTCGATCTTCGGGCCGAACTCGGGCGAGGCCTCCTTCAGGAGGTCGTCGCCGATGGTGGTCATGTTGATGGTGCGCGGCATGCGGCCATCCAGCAGGTCCGGACGCTGCAGGGCCGGACGATTCGCCGGGAACGAGCCCGAGGTCGACAGCTGCACACCGCCGGCCGCGTGGCGCCAGGCGCCGACCAGTGCCGGCAGGCAGGCGATATTGCGCACCGCCATGCCGCCGCCGCGCACGCGCTGCAGGCCGTAGTTCATGCGGATCGCGACGCCCTCGCCGCTCTTCGCGGCCTGGCCATAGGTGCGCGCGAGTTCAAGGACTTCCTCGGCCGTGATGCCGCAGGTGGCGGCGGTGCGCTCAGGCGTCCATTCCAGGGCGCGTTGTTTCAGCTCCTCGTAGCCGAGCGTGTACTTCGCCACGTAGTCGTGGTCGATCAGGTCTTCCGTGATCAGGACGTGCATCATGCCCAGCGCCAGCGCGGCATCCGTGCCTGGCAGCAGCGCAATGTGCTGGTGACACTTCTCGGCGGTCAGCGAGCGATAGGGGTCGATGGCGATCAGCTTCGCGCCGCGGCGCTTGGCTTCCTGCACGCGCATCCACAGGTGCAGGTTGGAGGCGATCGGGTTGCCGCCCCAGATCAGGATCAGTTTCGCATTCTGGAACTGTTCGATGTCGGTGCCGATCGAGCCGCCGATGGTGTATTTGTAGCCGGTTGCGCCGGCTGTGGCGCAGATGGTACGGTCCAGCAGCGAGGCCCCGATCTTGTTGAAGAAGCGCAAAGACATCGAGTCGCCCTGCACCAGTCCCATCGTGCCGGCATAGCTATACGGGAGAATGGCCTGCGGGTCGCGGGATGCGATCTCGCCGAGGCGCGCCGCGATCTCGTCGATCGCCGCTTCCCACGTGATGCGTTCGAATTTTCCCTCACCCTTGCGGCCCACGCGGCGCATCGGGTACAGCACGCGGTCCGGATGATAGGTGCGCTCCACATAGCGCGACACCTTGGTGCACAGCACCCCGGCCGTCGTCGGATGCTCCGGATCGCCCTTCACTTCCGTGGCCACGCCATTGTCGACCGTGACGAGGATGGCGCAGGTATCGGGGCAATCGTGGGGGCAGGCGGCGCGGACTTGTGTGACTGTCATGGGCGGGAAGGGGCGAGGAAATACTTCGTAAAACCAATACTTTATACGATTCCCGCGACCTTCGTGCCCCCTCTTTCATCGACTGTTTGAGGCGGGCTACAATGGTGCAAGGCCTGCAATGCAAGCATGACAAAAATAGGAGAGACAGATGAAGCTCGTGGAACCTATCCTCGCATTTCAAACGGAACTGCAAGAGATCCGGCGCGACCTGCATGCGCATCCGGAACTGTGCTACGAAGAGGTGCGCACCGCCGACGTGGTGGCTGCGCGCCTGACCGAATGGGGAATTCCGATCGTGCGCGGACTGGGCGTCACCGGCGTGGTCGGCATCGTGAAGAACGGCACGTCGAACCGCGCGATCGGCCTGCGCGCCGACATGGACGCCCTGCCCATGCAAGAGATCAATGGCTTTGCCCATACATCGCGCCATCCGGGCAAGATGCACGCCTGCGGCCATGACGGCCACACCGCCATGCTGCTCGGCGCGGCCCACCACCTGGCCCAGCATCGCAACTTCGACGGCACCGTCTACCTGATCTTCCAGCCTGCGGAAGAAGGCGGCGGCGGTGCGCGGCGCATGATGGACGATGGCCTGTTCGAGCAGTTCCCGATGGACGCCGTCTACGGCATGCACAACTGGCCGGGTATCGCGGAAGGGAATTTCGGTGTCGTCCCGGGGCCGATGATGGCCTCCAGTAACGAGTTCCGCGTGACCGTGCGCGGCAAGGGCGCCCATGCGGCGCAACCGCACCGCGGCATCGATCCGGTGATGGTGGCGGTGCAGATCGCCCAGGCCTGGCAGACCATCGTGTCGCGCGAAAAGAATCCGCTGGAATCGGCAGTGCTGTCGATCACCCAGATCCATGCGGGCAGCGCAACCAATGTCATCCCCGACGAAGCGGAACTGATCGGCACCGTGAGGACCTTCTCGACCGCCGTGCTGGACCTGATCCAGCGTCGTATGGAAGAGATCGCTGCTGGTGTTGCGGCAGCCTTCAATGCCTCGGTCGACTTCACTTTCAAGCGCAATTACCCGCCGCTCATCAACCATCCGGCGCAGACGGCGTTCGCGGTCGAGGCGATGCGGGCGGTCGTGGGGCCGGATCGTGTGGATACGGATGTCGAGCCGACCATGGGGGCGGAGGACTTCGCCTTCATGCTGCAGGAAAAGCCAGGGTGCTATGTCTTCATCGGCAATGGCGAGGGTGCGCACCGCGCCGGCGGACATGGGCTGGGGCCGTGCCAGCTGCATAACACGAGTTATGACTTCAATGACAACCTGCTGCCGATCGGGGCGAGTTTCTGGGTGAAGCTGGTGGAGATGAGCTTGCCGCAATCATGATTTTCGTAGGGTGCACGGCTCTGCCGTGCGCGCGTTCAACCAGTAGGCGAACAACAGCGTCGCATCGATTCATCCGAGAATTGAACGCGCGGTCGGCAGAGCCGACCACCCTACGGTAACTGATCCTCTGACGTACCCAGCCTGAGTCCAGAATTTATTTGTTCGAGCGCGAGCAAGGCAGCGGAATGATCCGCCGTCGGCAGCGAATGCTCGATCGTCTCGTACTGCCGCGTCACCAACTCCGCCACCGGCAAGGTCAAGCCCGCCGCCCCTGCCGCCGCCAGCACATTGCGCAAATCCTTCAGCTGGCTCTTCACCTGCCCACCCGGCACGAAGTTCCGCTCCAGCATGCGCTGCCCATGCACCTCGAGGATACGGCTGCCCGCAAAACCGCCGCGGATCGCTTCGCGCACCGCGGCCGGGTCGGCGCCCGCCGCCTCGGCCAGCAACAGCGCTTCCGCCACCACGTTCAGGGTCGCACCGACGATCAGCTGGTTGCACAGCTTGGCCACTTGCCCACTGCCCACCGGGCCGACGCGCTGCGGCCTGCCCATGACTTCCAGGATGTGTAGCACCTGATCGAAATCCCCCTGGTCGGCGCCGGCCATGATGGCCAGCGCGCCCGCCTCCGCCCCGCCGACGCCGCCGGACACCGGCGCGTCGACGAAGCGGCCGCCATGGTCACGCAGCGTCGCGTGAAAGGCCAGCGCCTCGTCATGCCGGGTCGAGCTCATGTCGATCCAGATCGCGCCGGGATCGAGCGCCGGCAGCGCGGCCGTCAAGACCTCTCCTACTACCGGCCCGGCTTCGAGCATGGAGATCACCACCTGCGCACCATGCACCGCCTGCGCCAGATCCGCCACCGGCGCGGCGCCGGTCTCGCGCAAGGCCTCGGCTTTCGCGAAGCTGCGGTTCCAGGCCCGGACCGCAAAGCCCGCCTGCGCAAGGCGCGCCGCCATCGGCCCTCCCATCAGGCCGATACCGAGGAAGGCGATGGTCGTCATCAAAACAGTCCGAGGAACTTCTTGACGGTGTTCTTGCGGCCGGGGATGACGAGGTCGGTCACGCCCTTGTCGTTGAAGCCGTCGAGCAGGGCCGGGAAGCCCTTGCGGCGCACCAGCTGCATTTCGGCTTCGTAGAGTGGCACGACGCAGTGGAAATAGATGTCCTTGCCGTCGCGCTCGAGCGAGGCAAAGGCATCCGGCGCCGAGGCCGCCGGCAGCAGGATGGCGCCGGTGAATTCGACGCCTTTGGCGTAGGGCTTGCCTGGAGCGCCGTTGGGCACGGTATGGCCCAGGCCCAGCCAGGTCGCGTGCTGGTGGGGGTAGTGCGCCAGGTGGCGCAGCAGGGCGACCGGCCAGTACCAGCGCTCGTCCTGCACCGACTGCTCGTCCAGCTTCCAGTCGGCGGGCAGGGCCATCATCAGCTCGGCGAAGGGCGGCGCGCCTTCCGGCACGGCCATCGGGCGGCTGCTCATGCCCGAAGTCACCAGCCGCAGGAAGGGGTAACGATCGTTTGCCGGCACCACGTGGATGTCGACCTGGACCGGGTCGGCAATGGTGTCGTGGAAGACGGTGTCGATCCGCCCGAGATGGGCGGCAATATGTTCCGCGACGGGGTCGTGCGGCAGGACGGCTGGCGCCAGCTGCTGCTGGGTCGGGGCCGCAAGCGGGTACAGGGGAGTGCTGGTCGGTTCGGTCATGCTGATCGAAAGGTTAGGGAATCCGTTCTGAGGGGCGTCTATGATACCTTCCACGCACCGCAAGGGGGTGTCCAGCGCAAGATTGTTCACGCTAGTACAATAGTGCATCGCACAATATTTTGATCCAGATAAGAAGGCAGATTATGTTCATTTTGAAGAAAATCGCTGGCCTTGCCGCTGCCATGGCGGCCGCCTTGTTCGCCCAGGCGGCCCACGCGCAGAGCAATGGCTGGGTGGATTCGGCATCGCTCGAGTTCGGCACTAACCCGGAACAGAAGATGGTCCGCGTGGCCGTGCAGAAGGATTGGGACAGCCGCTGGTTCGCTTCCAATGGCCGCCACCTGTCGGGTTACTGGGAAACCAACCTGGCCCTGTGGCGCCTGAGCGCCTACCAGAACGTCCCGGGCCGCAAGAAGAACATCGCCGTGGTCGGCTTCACCCCGGTGCTGCGCTACCAGAACGACAGCAAGCTCGGCCTGTATGGCGAGATCGGCATCGGCGTCAACCTGTTCTCCAAACTGTACAAGAACGAGGACAAGGAACTGTCCACCGCCTTCCAGTTCGGCGACCACATCGGCGTGGGCTACACCACCGCCAAGTGGGACTACAGCCTGAAGTTCCAGCACTACTCGAACGCCAGCATCAAGAGCCCGAATGGCGGCGCAAACTGGATCGTTGCCAAGGCGGCCTACCGCTTCTGAGCCTTGCCTGCGGGGCGTGGCGTTGTCGCGATTTATGACACAATCGGGTCAAGGCGGACGGCCCGGCCCGCCCCCCTCATGAGGCCCGATTGCTAGATACCAGCACGATCAAGCGCTACCTGCCGTGGCTCGTTGCGACTGCCCTCTTCATGGAGCAGCTCGACGCCACGATCGTCAACACCGCCATCCCGAGTATCGCGGCCAGCCTGCAGGTTACGCCGCTGAGCCTGAAGTCGGTCGTCACCAGCTACATTCTCGGTCTTGCGGTCGGCATCCCGCTCAGCGGCTGGATGGCGGACCGCTTCGGCACCCGGCGCGTGTTCTTCACCGCCATTTCCGTCTTTACCATCGCCTCGGTGCTGTGTGGCCTGTCGGTGAACGCGCACATGATGACGGCCGCGCGCCTGCTGCAGGGCCTGGGCGGCGCGATGATGATGCCGGTCGGCCGCCTCGCCATCGTGCGTACATTTCCCAAGAACGAATTGCTGGGGGCGATGAACTTCGTGATCATCCCGGCCCTGATCGGACCCTTGCTGGGGCCGACGGTCGGCGGCCTGATCGTCCACTGGACCTCGTGGCGTGTGATCTTCTTCGTGAACGTGCCGGTCGGCCTGATCGCCCTCTACCTGGTCTGGAAGCACATGCCGGACTACCAGGGGCACGAGAAGCGCCCGCTCGACGTGCTCGGCCTGATCCTGTTCAGCAGCGGCACGGCAATCCTGTCCTGGCTGCTGGAAGTGTTCGGCGAGCATACGCTCGATGCCCTGACGGCGGGGCTGATGCTGGCCTTGTCGCTGGCCTTGCTGGGCGCCTATGTCTGGCACGCATTCCGTACGAAATTTCCGCTGCTGCGCCTGTCGCTGTTCAAGGTGCGCACCTTCCGCATCTCGGTGGCGGGCGGCTTCTTCACCCGGCTCGGCGTGGGCGGCCTGCCCTTCCTGCTGCCGCTGCTCTACCAGCTGGGGCTGGGACTGCCGGCCTGGCAATCGGGTCTCCTGATGATGCCCGCGGCCGCGGCGGCGATGGGCATGAAAATGTTTGCGCCCAGGCTGCTGGCGCGTTTCGGCTACCGCCAGATCCTGACTGCGAACACGGTCTGCATCGGGCTGACGATCGCACTGTTCACGCTGGTGGGACCGGGCACGCCCTTCTACGTCATCGTCGCGATCAGCCTGGCGCAGGGCTTTTTCAATTCCCTGCAGTTCTCGAGCATGAACACGCTGGCGTATGCGGACATCGAGCCGCAGGACTCGAGCATGGCCAGCACGATGTCGAGCTCCTTCCAGCAACTGTCGATGAGCTTCGGCCTGGCGACGGGGTCCATCGTGACGGCCTGGTTCCTGGGGCCGGTGGCGCAGGACAACCGCGAAGCGGTGTCGGAAGCGCTGCACCACGGCTTTGCCACGCTCGCCGTGATGACGTTGGTATCGTCCGCGATCTTCTGGCGCCTGCGCCGCAACGACGGCGACAGCATCAGCCGCGGGCAGGTCAAGGCGAAGGAAGCGGCGGTGCCCGTGACGACGCCATAGGCTCCGCAAGAGGACCTGTTATGCGGCTGCCTGCTGGACCAGGCGCTCGAGCACTCTTTCCCGGTTGTTCATCACGAAGTTGACGAAGACGGGCTCCTTTACGGCGAGCCGCACCAGGCCCGGCAGCAGGGGATAACAGAATGTCGCAACCTTGCGCACGCATTCGTCGTTGTGCAAGGCGGCCTGCGTGGCTTGCCCGGCGCCGCCGGCCAGCAGCGGCAGCAGTTCGCTGCGTTTCTTGTCGATGATGGCGTTCAGCGGGCCAGCGAGCTTGTCGCCCAGGCCGGCCTGCTCCGTTGCTTCACTCATGCTTTTCTCCGGTTGTTGGTCACCGGAGAAGTGTGCCCGCGCTTGCGGGTGGTGAAGATGACGCCGGGCAATTATCCGCCTGCGTCTGCTCAGTACCTGCCGCGGCCACGACCGTGGCCCCAGCCGCCGCGATGGTGCCCTCCGCCGTGTCCGGACCAGCCACGGTGCGAGCCCCAGCCATGGCGGCCGCCGTCGTGGTGGTGGCGATGCCCTTTGTAGTAATTGAAGCCGAAGTCGAGCGTGACAGGCGGGCCGATATAGGTCGGGTAACCGTAGGCGGGGTAGTCGTAGCCGGGATAGCTGGAAGTAGGATAGGAATCGTAAGCAGCATATGGCGGGCCGTAGACTGCACATCCACCCAGGCCAGCCGCAAGCAGGAGGACGACGGCAAGGCGCCGTACAGCGAACACTTTTCGAACATCCATGGCAGCCTCCGATAACGGCGCAGCTGTTTCAGTGTAGTCCGGAAGGCGATGTTTTCAACGCAAAAAGCAAAAAGCCCGCTCAGT
>NZ_JBOBRE010000014.1:0-162052 GCF_050586525.1 Massilia sp. BKSP1R2A-1 | reverse complement strand
ACCTGCCGAGATATTGGTCGAGCCGGTCCAGACCGCGATTGGCTCGCCTTCTTCGAGCAAGATGATGAACTTGTTGTGACGGATTCCTTCCGTGACCGTGCGGCCAGTCGCAATTTCCTGACGCAGCAGCCCAGCATCGCGCAGAGACGTTTCGTTTTCCTCCTTATATCCGCTTTCCGCGTCGTAGACGATTCTCACATCGGCCCCGGCATCTACAGCAGCGCGAAACGCTGTTGCAACTGGAGAGTAGTGAAATTCGTAGAACGCCGCGCGCAAACCGAATCGCTCGTCAGCCGCTTTGCCGATGAACGCGAGCAGTGCTTCATACAGACCACGCGATAGCCATTTCATTGGGGCGGAAGTAGGTGCATGCGGGTTCGGACGCTCGGTGCCAAACTTGCGTGCATACGCCTGAGATCCGATTACGCCTCGGTTTGAGAAAATGTCATGTCGCGGCTCGATACTTTGTTCATTTGCTTCTGCCTCGGTTTGCACCGCGATATAGACGCTGCCGTCCATATCCGCAGCGAGCAATTTAGGCTTTCCACGCATGGGGATGACGCGGTAGCCATACTTCACGCCTGGCTTTGCCGTGTAGTCAGCCCATTGGAACGTTTGAAGCGGATGCTCATCGAGCGGCACCAGAGCACCAGGCGGCAATCCTTCATCCTTGTAGCGGAAGCGCTTCATGCCGCGCATCATGTAGCGCTCTACCTGTTCGCCACCGGGAGAAAACTCTGTGCGTTCGATCGCAAACCCCGCCAGGTCGTACAACTGGTCGGGCAAGTCGTCTTCCAGGTCTTTCAAGTTGCTCGTGAAATCCCAGGCGAGGACAACGACATGCAAGCCGCAGATCGCCCTGACTTTCAATGATTCGTTGGAGTCAAAAAATCGCATGTCCTGCTCCTCTCAAGTCGGATATGCCCAACAGCCCATGGAATCGACGCGATGCCCTTACGGAATTTAAGTAATATCATTAAAGATGATTTAAATGAAATATAACTAAAGCATGTGTCAAAACAACGACAGCTCGACAGTGCATAGTCTTATTTCCTTAGCGGTCTCGATGGATGCTGTCCTGGTTCCGCTGAACCGCCCGTTTTGCTATCATTTCGGGACATTTACTTCCGGAGGGTTCGTCCAATGCGCCATTGATGCCGCCGTCTACTGACGGCCAGTTCTCCCATCTTCCCGCGAAAGCAGGGAGCACCCGGCATCCTTGGAGGTTTCATGACGCACCCATTTCTCGCGCTCGACAGCGCATTCTTCGATCTTCCCGGCGGCACGACGCTGCTCTCAAGCCTCACCGAGCAGTTCGACTCCCAACACACTGGCCTGGTCGGCCGCAACGGCATCGGCAAGAGCGTGCTCGCGCGCCTGCTGGCGGGTGAACTGCAGCCGACGGCCGGCCGCTGCATCCGCTCCGGCCCCGTGTTCTACCTCCCCCAGCAGGTCGACCGCCTCCCAGGCGAAACGGTCGCCTCGCTCGCCCGCGTCAAGCCCATCCTCGACGCACTCGCGCGCATCGATGCCGGCAGCGTCGACCCATTGGATTTCGATCTGGTCGCCGACCAATGGGACCTGCCCGCACGCCTGAAGCACGCGCTCGAACAGGCCGGCCTCGCTCACCTCGACGCCGCAACACCCGCCCAGCAACTCAGCGGCGGCGAAGCCATGCGCGTGGCGCTGCTGGGCGCCATGCTCTCCAGCGCCGACTTCCTGATCCTCGACGAACCCACCAACCACCTCGACGGCCGGTCGCGTCAGGCGCTGAGCGAACAACTCAGGCAATGGAAGCGCGGCCTGATCGTCGTCAGCCACGACCGCGCCCTGCTGGAGCAGATGGACCGCATCGTCGAACTCTCCTCGCACGGCCTGCGCAGCTACGGCGGCACCTACAGCTTCTACGCCGCCGCCCGCGCCGTAGAGCAGGACAGCGCCCAGCGCGACCTCGACCACGCCCGCCAGGCCCTGCAGCGCGAGGAACGCGCCATGCGCGAACAGCGCGAGCGCCAGCAGCGCCGCCAGGCGCAAGGAGCACGCGATGGCAAGACCGCCAACCAGGCAAAGATCCTGCTCGGACGCCAGAAGGAAAGAAGCGAAAACAGCGGCGGACGCCTGCAACAGCGGCTCGAGGAAACGCGCCAGCAGCACCGCGAACAGGTCCGCAGCGCCGCGGAGCAGCTGCGCGAGGAGGCGACGATCCGCCTGCAAGGCCCGCAGACCAGCGCGGCCGCCCAGCGCCGCGTGGTCCAGCTGGAAGACGTCGAGCTGCCTTTCGTACCACCAGCCCTGCGCCGGATCGACCTCGTCATCACCGGCCAGCAGCGCATCGGCATCACCGGCCCGAACGGCAGCGGCAAATCGACGCTGTTGAAAGTCATCGCCGGCCAGATTGAACCCTTGGCCGGACAGGCAAGCCGTGACCCCGCCTTCGCCTGGCTCGACCAGCGCCTGGCCACGCTCGACCCGGAAAGCAGCGCCATCGAGCAGCTCCTGGCCGCCAACCGCACGGTCGCACCGGACCGCCTGCGCACCTATCTCGCCCAGATCGGCCTCGACGCCCGCAAGGGCTCGCTCCCGACAAGCCTGCTGAGCGGCGGCGAACGCCTCAAGGCCGCGCTGGCCTGCGCCATCTACGCCGACCCGCCCGCGCGCCTGCTCCTGCTGGACGAGCCGGGCAACCACCTGGACCTGGCATCCGTCGAGGCCCTGGAGGCGATGCTGGCCCACTACGCGGGCGCGCTGGTGGTCGTGTCGCACGACGAAGTCTTCCTCGAACGCCTGAACCTGACCCATCGCTTGAAGGCAGGGGAGGGCGGATGGCGCCTGGAGGCTGCTTGAGGCGGCCCCGCGGTTGCTATAATCGCGGATCACCCGCCTGCTTCCAGAAGAACCCATGTTGCGCACCCTTGTCATTTCCCCAAACTGGATCGGCGACGCCGTGATGGCCCAGCCGCTGCTGCGCCGCCTGCGCGCGCTGCATCCCGACCGCCCGATCGACGTGCTCGCCCCGACCTGGGTGGCGCCGGTATGGCGCGCCATGCGCGAAGTGGACACGGTCATCGAGTCGCCTTTCAAGCACGGCTCGCTGCAGTGGAAGGAACGCAAGGAGTTCGCGAAGATGCTGAAAGCGCGCGGTTACGCAGACTCCTACGTGCTGCCGAACACGCTCAAGTTCGCCCTGATCCCCTGGCTGGCCGGTATCAAGCGCCGCGTCGGCTACAAGGGCGAGATGCGCTACGGCCTGGTCAACGTGATGCACCATGACGAGAAGGACGCGCCGCGTCCGATGGCCCAGTTCTACGCCGCGCTGGCCGACAAGCCGGTGCGCAGCCTGCCGCGCCCCGAAAAACTCCCCGAGCCGGAGATGACCGTCGATCCGAAGGAGGCCGACGCCGCCATCGCGCGCCTGAACCTGCCCGCAGGGACCTACGTCGCCTTCGCCCCGGGCGCCGAGTTCGGCCCCGCCAAGCGCTGGCCCGCCGCGTACTTCGCCGAGCTGGCGAAAACCATCCGCGCCAATCGCCCGGACGCGCAGATCCTGCTGCTCGGCTCCCCGAAAGACCGCGCCGTCTGCGACGAGATCACGGCCCTGGTACCGGAAGCGCACAACCTCGCCGGTTCCACCTCGCTGAGCGAAGCGATCGCCCTGATCTCGCGCGCCGCCGTGGTGGTCACCAACGACTCCGGCCTGATGCACATCGGCGCGGCGCTCCAGCGCCCCGTGGTGGCGATCTACGGCCCCACCGACCCGCGCCACACGCCGCCACTGTCCGAGCTGGCGAAGATCCTGTGGCTGCACATCGAGTGCTCGCCCTGCCAGCAGCGCGAGTGCCCGCTGGGCCACCAGAACTGCATGAAACAGATCCTGCCAAACGATGTCTGGCAACCGCTGCAGCCCATGCTGGCTGCTGCCTGAACGAACGAGAAAAGAGGTCCACAATGATTCTAGTTACTGGCGCAGCAGGCTTCATCGGAGCCAACCTGGTCCACGCGCTCTCCAGGCGCAAGCCATTCAGCGTGTTCGCCGTCGATAATATGTCGCGGCCGGACAAATTCCTGAACATCGTCGACGCCGAAGTGGCGGACTACGCGGACAAGGAAGACTTCCTGGTCCGCCTGAAGGCCGGCGAATTCGACGGAAAATTCAGTGCCGTCCTGCACCAGGGCGCCTGCTCCAACACCATGGAGACCGACGGCCGCTACATGATGCGGAATAACTACGAGTACACCATCGCGCTGTTCGAGTTCTGCCAGCGCGAGCGCATTCCCTTCATCTACGCCTCGTCGGCGGCCGTCTATGGCGGCGGCACCGTGTTCAAGGAAGCGCGCGAGCACGAGCGCCCGCTGAACGTCTACGGCTACTCGAAATTCCTGTTCGACCAGTACATGCGCCGCTACTGGCAGGACCATGGCATGCAGGCGGGTTCCCAGGTCGTCGGCCTGCGCTACTTCAACGTCTATGGTCCGCTGGAAGGCCACAAGGGCACGATGGCCTCGGTCCCCCTCCACCAGTTCCACCAGTTCCAGAAAGAGGGCAAGGTCAAGCTCTTCGGCGCGAATGACGGCTACGAGGCCGGCACCCAGATGCGCGACTTCATCTACGTCGAGGATGTCGTGAAGGTGAACCTGTTCTTCCTCGATAACCCGGACAAGCGCGGCATCTACAACCTCGGCACCGGCCGCGCCCAGCCCTTCAACGACCTGGCCGTCGCCACGGTCAACGCCCTGGTCAACGAGGGCAATCCGCCGCTGACGCTGGAACAGATCGTCGAGAAGGGCCTGCTCGAATACCTGCCGTTCCCCGACAAACTGAAGGGCAAATACCAGAGCTTCACCCAGGCCGACATCGGCGCGCTGCGCGCCGTGGGCTACACCGAGCCCTTCACGGACGTCGCTACCGGCGTCGCCAAGTACATGCAGTACCTGAAGGGCTGATCTCGTAGGGTGGGCAAGTTTCTTGCCCACGCGGTCAAATCACGTCACTTGGCCCGCTCCGTGGCTCTCAACCGTTCCTTGACCGCGTGGGCAGGAAGACCTGCCCACCCTACAAATGCTTTACAACTCCTTTACACCATCTCCACCAGCTTTTAGCCCGTTTTTACACCCGAAAATCTACGCTTTCACCTGCTCCAACAACAACACGCAGGACACCATGAAAGCACTGATCCACGCCGCCGCCCTGGCCGGCGCCATCCTCGCCACCAGCGCCCACGCGCAAACCACCTTCAACGCCGCCGTTACCAGCGACTACCGCTACCGCGGGATCTCGCAAACGCGCCTGCAACCCGCCCTGCAGGGCGGTCTTGACTACGTCCATCCGACCGGCTGGTATGCCGGCGCCTGGGCCTCGACCATCAAATGGATCGAAGATGCAGGCGGCGACGGCAAGGTCGAACTCGACCTCTACGCCGGCAAGCGCGGCGAGATCGCGCCGGGCCTCAGCTACGACGCCGGCATCCTGCGCTACCTCTACGCCGGCAATGAGCTGGGCAAGGTGAATGGCTTCGCCAACGCCGACACCACCGAGATCTACGGCCAGCTCGGCTACGGCCCGGCCTACATCAAGTATTCGCACGCCACCACGAACCTGTTCGGCTTCGTCGACAGCGAGAACAGCGGCTACCTCGACATCGGCGCCAGTATCGACGCCGGCCAGGGCTTCACAGTCCAGCTGCACGCCGGCCGCCAGCGCGTTGCGAACAACAGCGCCTCCAGCTACACCGACTGGAAGGTCGGCGCCAGCCGCCCCTTCGGCCCCGTCACCGCCACCCTGGCCGTAATCGGCAGCAATGCGCGTAAAAGCGCCTATGCCTCGCCCGCCAACGGCAAATTCCTCGGCAGGACCGCATTGCAGCTGACCGTCGGCGCCACCTTCTAGGGCAGCCGCGTTTACACGACGTTTACACGGCGCCGCGCGCTTTTTACGCCCCGTTTCGCGCGGCGCCTCTACCCTCGATCCAACAACAACAACGCTGAAAGCGATTGCGTATGGACTTCTTATTCCTCGGCGCCTTCCTCCTGTTCTTCGCCTTGACCTGGCTGCTGCTGGCCGGCTGCCACCGCTTGGGAGGCAAGCAATGAACACCTTTTATCTGGTCGGCGGCCTGGTCGCCGGCGGCTTGCTGGTCTACCTGCTGGTGGCCCTGTTCAGGGCGGAGGAGCTGTAACCATGATCTCCGACTTCCTGCCGCTGCTGGCGGTTTTCCTCCTGGCCCTGCTCCTGCTGGGCTACCCCCTGGGTCTCTACATGGCGCGCGTCGCCGACAGCGCCGCCGTTCCCGGCATGCGCTGGATGGGCAAGCTCGAAGCCTTGTTCTACCGCGCCGCCGGCGACGGTTCCACCGCCGCGCAAACCTGGAAAAGCTATGCGCTCGCCCTCGTCGCCTTTAACGCCGTCGGCGCCATCGCCGTCTATGCCTTGCAGCGCGTGCAGGCCTGGCTGCCGCTCAATCCCGAGGGGCTCCCCAACGTCAGCGCCGATTCCTCTTTCAACACCGCGGTCAGCTTCGTCGCCAACACCAACTGGCAGGGCTACAGCGGCGAGCAGACCATGAGCATCCTGACCCAGATGCTGGCGCTCGCGGGGCAGAATTTCTTCTCGGCCGCCACCGGCATCTCCGTCGCCTTCGCCCTGATCCGCGGCTTCGCCGCGCGCTCCAGCAATGCGATCGGGAACTTCTGGGTCGACCTGACCCGGTCTACCCTGTACGTGCTGCTGCCGCTGGCGATCGTGTTCGCGCTCTTCTTCGCCAGCCAGGGCGTGGTGCAGAATTTTGCAGGCCACGTCGACGCCCAGGTACTCGACAGCGCCGGCGCCGCCACCCAGTCGATTCCGATGGGGCCGGTCGCTTCGCAGGAAGCCATCAAGCTGCTGGGCACCAACGGCGGCGGCTACTTCAACGCCAACTCGGCCCATCCCTTCGAGAACCCGAACGCGCTGTCGAACTTCGTGCAGATGGTCGCGATCTTCCTGATTCCGGCAGGCCTGTGCTTCACCTTTGGGCGCATGGTCGGCGACATGCGCCAGGGCTGGGCGGTGCTCGCCACCATGACGATCCTGTTCGTCATCGCCGCCACCTTCGCCTACATGGCGGAGCAGCAGGCCAACCCGGTCCTGGGCGCGCTCGGCGTCGACCCGTCGAACGGCAATATGGAAGGCAAGGAGACCCGCTTCGGCATCGCGGCATCGAGCCTGTTCGCAGCCGTCACCACGGCCGCCTCCTGCGGCGCAGTCAATGCCATGCACGATTCCTTCATGCCCCTGGGCGGCATGGTGCCGATGGTGCTGATGCAGCTCGGCGAAGTCGTCTTCGGCGGCGTCGGCTCGGGCTTGTACGGCATGCTGGTGTTCGCCATCCTGGCCGTCTTCATCGCCGGCCTGATGATCGGACGTACCCCGGAATACCTGGGCAAGAAGATCGGCGCCTACGAAATGAAGATGGCCTCGCTCGTCATCCTGATCACACCCTGCCTGGTCCTGGCCGGCACGGCCATTGCGGTGGTCGCGGGGGCAGGGAAGGCGGGCGTCGCCAATCCGGGCGCCCATGGCTTCTCGGAGATCCTGTATGCGCTGAGCTCCGCCGCCAACAACAATGGCAGCGCCTTCGCCGGCCTGTCCGCCAACACCCCGTTCTACAACACCCTGCTGGCGGTCGCCATGTGGTTCGGCCGTTTCGGCGTGATCATTCCGGTGCTGGCGATTGCCGGGTCGCTGGCCGCACGCCAGCGCCTGGCCGCCAATGCCGGCACCATGCCCACCCACGGCCCCCTCTTCGTCGGCCTCCTGGCCGGCATCGTCCTGCTGGTCGGCATCCTCAACTACGTCCCGGCGCTGGCGCTCGGCCCCGTGGTCGAGCACCTCCAGCTGTTCGCCAAATGATCATGGAAGCACCCCTCATGGAAAACACCATCGCCCAGGCGCTGCCGGTGCGCCGTTCGCTGAATCTTCTTGACTCGAGGCTGGTCGGCCCGGCCATCGTCGACTCCTTCCGCAAGCTGCACCCGCGCACCCAGCTGCGCAGCCCCGTCATGTTCGTGGTCTACGCGGGCAGCATCCTGACCACCCTGCTGGCGATCGACGCCGCCGCAGGGCAGGGCGAGGCGCCGGCCGGCTTCATCGCCGCCACCGCCGCCTGGCTGTGGTTCACGGTGCTGTTCGCGAACTTTGCCGAAGCCCTGGCGGAAGGCCGCAGCAAGGCGCAAGCGGCCTCGCTGCGCAGCCTGAAGCAGACTGTCATGGCCAAGAAGCTGCCATCGCCGCACCACGGCGTCACCTGGTATCCCGTGAAGTCCGAAGAGCTGCGCAAGGGCATGCACTTCCTGGTCGAAGCGGGAGACGTGATTCCCGTGGACGGCGAAGTGCTCGAAGGCGTGGCCTCGGTCGACGAAAGCGCCATCACCGGCGAATCCGCGCCCGTGATCCGCGAATCGGGCGGCGACTTCAGCGCCGTCACCGGCGGCACCCGGGTGCTGTCCGACTGGCTGGTGGTGCGCGTCACGGCCGATCCGGGCGAGACCTTCCTCGACCGCATGATCGGCATGGTCGAAGGGGCGTCGCGCAAGAAGACGCCGAACGAGATCGCGCTCACCATCCTGCTGGTCGCGCTCACCGTCGTGTTCCTGGTGGTGACCGTAACCCTGCTGCCGTTTTCCCTCTTCTCGGTGGAAGCGGCGGGAGCGGGCCAGCCGGTGACCATCACGGTGCTGGTCGCGCTGCTGGTCTGCCTGATTCCCACCACCATCGGCGGCCTGCTCTCGGCCATCGGCGTGGCCGGCATGAGCCGCATGATGGGCGCCAATGTCATCGCCACGTCGGGCCGCGCGGTCGAGGCGGCGGGTGACGTCGACGTGCTCCTGATGGACAAGACCGGCACCATCACCTTCGGCAACCGCCAGGCGAGCGCCTTCCTGCCGGCGCCGGGTGTCACGGAACAGGAACTGGCCGACGTTGCGCAACTCGCTTCGCTGGCCGACGAGACGCCGGAAGGCCGCAGCATCGCCGTGCTGGCCAAGAGCCGCTTCAACATCCGCGAACGCGCGATGGAGCAGCTGGAGGCCACCTTCGTGCCCTTCACGGCCCAGACCCGCATGAGCGGCGCGGACATCGGCGGGCGCCGCCTGCGCAAGGGCGCCGCCAGCGCCATCCGCGCCCATGTCGAAGCGCTCGGCCAGCGCTATCCGGCCGAGGTGGAGGCGATCGCCGACGCCGCCGCGCGCCGCGGCAGCACGCCGCTGGTGGTGGCCGATGGGGGCCGCGTAATGGGCGTGGTCGAACTGAAGGACGTGGTCAAGGGCGGCATCCGCGAGCGCTTCGCCGAATTGCGCCGCATGGGCGTGAAGACCGTCATGATCACCGGCGACAATCGCCTCACCGCCGCCGCCATCGCGGCCGAGGCGGGCGTGGACGACTTCGTGGCCGAGGCCACGCCCGAGCAGAAGCTGGAGCTGATCCGCCGCTACCAGGCGGAGGGAAAACTGGTCGCGATGACCGGCGACGGCACCAACGATGCTCCCGCCCTGGCCCAGGCCGACGTGGCGGTGGCGATGGCCTCCGGCACCCAGGCCGCGAAGGAGGCCGGGAATATGGTCGACCTCGACTCGAACCCCACCAAGCTGCTGGAGATCGTCGAGATCGGCAAGCAGATGCTCATGACGCGCGGCGCGCTCACGACGTTCTCGATCGCCAACGACATCGCCAAGTACTTCGCCATCGTGCCGGCCGCTTTCGTGGGCACCTATCCGGCGCTGCAGGCGCTCAACGTCATGCAGCTGGGCAGTCCGGCATCGAGCATCATGTCGGCGGTGATCTTCAATGCCCTGATCATCGTCTTCCTGATCCCGCTGGCCCTGAAGGGCGTGCGCTACCGCGCGATCGGCGCGGCCAGCCTGCTGCGCCGGAACCTGCTGGTGTACGGCCTGGGCGGCATTGTGCTGCCCTTCGCCGGCATCAAGCTGATCGACATGGCGCTGACCGCGCTGAACCTTGTTTGAGGAACCGAGCATGCAATCTGTAATCCGTCCCGCGCTGGTCCTGTTCGGCGCATTGACCCTGGTCTGCGGGGTCGCCTATCCACTGCTGGTCACCGGCGTCGCCCAGGCCGCGTTCCCCGAGCAGGCCAACGGCAGCCTGGTGAAGCAGGACGAACGGGTGGTCGGCTCGCGCCTGATCGGCCAGCACTTCAGCGCCCCGCAGTACTTCTGGGGCCGGCCTTCGGCAACTGGCCCGATGCCCAACAACGGCGGCGGCTCGTCGGGCTCGAACCAGGGGCCGCTCAACCCGGCCCTGCACGATGCCGTCAAAGGCCGCATCCAGGCCTTGCGCGATGCCGACCCGGGCAACCGCGCGCCGATCCCGGTCGACCTCGTCACCGCCTCGGCCAGCGGCCTCGATCCCGAGATCAGCCTGGCCGGCGCACGCTGGCAAGCGGCGCGGGTGGCCAGGGCGCGCGGCCTGGCGACCGGCGACGTGGAGCAGCTGATCGAGGCGCAGGCCGAAGGCCGGGTGCTGGGCCTGTTTGGCGAGCCGCGCGTCAACGTGCTGGCCCTGAATCTGGCGCTGGACGCCCAAACGCGCGATACTCGCTGAACGATGCCGCCCAACGCTTCCCAACGACCCGACCCCGATGCCCTGCTGGCGCAGATGCGCGAGCAGGAGCGCAGCGCAGCGCGCGGCAAGCTGCGCATCTACTTCGGTGCTTCGGCCGGCGTCGGCAAGACCTACGCCATGCTGCAGGAGGCGCGCCGCCTGCTGGGCGAGGGCAGGCAGCCGCTGGTGGGCGTGGTCGAGACCCACGGGCGCCAGGAAACGGCGCAGCTTCTGGAGGGGCTGGAGGTGTTGCCGCGTCGCCAGGTCGAGCACCGCGGCGTACGCATCGGCGAATTCGACCTCGATGCCGCGCTCGCCCGGCGCCCGCAAGTAATCCTGGTCGACGAGCTGGCGCACTCGAACGCACCCGGTTCGCGCCATCCGAAGCGCTGGCAGGACGTCGAGGAACTGCTGGACGCCGGCATCGACGTGCTCACCACGGTGAACGTCCAGCACCTTGAGAGCCTGAACGACGTCGTTGGCGGCATCGCCGGCATCCGGGTCGCCGAGACGGTGCCGGATTCGGTGTTCGACGAGGCCTCCGAGGTAGTCATGGTCGACCTGCCGGCCGACACCCTGCTCGCGCGCCTGAAGCAGGGCAAGGTCTACCAGCCGGCCCAGGCCGAGCGGGCGGCCGGCAATTTCTTCAGGAAGGGCAACCTGATCGCGCTGCGCGAACTGGCGTTGCGGCGCACCGCCGACCGCATCGAGGACGACGTCCGCGCCTGGCGCATCGAGCAGTCGGTCGACGCGATCTGGAAGACCGGGGCCGGGCTGCTGGTCTGCGTCGGGCCGGTCGGCGGCGAGCACCTGGTGAGGAGCGCCGCGCGCATGGCCTCGCAGCTGGGCACCGGGTGGCACGCCTTGTACGTCGAGACCCCTGCGCTGGCGCGCCTGCCGGGCCCGGAGCGCGAGCGCATGCTCGCCACGCTCAAGCTGGCCGGCGACCTCGGCGCGCAGACTGCCACCGCCTCGAGCGAGGACGTGGCCCGGGCCGCGATCGAGTATGCGCACAGCCACAACCTGTCGAAGATCGCGCTGGGCCGCGTTGACGCACGCTGGCCCTGGCAGCGCCAGGTCGCTCGGCGCCTGAGGCGACTGGCCCCGAGCCTCGACCTGATCGAGATCGGGGCGCCGGCGGTCAAGGGGCCGTCCCCGCCGCCCGCGCGCCAGACCGCTGCGCCACGCAAGCTGCGTCCGCTGCGCCACCTGGTCGCCGCGGGAGCCAGCCTGCTCACCGCCGCCGCCGCTTCGCCCCTGCTGGCCTGGCTCGACCTGGCCAACATCGCGATGCTGTTCCTGCTGGTGGTGGTGCTGGTCGCGGTGCGCTTCGGCCGTGCGCCATCCGTCACCGCGACCTGCGTCGGCGTGGCCTGCTTCGACTTCTTCTTCGTGCCGCCGCGCTTCACCATGGCCGTGTCGGATTTGCAGTACCTGATCACCTTCGCCGTGATGCTCGCGGTCGGCCTCATCACCGGCCACCTGACCGCCGGCCTGCGCTTCCAGGCGCGCGTTGCGGCCCAGCGCGAGGGGCGCGTGCGCGCGCTCTACGAATTCGCGCGCGAACTGTCCGGTGTCCTGATGCCGGAGCAGGTGGTGGAAAGCACCCAGGCCGTGGTCCAGAATTCCTTCGGCGCCCGGGCCTTGCTACTCACTCCCGATCCGGACGGCAAACTGGCTGTGCCGGCGGACGCCTTGCCCGGCCTGGACGCGGGCATTGCCCAATGGGCCTTCGACCATGCGCAAAGCGCAGGCCTGGGCACCGACACCTTGCCGGCCAGCGCCTTGTTCTACCTGCCGCTGGTGGCGCCGATGCGTACCCGCGGTGTGCTGGCCATCGGACCGGACCCAAGCCGCTGGGTCCTGCTCCCGGAACAGCGCCGCCAGCTCGACGCCCTGGCCGCGCTGGCCGCGATCGCGCTCGAGCGCGTGCACTACGTCGAGGTGGCGCAGTCGGCCCTGGTGGACATGGAGTCCGAGCGCCTGCGCAACTCGCTGCTTGCAGCGCTGTCGCACGACCTGCGCACGCCGCTTACCGCGCTGGTCGGCCTGTCCGAGTCGCTGCTGCGCGCCGATCCGCCGCTGGGCGAAGGTCCGTCCGGTGTCGCGCAGGCCCTGCACGAGGAAGCGCTGCGCATGAGCACCCTGGTGACCAACCTGCTCGACATGGCGCGGATCGAAAGCGGACAGGTGCGCTTCAATCTCGAGTGGCAGGCGCTGGAAGAGGTGGTCGGCGGCGCCTTGCGCGCGAGCCGGGCCGCGCTGCGCCGTCATCAGGTCGCGGTGCGGCTGCCGCCGAACATCCCGCTGCTGCGCTTCGACGCCGTGCTGGTCGAGCGCGTGCTGTGCAACCTGCTCGAGAATGCCGCAAAATACACACCGGGCGGCTCGCGCATCGAAGTATCGGCGGCGCTGCGCGGCGACACAGTGGACGTCATGGTCTACGATAACGGGCCCGGCCTGCCGGCCGGCAGCGAAGAGCGCATCTTCGACAAGTTTGCCCGCGGCGAGCGCGAATCGGCGCTGCCGGGCGTGGGCCTGGGACTGGCGATCTGCCGGGCCATCGTCGAAGCGCATGGCGGAACCATCCGCGCCTGCACCTCGCCCCTCGGCGGCGCCGGTTTCGTGTTCTCGCTGCCGGCCGGCAGCCCGCCCGAGACACCCGAACCAGAACTACCAACGGACCCACCGCATGAATGACAAACCGACCGCCTTGCTGGTCGAAGACGAACCGCAGATCCGCCGCTTCGTACGCGCCGCGCTGGAACAGGAGGGCTGGCAGGTGCACGAGGCCACCAGCATCGAACGCGGCCTGATCGACGCCGGCACGCGCCGCCCCGACCTGGTCGTCCTCGACCTCGGCCTGCCGGACGGCGACGGCATCGATTTCATCGTGGACGTGCGCAAGTGGTCGGCGGTGCCGATCATCGTGCTCTCGGCGCGGACCATGGAAAGCGAGAAGATCCGCGCCCTCGATGCCGGCGCCGACGACTACCTCAGCAAGCCCTTCGGCACGGGCGAACTGCTGGCGCGGGTGCGCGCCACCCTGCGGCGCCAGCGCCAGCCGGCCGAGCGGCTCGACGGCAGCGTGCGCTTCGGCAGCGTCGCTGTCTACCCTCAGGAGCGCAGCGTCACGCGCGACGGCAGGCACGTGCACCTGACGCCCACCGAATACCGTCTGCTGTCGGTCCTGGTCGGCAATGCCGGCCGCGTGATGACCAATCCGCAGCTGCTGCGGGCCGTGTGGGGGCCGGGCCATGCCGAGAGCGGCCACTACCTGCGCATCTACATGGGCCACCTGCGCCACAAGCTCGAGGACGATCCGGCCCAGCCGCGCCACCTGCTGACCGAGACCGGCGTCGGCTACCGGCTCTGGCTCGGCCAGTAAGGCGCAATCCATTCACGCGCCCCCTGTAACGACCCTCGCGTAGACTGGTCCGACGTTCAATTCTGAAAACGTTGCCGTGGTCACCCAGGCATGAGCGAGAACTTGACAGGACACCTGTCACCCGACGACCCCGGGCCGTCGGCCATCACCCGCGCCATGCTGGCCATGCGGAGCGAGGTGCTGCAAGCCTGGATGGACCAGGTGCGCGGCGCCGTGCCGCCGGCGCGGGAACTGCCGCTGACCATCCTCGGGAACACGCTGCCGGCCTATTTCGATACCATGGCGACCCTGCTCACGCCCGGCTACACCGCACGCGTGGTCAACGCCACGGACGCGCGGCCCCTCAACGGCGCGCCCACGGCCGCTTGAGGTCTCAGCGCGGGCTTGCCAGCCCCTGGCCACCTACCGGTTCGGTCTCGAAGCGCTCGCCGAAGCCGGCGATCAGCGGCCTGCCTTTCGCGATCGCGGCCTGCACCGCGGGCAGGGACAGCGAGGCCTTGTGGCTGGCCTGGCTATCCCAGGCTTCCGTGATCCAGAGCGCATCCGCATCGAGCGTGTCCTTCGCGATCACGTAGCTCAGGCAGCCCGGCATGGCGGCCGTGCCCTCGAGCAGGATGGCGATGAGGGCGTCGCGCTGGCCCGGCTGGGCGCGCATCTTTCCGATCAAACCGTACATGGGCGGGCTGTCCTTCTTTTCTGGATGGGCGTGGGCGGCAAGGGGCAGGGCGGCAAGCAGCGAAATGGTGGTGCGGCGCGAGATGCGCATGGTGTCCCTTTTGCGACATTGGACAAGTATGACGCGCTCCGCCCAAGCAGGCAATTGCAGCCGCATGAGGTATGGTTGGTGCGTTATCATGCTCGTTTGCCAATCCGCTTTTTTCGAACGGAGCCCCGATGCGACTTTCCCCGCTTGCCCTTGCCGTCTTCCTGAGCCTGTCCCTGTCCGGCGCCGCCCTGGCCCAGGCCCCGGCGGTCTCCGAGCCCGTGCTGCGCGCCCACCTGTCCCTGCTGGCCGACGACCTCTTCGAAGGCCGCGGGACCGGTCAGCGCGGTGGAGACCTCACCGTGCGCTACCTCGAGACCCAGGCCGCCCTCATCGGCCTCAAGCCCGCTTTCGGGAACAGCTACCGCCAGAAGGTCGAGATCGAGGGCACCCGCCTGCTGCCGGGCAGCAGCGTGAGTTTTGAAGCGGGCGGCAAGCGCATCGAGCCGGTCCTCGGAAAAGACATCGTGTTCGGCACCTCCAGCGGGCGCACCAGCCTGGCCTTCGAGGCGCCGCTGCTGTTCGTGGGTTACGGCGTGTCGGCGCCGGACGAAAAATGGGACGACTACAAGGACGTGGACGTCAAGGGCAAGATCCTGGTCATGATGGTCAACGACCCGCAGCCGACCAGCGAGGAACCGAACCGCTTCGCCGGCAAGGCCTATACCTGGTACGGCCGCTGGCTCTACAAGTTCGAGGAAGCGGTGCGCAAGGGCGCCGCCGGGGCGCTGCTGATCCACACGACCCCTTCCTCGTCCTATCCCTGGAGCGTGCCGGCCAACGGCTTCTCGCACGAGCGCTTCCGCCTGGCCGGTCCCGGCAACCCGGTCGAAGGCTGGCTGCACGAGGACATGGCGCGCACCCTGTTCGCCGCAGGCGGCTTCGACCTCGACGCGCTGCGCGCCCGCGCCGAGCGCCGTGACTTCCGTCCGGTGGAACTGAAGGTGAATGCGCGCGTCGACCTCAAGTCCGGCATCCGCCAGGTCGCGCAGTACAACGTGGCGGGCGTGGTGCCGGGTTCGGATCCGAAGCTCAAGGACCAGGCGGTGGTCTATTCCTCGCACTGGGACCACCTGGGCATGGACGACGAAGCGCGCGCCGGCAGCACCGGGCAGAAGGACCGCATCTACAACGGCGCCATCGACAACGCGTCCGGCACCGCGGCCCTGCTGGCGATGGCGGCGGAGGCGGTCAAGAAGCCGGCCCGCCGCACCCAGGTCTTCCTGTGGCCGGCCGCCGAGGAAGCGGGCCTGCTGGGCAGCGCCGCCTACGTGAAGAACCCGGCGGTGCCGCTGGCGAAAACGGCGGCCGACCTGAATCTCGACAGCCTGAACTTCGCCGGCCGCACGCGCGACATCGGCGTGCCGGGCGCCGAGCGCAGCACCCTGTACGAGACCGCAGCGACGGTGGCGAAGAGCATGGGCCTGAAGCTGGCCCCTGGCATTCCCGACCTGTCGGGCTCCTACTTCCGCGCCGACCACTTCAACTTCGCCAAGGCCGGCGTGCCGGCCTTTAACGTGGGCTCGGCCGTGTTCTCGGGCGACGGCCACTTCGAGTTCGCCCACGACCACGCGGCATCGAGCGCGAAGCTGGTCGGCTTCAAGAAGGACTACCACCAGGTGAGCGACGAGTACCGCGCCGACTGGGACCTGTCGGGCATGGTGCAGCAGGCCCAGTTCACCCTGAACCTGGGCTATGCGGTGGCGAACGCGCCGGGCATGCCGGCCTGGAAGAAGGGCGACCCGTTCGGCAGCGTCAAGCGCTAGGGGTTCGTAGGGTGGTCGGCTTCGCCGACCGCGCGTTCGACTCCACGGTGAGCAGAGACGCTTTGGCCGTTCACGCACTGTTTGAACGCGCGGTCGGCAGAGCGTAATCCGGTCCACTGGACCGGATCACCCCTACGCCGCGCGGCGCGCCGCCAGCACGGCTGGCGCGCCCTGCAGGATCGCCTCCAGTGCCGCCATGTCCACCGGCTTGACCAGGTGATGGTCGAAGCCCGCCTGCGCGCTGGCCAGACGGTCCTGTTCCTGGCCATAGCCGGTCACCGCCACCAGCAGGGCGCCGCGGGTGCCCGGCAGCTGCCGCAGGCGGCGCGCCAGTTCGTGCCCGTCCATGCCGGGCAGGCCGATGTCGAGCAGGCAGACCTCGGGCGCGAAGCCGGGGGCGAGGGCCAGCGCGCTTTCCGGCTCGTAGCGGACTTCGACCGCATGGTTCTGCGCACCCACGTACATGGCCAGGATCTGGGCCGCATCCACGTTGTCGTCCACCACCAGCACCCGCAGGCCGCCGGCTGCAAGACCGTCCAGCCTGGAGGCGGTTTCCTGCGGCGCTACCTCGTCCGCCAAGCGCGGCAGGCGCACGGTGAAGATCGCGCCCATGCCGTGGCCGGCGCTGGCCACGCCGACGCTGCCGCCGTGCAGCTCGACCAGGCTGCGCACCAGCGCCAGGCCGATGCCCAGTCCCCCCAGTGAACGGTCGGGTGTGCGCTCGCCCTGCACGAACATGTCGAAGGCCCGCTCCAGTTCCGCCGGCAGCATGCCGATGCCGTTGTCGCGCACTTCGAGCACCAGCTGGTCGGCCTCCAGGCTCAGCGCAACCTCGATCCGACCGCCCGGCTCGGTGAACTTGGCGGCGTTGTGCAGCAGGTTGCCGACTACCTGGACCAGGCGCTTGCGGTCGCCCAGCACCCAGGCCGGCTGCGGCAGCGGCTTCAGCTCGAGGGTGTGGCGCTTGTCGCGCACCAGCGACTGCACCTGCTCGGCGGCGTCGCGCACCACGGCGTTCAGGTCGGTGCGCTCCTTCGCCAGCACCACCAGGCCGCGGGTGACGCGCGAGACGTCGAGCAGGTCGTCCACCAGGCCCGCCATGTGGCGCGCCTGGCGCGCGATGATGGCGCTGATGTGCTGGACGCGCGCCGGGTCCAGGCTGGCCTGGCCGAGCAGCTGGGCGCCGGAGGCGATCGGCGCCAACGGATTGCGCAGCTCGTGCGCGAGCATGGCCAGGAATTCGTTCTTGCGCTGGTCGGCCTGGCGCAGCGCTTCCTCGGCGCGTACCCGTTCGGTCACGTCCTGCATGGAGCCGCGCAGGGCGACCACGGCGCCGTCCGGGCCGTGCACGCTCTCGCAGCGGTAGTCGAGCCAGATGCGGTGGCCGTCGGCATGCAGGGCGTTCAGCTGCAGCTTGCCGCTACCCCCGACACGCGCCAGCTCGCCGGTCAGGCGCCGTACCTGTTCCCACGATTCGTCCGTCAGCAGGGCGCCTCGCTGCTGGGCGAAGGGCGGCAGCGCCCGGCCGAAAATGTGCGGCACCGAGTCCGAGACCTCGATGGATTGTTCCCCGAGGCGCCAGTGCCAGGTGCCGAAGCGCGCCAGCATATGGGTTTCGCGCAGCGCCGATTCCTTGGCCGCGAGTTCCAGCGAACGCCGTTCGAGGAGCAGCGCGGCATCGTGGATGGCGGCCGCCACGTCGGCGGTTTCCCGGACATAGAATTCGTCGGTGGTGTCCGGGCGGACGCCGCGGCCGAGGGCGAGGGCGGGGCCGCTCAGGGCCTGGACCGAGCGCGCCAGCCGGCCGCCGATCAGCCAGGCCAGGCACAGGCCGACCGCGAACAGGACGACGGCCACGCCGGCCATCAGCGCCAGCTGCTCGGCCAGCTCGGCGCGCAGCTTGGCGCGCGGCAGGCCGATCGCCACACCCCATCCGCTGCCCGAGACGCGCGAAAAGTGGGTGAGAACCTCGACATTTTCCTGGGTGCGCGAATCGATCACGCCTTCGGGCGCACGCAGGATGCCCGCATACAGGGGAGGCGCCACGCGCCTGCCGATGTTTTTCTCGGGATTGACGTTGCGCATGAAGATGATGCCGTCGCGGTCGAAGATGCTGGACGTCGCCCCTTCCGGAATCGACTCCGGCGTCAGGATGCCGACGAAATACTCCGGACGCAGGCGGATGCTGAGCACGTAACGCAGCTCGCCATGCTCCCGTACCGGCACGTCCACGCTGACGGTCGGGCGGCCCGACACCGGGCCCGTGAACACGTTCGATATCGCCGGTTCGCCGCTCGCGAATACTTTGTCGAGGGAGTTGCTGCGGTCGACCGGCAGGGGCGTGCCCCAGGGGACGGAGGTGTTGACCAGCTGCTGGCCGCTGCGGTCGCGCAGCACCAGGTTCATGCCGACGCCGGACAGCGCCAGCGCATCGCTGGCCTGGCGATGCACGCGTGGGAAATCGGCGGCTTCGATCGCGTTCAGGATCGACAGGGACTGGCCGATGGCGCGGGCCTTGTCCAGCCGGTTGTCGACGTTGTTGACCAGTGCGCGCACCGTCTGCAGGGTCTTGCGTTCGACCTGGGCGCGCCCTTTCTGGTACTGGTTGACGAACAGCAGCGCTGCGCCGACCACGCCGGGAAGCAGGGTCGCCAGGACCAGCCAGAGGAGGTAGGCCCGCAAGGGTCTGCGGGCAATCGAAGTTGAAGTCACGTAATCATGGGGGCCAGGGTCGGTTGCACGATTCTACGTGACATTGCACCAGAGTACTGTCTTTACAGTGTAGCGAAACAAGGTCTTTCAGGCGCCGTCGATGTCCAGCTCGGCTGCGCCGTTGCGGCGCAATGCGCCGCCGTGGTGGGCCGGCTCCGCCTCCGGCTCGAAGGGCGCCAGCTCTTCATGCACGCTCGCCCCCAGGGCGGCGACCAGGGAGCGCAGCGCGGGCGCGGCGCGGATGCGCAGGCCCCAGGGGCAGACCTCGGCGGCGATGCGGCGCCGGCCGAGCAGCAGGGCGCAGCGCGCCAGCACGGCAGGGTCGGAAGAGCGCAGCGCATAGGTCGGCTCGGGGGCCGCCACGATGCGCACCACGCGGCCATCGTCGCCGCGCAGCAGGTCGCCGTGGCGCAGCCGGCTGCCCTGCGGCATGGCCAGCGTGACGGCCTCGCCCGAGGCCAGCAGCGCGCGCAGGCGCGCCCGCCCGCGCCGTTCCCACGGCAGGGCCAGCACGCCGTGCACCCGGGCCGCGTGGCCGATGCGGTCGGTCAGGGTCAGGAGCGAAGGGGCGCTCATGGACGGCGGCTGCGCGGGAACAGCGTCTTGTACCAGATCGCGGCGGTCCGCCAGTGGCCGTTCGGGCTGCAGGCGAAGTCGGGCAGCTCGCCGACCCGGATGTAGCCTGCGCGGTCGACCAGGCGCTCGGCGCCCGAACCGGACTCCGTGTCCAGGAACAGCAGGCCGCGGCGCAGTCCCAGCGCCTCGATCTCGGCCGCCTGCAGCAGGGCCGTGCCGACCCCGCGCCGGCGCGCGGTGCAGTGCACCAGCAGCTTTTCCAGGGCGGCGCGGTTGCCGGCGTTCGGCTCCTGCGGGAAGGCGAGCTGCACGGTCCCAACCAGCATGCCGTCCTGCTCGGCCCCCAGCAGCACGCGGCTGCCGCGCGTGACCTCGTGCCCGACGCCTTCCCAGTAGGCGGCGAGCTGGATGTCGTCGAGCCCGGCCAGGAAGCCGAGCGAAAAGCCATCGGCGACCGCATCCAGCAGCAGGGTGGCCAGCTGGGGCCGCAGCTCGCGGATCGCGCGGGCGTCGAGTCGGTGGATGATCATGGCCTCTCCTTCGAATATGCCGAAACTGATCATGCACGATGCGTGCCAGCTCTTCCGTATGGACAGCCTGGCATGGACTGCGGGTCAAACGTTGTACCTGCGCCATATTTCGCACCGGGAAAGGGAAATATTTTCGTCCTCTTGCATCTTCTCTATCGCATCCGCACCAACTTGGACGTAATGTATTGTTGCGCTACAGCAATTCAAGAATCCAAGTTCAAAACAGTTAGGGAAAACACCATGGACGCAGCCAAGACGACCGAAGAAAACGAAGTGCTGTCCTTCCGCCTCGGAAAGGAAGAGTACGCAATCAGCATCCTGAAAGTGCAGGAGATCCGTGGCTACGAGGAGCCGACCCTGCTGCCGAGCGCGCCCGCCTGCATCAAGGGCATCCAGAACCTGCGCGGCTCGATCGTGCCGATCGTGGACATGCGCATCCTGTTCAAGCTGGGCGAGCCGACCTATGACCAGTTCACCGTCGTGATCGTCCTGAACATCAAGAACCACGTGATCGGCATGGTGGTCGACAGCGTCTCCGACGTCGTCACCCTCGAACCCGAGCAGGTGCGTCCGGCGCCCGAGATGGGCTCTACCTCGGACGGCGACTACATCACCGGCCTGGGCACGATCGACGAACGCATGCTGATCCTGCTCGACATCGACCGCCTGATGAGCTCCGAGCAGCTGGGCCTGATCGCGGCCATGAAGCAGGCTGCCTGAATTTGACCAACCCGCGGGCGGGCTGCTCGCAGAAGAAAGAAGACCATGAACCTTGCAAACCTGAACATAGGCAAGCGGCTCGGACTGGGCTTTGCCACGATCTGCACCATGCTGGTCTTTATGATCGGAATGAGCAACATGATGCTGGGCCGCGTCAACGACGGCACCAGCGAAATCGTGAACAATCGCATGCCGCGCATCGAGTCCACCACGCGCCTGATGGTGGAAGTCAACGACATCGCGGTCGCGCTCCGCAACATCATGCTGAGCGAGGAGCATGCCGACCGCCAGAAGCAGCACGAGGAAGTGCTGGCTTCGCGCAAGGAGATCGACCGCCTGATCGAGGAGATGGACCGCACCCTGCAGCATCCGCGCGCCCGCGCGCTGCTGACCGAAATGAATGGCCACGTCGACCGCTACGCGGCCGGCCAGGACCAGCTGATCAAGCACGTCAACGACGGCCTCCACGAGGAAGCGCGCCAGTACCTCGCCGAGGAACTGCGTCCGCTGCTGGTCAAGCTCAAGAAGGCCGTGAACGACCAGGCAGAGCTGCAAAAGTCGATCGCCATGGAAAAGGCCGCGGAAGCCCAGCGTACCTACGAGAACACCTCACGCCTGATGTGGGCGCTCGGCGCCCTGGCGCTGGCGCTGGCAGGCGCGGTCGCCTGGCTGATCACCCGCTCGATCACGGCGCCGGTGCAGCGCGCGCTGGACGTGGCGAACACGGTCGCCGCGGGCGACCTCACCAGCCGCATCGACGTCACCACCCGCGACGAGGTCGGCCAGCTGCTGCAGGCCCTCAAGACCATGAACGAAAACCTGGCGCGCACCGTCGGCACGGTCCGCAGCGGCACCGACACCATCAACGTGGCCGCTTCGGAAGTGGCGGCCGGCAGCCAGGACCTGTCGAGCCGTACCGAGCAGCAGGCATCCTCGCTGGAAGAAACCGCGTCCTCGATGGAAGAACTGACCTCGACCGTCAAGCAGAACGCCGACAACGCCCGCCAGGCCAATGTGCTGGCCGAGGCAGCCTCGCAGGTCGCGCAGCGGGGCGGCGCCGTGATCAGCCAGGTCGTGGGCACCATGGCCGACATCGACGCCTCTTCCAGCAAGATCAGCGACATCATCAGCGTCATCGACGGGATCGCCTTCCAGACCAACATTCTGGCGCTGAACGCGGCCGTGGAAGCGGCGCGCGCCGGCGAGCAGGGCCGCGGCTTTGCCGTGGTGGCGAGCGAAGTGCGCAACCTCGCCCAGCGTTCCGCGGCGGCGGCAAAGGAAATCAAGGGCCTGATCAACGACTCGTCGAGCAAGGTGGCGGATGGCAGCCGCCTGGTGGCCGAAGCCGGCGCCACCATGCAGGAAATCGTCGACAGCGTGCGCCGCGTGAACGACATCATGGGCGAGATCAGCTCGGCGAGCGCGGAGCAGACCGCGGGCATCGAGCAGATCAACCAGGCGGTGGTCGAGATGGACAACGTGACGCAGCAGAACGCGGCGCTGGTCGAGGAAGCGGCGGCGGCCGCCGAAGCGATGAAGGAGCAGGCCGCCAAGCTGACCGCGGCGATGGCGGTGTTCCGGGTCGACGCAGGCCAGGTTCGCCAGGCAGCGCCGGCGATCACGTCGTCGCTGCGCGCCGGGCAGGCGCTGCTGGCCTAAAGCGCGGGGCGCAGGCAGGCCCCATGAAACAAAAACGGCGAGCCGCAAGGCTCGCCGTTTTTGTTTGCGCCGTGTCGCTTAGAAGGAGTGACGCACGCCCACGTTGAACACCGACGGATCGGCGCCGAGCGCGGTGGTCGGCGGCGCGAAGGTGCCGCCTGCCGACGCGACGCCGAAGACGCCGCGGCCGTTGTTGCGCACTTTTGCGTAGCTGCTGTACAGATTGGTGCGCTTGGACAGGGTGTAGCTGTAGGCCAGCGAGAAGCCGTTGCCCTTGGCGCCGGTTTCCAGCTTCTGCTGGTGCAGCGAAGCGTAGAACTTGTTCGGCCCCATGGTGTAGACGCCGCCCACGGTCGTGAACTTGTACTCGTTGTTGGCGCCGGCCGGATCGGCTTCCAGGAAAGCGGCCCGGAAGTCGAAGGCGCCGGCGGTGAAGCCCGCGCCGAATGCGATTTCCTTGTTGTTCGGGCCGATCTGGGCTTCGGTCTCCTGGTAGCCTGCGCCCAGGTAGACCGGACCGTTCTTGTACTCGACGGCGCCGCCCCACAGGTCGTTCGACGGATCGACGTTGCGCTCGCCGGCGCTGTAGGCGGCCAGCACGGTGAAGCCGTTCAGGCTGTCGCTCTTGTAGTTGACCGAGTTCGACAGGCGGCGGGTCAGGCGGTTGGTGCCGAAGCTGGTGAGGGTCGAGCCGTAGAAGCCGTGGCCCAGCGGGTCGGCCGATTGCGCGACGGCGGCGATCGGGCCGTACTCGCGGCCGATCGTGATGGTGCCGAAGGAGCCCTGCAGGCCGACCACGGCGCGGCGCTGGAAGGTGCCGGCCGCGTCCTGGGCGCCGTTGTCGAGGGCGACGCCGGCTTCGATGTTGAAGAGCGCCTTCAGGCCGTTGCCGAGGTCCTCGGTGCCGCGGAAACCGATGCGGCTGGTCGACTGGGTGCCGGAGCTGATCACGGTGCGGTGGCCTTCGCCCGGTGCATCGGTGTTTTCGACGCCGATCGAGGCGTCGGCGATGCCGTAGATCGTGACGCTGGTCTGTGCGTGGGCCGCCAGTGGCAGGAGGGACAACAGGGCAAGGGCCAGGCTAGTTTTCTTCATTGATGGTCTCCATTGGTGTATGTGCGTCCGCATGGACGTGGTGCGGGAGTGGTAAATGGTCACAAATGCAGTTTTGTCAGACAGTCACGTTACCAGCACCATGGAAATGATGCCAATAAACATTTGCAATTTCCTTACACGTTTTTTGAGAAGCATGTGCGTGTGGTTAAAAAGCTGCACGATCTTGAACAAGTCCTACGTGTAAACACGTAGGGCTGTTGCGTTTATGTAACAAAACCGGAGGCATGCTGCCTCGCGCGGGTCATCGAAGGCACGTGCTAGCATCTTGTCATCCTGATCACCACGGCCCCCCGGCCGGCTCACGCAAGGACCACAGCAAGTGCAACCCGATATCACGCAAGCGCCTTTCGGCCAGCTGCCGGATGGCAGCGCCATCACCCAGTTCACGCTCGCCAACGCCAATGGCCTGGTGGCGAAGATCATCGACTTCGGCGGCGTCATCACGGAACTGCATGCGCCCGACCGCGACGGCCGCCCGGCGGACGTCGTGCTCGGGTTCGGCACGCTCGAACCCTACCGGAGCGACAGTCCGTATTTCGGCGCCTTGATTGGACGCTACGGCAACCGCATCGCGAAGGGCCGCTTCACGCTCGACGGCCAGGACTTCCAGCTGCCCACCAACAACGGCAACAATCACCTGCACGGCGGCGACCGCGGTTTCGACAAGGTGAAGTGGGACGCCGCCATCGAGGGCGACAGCCTGCGCCTGTCCTACCGCAGCCGCGACGGCGAGCAGGGTTATCCCGGCAACCTGGACGCGACCGTCACCTACACGCTCACGGACGACGACGAGCTGGTGGTGCGCTTCCACGCCGTGTGCGACCGCGCGACGCCGGTGAACCTGACCCAGCACAGCTACTTCAACCTGGCCGGCGGCGGCGACATCCTCGGCCACGTGCTGCAGATCGACGCCGACGCCTTTGTGGCCATCGACGCCGAGTCGATCCCCACGGGAGAGCTGGCCCCGGTGGCCGGCACGCCCTTCGACTTCCGCAGCCCGCGGCCGATCGGCAGCCGCATCGGGGAAGCCGACGAGCAGCTGCGCAACGGCCAGGGCTACGACCACAACTTCGTGCTCAACAAGCCGGCGGCGCAAGCGATGACGCGTGCGGCGCGCGTGGTGGACCCGGGATCCGGCCGGGTGCTGGAACTGTTCACCGAGGAGCCGGGCGTGCAGTTCTACAGCGGGAACTTCCTCGACGGTACGCTGCAGGGCAAGGACGGCCCTTACCGGCACCGCAGCGGCTTCTGCCTCGAGCCCCAGCACTTTCCCGATTCGCCCAACCAGCCGGCTTTCCCGAACGTGATCCTGCGGCCGGGCGAGCAATACCGGACCGAGTCGCGCTTCCGCTTCTCGGTCGAACCCTGATGGAGGCCTTCCTCGACACCCGCCACGAACTGGGCGAATGCGTGCTGTGGTGCGAGCGCAGCGGTCGCCTGCTGTGGACCGACATTCCGGCCGCCCGGCTGTGGGCGCATACGCCTGCCACCGGCGAGACCCGCAGCTGGCCGATGCCGGAACGCCTCTGCTCCTTCGCCCTGACCGGCAGCGACGACCGCCTGCTGCTCGGGCTGGCGTCAAGCCTGGCCTTCTTCACCTTCTCGACCGGCGCCGTCAAGCGCATCTGCGAAGTCGAGGCCCATCTGCCGTCCACCCGCCTGAACGACGGGCGCTGCGACCGGCAAGGGCGCTTCGTGTTCGGCATGTTCAACCAGGACGATCCCAAGCCGGCGCTGGGCGGCTTCTACCGCCTCAACCTCGACCTCTCGCTGGAGCGCCTGCCGGTCGGGACGGCGGCGATCGCCAACAGCATCTGCTTCAGCCCGGACGGGCGGCGCATGTACTTCGCCGACTCGGCCACGCGCGCGATCCGCCAGGCGCCCTACAACCCCTGCAGCGGCGAAGTGGGGGAGCCGCGCATCTTTGTCGCGCCCGAGGCGGCGCCCGGCGAGCCGGATGGCTCCTGCATCGACGCGGAAGGTTATCTGTGGAGCACGCGCTGGGGCGCGGGGCAGGTGATCCGTTTCGCGCCCGACGGCAGCATCGACCGTGTCGTCGCGCTCGACGCCCCGCAGCCGAGCTGCCCGGCGTTCGGCGGACCGGGCCTGTCGACCCTGTTCGTCACCACGGCGCACCAGGGAATGACGCAGAACGACCGCGCGGCCGCGCCCCTGTCGGGCGCCCTGTTCCGGCGCGAGCTCGGCGTGCGCGGCTTGCCGGAAGCGCGCTTTCTCAGCGCCGGCGCGTACTGACGCACGGCAACAGTGCATACTGGGCTGTATCGGGCGCGGCCTCTTGTGATTGATCGCTATAATTTTTCGCTTACAAAAAGTTAGCGGCAATACAATAAATGGCGGCGACAGGCTTTCCCACACCTGCGACCGGATGCCGTGCGGAATCGAATTGGGGCATCCTGATGAACATCCAACGCAGTTTTTCCTGCCTGCCGGCGGCCGAGGCCGAGCTTCCCTGTCCGGTCTTTCCCTCGGTGAAGCCCGATAACTGGCCCGAGGGCATGCAGGCCATCGCCGACCTGATCGTCGCTTCGCACTTCCCCATGTTCATCGCCTGGGGCCCCGAGCTGCGCCTGTTCTACAACGACGCCTATGCCGAGCTGCTGGGCGACAAGCACCCGGAAGCGATGGGCCAGCCTTTCCCGCTGGTGCGGCCGGACCTGTGGCCCCAGCTCCAGCCCCATATCCTCGAGGCGATGGCCGGCAATCCGGTGCATCTGGAAAACTCGCTGACTAGCCTGATCCGCAACGGCCGCATCGAGCGTCGCTATTTCTCGGCCTCGATCACCCCGGTGCGCCACAACGGCGACGTCATCGGCATCTATTTCGTCCTGTCCGACACCACCTCGCGCGTGCTGGCCGAGCACCGCCACGCTTTCCACCTGAAACTCACCGATACCCTGCGCGGCCTGGTGGACACCGGCGCCATCATGGAAGCGGCGAGCAGCCTGACCGGCGAGCACCTCGGGGTGGCGCGGGTCGGCTACGGGGAAGTCGACATGCCGGGCCGTAGCATCAGCGTCGACCGTGACTGGACCGACGGCAGCGTCGCCAGCCTGGCCGGCGAATCGCGTCCGCTGGAGAGCTTCGGGCCGGGCATCATTGCCCAGCTGCGCGCCGGCCGCACCCTGCGCCTCGACGACATCGCCCTGGATGCGCGCGCCGCGCCCTATGCGAGCGGCTATGCCAGCATCGGGGCGCGTTCGATGGTGATCGTGCCGCTGATCGAAGCGGGCCAGATGGCCGCCATCTTCTACCTGCACGAGCCGCTTCCGCGCCATTGGACCGACCAGGAAGTGGCGCTGGCCGAGGACGTGGCGCGCCACACCCGCGAAGTGGTGCGCCGCGCGCGCGTGGAGGAGTCGCTGCGCGACGAGAAGCGCGTGCTCGAAATGGTCAACCGCACCGGCCAGGCGCTGGCTTCGACGCTCGACCTGGAGACCCTGCTGCAGGCGATCACCGATGCCGGCGCCGAGCTGGCCGGGGCGCGCTTCGGCGCCTTCTTCTATCATGGCGAAGACGAGCAGGGGCAGACGCTGCAGCTCTATACCCTGTCCGGCGCCGCGCGCGAAGAAGTCGAGCGCCTCGGCATGCCGCACGCCACGGACGTGTTCCACCCAACCTTCGAGAACGAGGGACCGGTGAGGAGCGAGGACATCAGGCGCGACCCGCGCTACGCGGCCCTTGCACACGGCCACCTGGCGGTGCGCAGCTACCTGGCGGTGCCGGTGGTGTCGCGTTCCGGGACGGTGCTGGGCGGCCTGCTGTTCGGCCATCCGGAACCCGGCGTCTTCACCGAGCGCACCGAGCGCATCGTCGCCGGCGTGGCGGCGCAGGCGGCGATCGCGATGGACAATGCGCGCCTCTACGAAGTCGCGCAGAAGTCGGCGCGCGAGCGCGATGCGCTGCTGCAGAGCGAGCGCGCGGCGCGCGTGCAGGCCGAGCGCCTGAGCCACACCAAGGACGAGTTCCTGGCGATGCTGGCGCACGAGCTGCGCAACCCGCTGGCGCCGATCAGCAGCTCGGCGAGCCTGCTGTCGATGCAGTTCAAGGACGAGCCGCGCATCCGCCAGACCAGCACCATCATCAGCCGCCAGGTGCGCCACATGAGCCGGCTGATCGACGACCTGCTGGACGTCTCGCGCGTCACCCGGGGCCTCGTCAAGCTCAAGCTCGGCGTGGTGGACTTCCGCGACATCGTCTCGGGCGCGCTGGACCAGGCGCGCCCGCTGCTGCAGGAGAAGGAGCACGCCGTCGAGCTGCAGCTGCCGGACAGCCCGGTCCACGTGCGCGGCGACCAGACCCGCCTGGTGCAGAGCGTGGCCAACATCCTGAACAACGCCGCCAAGTACACCCAGAAGGCAGGCCGCATCACGCTGCGCCTGGAAAGCAGCGATGGCCGCATGGTGCTGACGGTATCGGACAACGGTTCCGGCATGCCGGCCGAGCTGGTGCCGAACGTGTTCGACCTCTTCACGCAAGGCGCCCGCACGCTGGCGCGTTCGCAGGGCGGCCTCGGCCTGGGGCTCACCCTGGTCAAGCGCCTGGTCGAGCTGCACCAGGGCGAGGTGGGCGCGGCCAGCGATGGCGTGGGGCAGGGCAGCAGCTTTACCGTGACGCTGCCCTGCGCGGAAGCGCCCTGCGACGGCATGCCTGGCCCCGCGGGACAGGTGGAGGAGGACGGCGCCGTGCTGGCGCGTCCGCTGCGCCTGGTGCTGGTGGACGACAACGCCGACGCGGCCGACAGCCTGTCCACGCTGCTGAACGTGCAGGGCTACCACACGGCGGTCGAGTACGACGCCCGCTCGGGCCTGCGCCGCGCCCGCGCCGAGCGGCCCGACGCCATGCTGGTCGACATCGGCCTGCCCGACATCGACGGCTATCAGCTGGCGCAGCAGCTGCGCGCCATGCCCGAAACCAGCGGCACGGTGCTGGTGGCCATCACCGGCTACGGCCAGGCGCGCGACCGCGAGCGCGCCATCGAGGCGGGCTTTGCCCACCACCTGGTCAAGCCGGTGGACATGACGGCGCTCGGGCGGGTGCTGGATGCGGTCGCGGCCGGCGCCGCGAGGCAGCAGGCCGGCTAGAACGCTCCAGCGCGGTTATCATGGACGCTTGTCGTTCCATGAAAGGTTCCGCATGTCTTCCTACGTCATCCAGGCGCCCGTCCAGCCTTCGCTGGGTGTGGCGAACTCCGATCAGCGCTTCCCGATCCGCCGCGTGTTCTGCGTCGGCCGCAACTACGGCGCCCACGCCCGCGAGATGGGGAGCGACCCGAACCGCGAACCTCCCTTCTTCTTCACCAAGCCGGCCGACGCCGTGGTGCCGGCCAGTGGCGCCGTGCCTTATCCGCCCGCCACGCAGGACCTGCACCACGAGGTCGAGCTGGTGGTGGCGCTGGGCGCGGGCGGGACGGACGTCGACCCGGCCAAGGCCCTGGAGCTGGTGTGGGGCTACGGCGTGGGCCTGGACCTGACCCGGCGCGACCTGCAGGCGGTGGCCAAGGACAGCGGCCGGCCCTGGGACATGGCCAAAGGCTTCGACGCCTCGGCGCCGTGCAGCGATCTCGTGCCGGCTTCTCGGCTTGGACATCCGCAGGATGCGCGTATCTGGCTGGAGGTGAATGGCGCAGTGAAGCAGGAGGGCAATCTGAACGAGATGATCTGGCCGATTCCGGATGTGATTGCCTCCCTGTCGCGCCTCGTCACGCTGGCGCCGGGGGACCTGATCTATACGGGCACGCCGGCCGGTGTCGCGGCCCTGAAGCCGGGCGACCAGCTGCGCGGTGGTGTCGATGGCGTGGCCGAGTTCGCGTTGTCTATCGCGTAGGGTGGGCGGGTCTCCCGCCCACGCGTTCAAATGCACGGTGAAATCGCGTTTATCGTCCGTTTGGACGCTGGTTGAACGCGCGGGCGGCGAAGCGTGCTCCGGTCCACTGGACCGAACCACCCCTACAACTTCGACATCTGTTCCAGGAGCGCCTCGCGCGCCGCATCGATCTGCGCGCCATTCGTCTTGGCTGACAGCGTGCTCCTGTCCTTCCGCCCCAAAAAATACGCCACCCGCTCCGCATTCGCCCCCGACGGATGCGGCAGCCCATGCAGGATCCGCTCGCGCCGGATCACCCCTTCCTCCGCCAGCCAGTCGAGGCCGGCGCTGACGCTCCCGCCCATCGGAATGTAGAGCGCATCCGGCAGCTGCCGTGCCTCTTCCGCGAAGTAGCGCAGCATCTGCTCGCGCAGGAAGGCATTCCTGGTCATGGGCGGCGAGCCGCTGTAGTTCCTGTCGTCGACGAAAATCGGATGCCGCAAGATCCCGCTCACCTGCACCAGGCCGGCGTGCTCGCCGAACAGGGTGGCGCAGCTGGCGATGCCGAGCCAGCGCTGCACGCCGATCGCGTCCAGCAGGGCCACGAAGTTGGGCCGGATCGCGCCGCTGAAGGCGCCCGCGAGCCGGGAAGCACGCAGCACCGCGGCGTCGTCCAGGCCGAGCGCCAGCTGGCCTTGCGCCTCGCGCATCGCATTCTTCCATTGCACGAAGCCCGGCGTGATGCCGACCACCACCACGCGGGCATGCTCGTGGATCGATTCGAAGGGAATGTAGTGGGCGCTGTAGCAGCCCTCGCGGCCGAGCAGGAAGGCGGCGGGAATCTGAGCGGGCGTGGCGACCGTGGCCAGGTCGAGGCTGCGGATCGCCTCGCGGTAGCGGCTGAAAAGCACCTCGGGCATCATGGTTCCTGTCAGGATGAAAACCGCCATGGTAGCGCGCGGACCGAACACCTGCGCGGACGCGAAAACTGGTACGCTGTCCCTATAAAGAACGGCTGCGGATTTACCTTGCGTCGGCCGTGGAAGGGGAGGACGCCATGGCTGACGTGGCTTTGATCACGGTGCACGGGATGGGGGAAACCCCGGAAGACTATGCCGACGCTCTGATGGGGCGCCTGCGCGGACTGCTGGGGGCGACCTCCGGCAAGGTGGTGATGCGCTCGGCCTACTACCAGAAGATCCTGCAGGACAACGAGGACGAGGTCTGGCGCAGGATGCATGGCCGGGCGCCGCTGCGCTACGGCGACCTGCGCAAGTTCGTGCTCTACGGTTTCGGCGACGCGGCAGGGCTGGAGAACCGCAAGGAGATTCCCGGCTCGGTCTACGAAGAGGCGCAGGGCGAGATCGCCAAGGCGCTGCTGTCGGCGCACGCGGCCCGGCCCGGCATGCCCGTGGTCTTCGTCGCCCAGTCGCTCGGCTGCCAGGTCCTGTCGAGCTATATCTACGACGCGCAGAAAGCGATGGCGGGGCGTCCGGTCGGCGCCGGCATCTGGCGCAACATCGACGCCTGGGCCGAGGCGCATTTCACGCGCCCGCTGACGGCCAGCGAAAAGACCTTCCTCTCCGCCGGCACCTGTGCCGGCCTGGTGACGACGGGCTGCAACATTCCGATCTTCGTGGCCGCGCACAAGGAGATGCACATCATCCCGATCGCGCCGCCGACGCAGCTGTTCAAGTGGATCAACTTCTACGATCCCGACGACGTGCTGGGCTGGCCGCTGCAGCCGCTCTCGAGCGGCTACCGGGTGCTGGTGGAAGACCGCGCCATCAATGCCAGCGGCGGCGTGGCCAGCCTGCTGCTGCGCAGCTGGAACCCCTTCGCCCACAACAGCTACTGGGAAGATACTGCCGTGGTCGAGGCCATCGCCGCCATGCTGCGGCGCCTGGCGGCCTAGACGGGCGTCAGCGTAAACAGCGGCCGGATATCGCCCGCCTCCGTCCCGCGCGCATTGCGGATCAGGGGCTGGCGATACGCTTCGATTGCGGCGCGTTGTCCGGCGTCCAGCCTGGCGAGCAGGCCGAGCTGGTCGAGGGTCGCGTACACGGCCGGGTGCAGGGCGCGGCTGTTGCCGTCGGCGATCTTGATCGCGATGCCGATCCCGGCGGAGCGCACCCCGATCGCCTGCACCGCGTCGGCGCCGATCTTGGCCACCCAGTCGCCGCCGCCCGCCGTCATCCAGTGCAGGTCGGTGCGCGCGGTGCCCGAGACCATGTCCGGGCGGCCCGTCATCGCGTCGAACAGCATGCCCAGCGCGCCGCCCAGTGCGGGATCGGCGCCGCCCTGGCCCAGGCGTGCATACAGGTGGGCCAGCTTCGACAGTGGCATCGCATAGTTGGGCGCCGAGCAGCCGTCGATCCCCGTGGGCATGGCCTCTGCCGGCATGCCGACGGTGTCGGCGAGGGTGGAGCGGATCGCCTGCTGCAGCGGGTGCCGGCGCTCCACATAGCCGCCGGTCGCCGTGCCGTGCAGGCGGCACCAGGCCAGGAAGCCGCTGTGCTTGCCCGAGCAGTTGTGGTGCAGCGGCGTCCAGGTCGCATCGTTCGGCGCCTGCCGGCCTGTGAACTCGTAGAACAGCGGAGTGGCGCAGCCGCACTCGAGGTGGGCGGGATCGAGGCCGATCTTGTTCAGGATCGAGGAGACCCCGGCCAGGTGCTTGTCCTCGCCGGAATGGCTGGCGCACAGCAGCGCCAGTTCGTCCTGCGACAGGCCGAAGCGCGCCGGGCCGTCCGACAGCAGGAAGGGCAGGGCCTGGAAGGGCTTGAGCGCGGAGCGCGTGAACGTCGGGTAGTGCGGATCGCCCGCCGAATACAGGAGGCGGCCGTGGATGTCGACGACGGCCACCGAGCCGGCGTGTACGTTTTCGACGACCTTGCCGGTGTCGGGATAGCCGCGCGTGGTGGCGACGAGAGGGATGGCTTGCATGGCGTGAAGGGCAGGGGAAAAACCCTACTGTAAGCCAACTGCACGCATTGCCGACGCACGGTCCGCGGCCATGCAGACGTGTATATGCACCTCCCGAATAGTCCGGGATTCGTGCAGTCCATCGTGCGTTTTCTGCAGTTCAGCGCCCGGCGATTGCCGTGTAATGACGCGCCGCTAGACTGCCTCCATCGCCAGGAACATACCCACGACGCTGGCGAAACGAAACCATCGGGACTACGCGGCGTCTGCAACGCCGCGCCGGTTCACTTCTTCGATTTCGACCCGAAAGGAAGCATCACCATGCGCACCAAACTCCTGCTGGCCGCCAGCGCCGCCCTCTTGTCCCTGAACGCCGGCGCCCACGACATCGGCAACGGCCGCGTGAACGTCGTCGGCGCCCAGCCGAAACACGTCCCCCTGCAAGCCATGGCCTTCGATCGCGTCCAGGGCGACTACGAGCTCGCGGACGGCCGCGTGCTGAGCGTGACTGGCAAGGGCAAGGGCAAGCAGCGCAAGCTGTACGCCGACCTGGGTGACGGCCCGGTCGAGATGGTCCACGTCGGCAAGAACCGCTTTGTCGGCGCGGGCAAGGACGTACGCATCAGCTTCGATACGGGCAGCAACAGGAGCCCCGACTCGGTGCGCGTGACCGCCGCCCCGACGCGTGGCTGAACGGTTTCAGCCCAGGGCCGCGCCGAAGCGCCCGGCCTGGTAATCGACGATGGCCTGCGTGATTTCTTCGCGCGTGGTCATCACGAAGGGGCCATGCGCGACCACCGGTTCCCGGATCGGCGCGGCATGGCCCAGCACGACGAAGGCGTCGCGCTCCGCACGGATCGCCACCGCGTCGCCCGTCTCGTCGAGCTCCACCAGATGCATGGGGCTGACCAGGTCGGCGTGGTTGCCCACCTGGACCACGCCGCGCGCCACGTAGAGGAAGACGCTGCGATCCTCGAGCCCGTCGATGCGGAAGGTTCCGCCGGCCCGCATGCGCAGCGTGCTCATGAAGACTCCGGTGAGCGAGCGCACCGGCCCGCTGTTTCCCTCATACTCTCCCGCGATCAGGTCGAGCGCCACCTTGCCGCCGTCCAGGCTCAGCTCAGGAATGTCGGCGCGCTGCAGGCCCGTATAGGCCGGCTCGCTCATCTTCAGGCGCGCGGGCAGGTTGAGCCACAGCTGCAGGATCTCGACCGGGCCGCCGTGGTCCAGGAAGGCGCGCGGCGACACCTCCGCATGCACGATGCCGCGCCCGGCCGTCATCCACTGGATGCCGCCGGCGCCGATGATGCTTTCATGGCCGGCATTGTCGCGGTGGGCCAGCTCGCCCTCCAGGATGAAGGTGACGGTCTCGAAGCCGCGGTGCGGATGCGGGCCGAAGGGCAGGCCGCGGTTGTGCGGCGGGTAGGTCTGCGGGCCGTGGTGGTTGAGGAAGAGGAAGGGATCGAGTTGCTCGAGGTGCGGGCCGGGCAGCGGCCGCTGCGTGATCAGGTCGCCGATGTCCTCGCGCATCGCGGGATGCAGCCGGTGAACGCTTCTGTCGGTCATGGCGAACGCTCCATTTTTCCTTGGTCGGAATGGCGTCAACGATACCGCGATGGCCGCCTGCCGGGCGCACGGCCCTGTGCTAGACTTGTTGCGCTTTTGCAAACTGGAGACGGCCACCCATGATTCGGAAAACCCTGCTTGCCAGCCTGCTGCTGGCCACCTTCGCCGGCGCCGCGCCGGCATCCAGCCAGGCTGCCGCGCCGGCCGCGGTGCGCAATGCGCCCAGCGACGTCGCCGTCAAGACCGCCAAGCATGCGGTCACGACCTACCGCAAGGACATCGTCGACACCCTGGCCAAACTGGTGAGCTTCAACACGGTGGCGGACAAGGACGTCCCGTCGGACAAGAACCCGGTCCACATCGCCTTCAAGGAAGCCCTGAAGGCGGAAGCTGCGCGCCTGGGCCTGGACTATGCGGACCATGGCTGGACCGTGATCATCGGCCTGGGACAGGGCAGCGAACGCGTGGGCGTCATCACCCACGGCGACGTGCAGCCTGTCGATGCCAGCAAGTGGAAGAAGTCGCCCTTCGTGCTGGACCGCACCAGCGAACCCGGCAAGCTGCTGGCGCGCGGCGCCGAGGACGACAAGGGCCCGATCGCCACCGCGCTGTACGCGATGAAGTCGATCCGCGACCGCCAGGTGCCGCTGTCCAAGCGCATCGAGCTGTACGTCTACATGGGCGAGGAGTCGGACTGGCAGCCGCTGGTCGAATTCCTCAAGACCCACCAGCCGCCGCAGATGAACATCACGCTCGACGCCGAATATCCGGCGGTGACGGCCGAGAAGGGCTACGGCACCGTGGCCGTGACCGTGCCGAAAGCGGGTGCGGTCGCCGCGCCGGCGGGCGAGCCGCACGTGGCGGCCTTCGGCGGCGGCTTCTTCGGCAGCCAGATTCCGGAAGATGCGACGGCCACCATCGCCAACGCGACCCCGGAACTGGAAAAGCAGATCCGCGCGCGCGGCGCCAAACAGGAAGGCATGCAGTACAGCTTCGCCTGGGAAGGCAGCAGCCTGAACATCAAGGCCAAGGGCGTCTCGGCCCACTCATCGAAACCGGAAGACGGCGTGAATGCCGTCAGCATGCTGGCCGATGCGCTGGCCGTGCGGCCCTGGGCCAACACGACCGCCGGCGGCGTGGTGAATTTCCTGAACGAGATGGTCGGCACCGGCATCTACGGCGAGAAGTTCGGCAATATCGCCTATCGCGACGGCTTCATGGGCCCGATGACCTTCGCGCCCACCGTGATCAGGCAACGTGACGACGGCATCGAGGTGTCGATCAATATGCGCCGCCCGCAGGGCAAGACCATCGCCCAGCTGACCGACGAGGTGAACGCCGCGCTGGCCCAGTGGCAGAGCCGCCAGCTGCAACTGGCGAACGTGAAGGTGCAGATCAGCGACCCATGGGTGCAGAAGAACGCGCCGCAGCTGCCGACCCTGATGGGTGTGTTCTCCTACTTCACCGGCATGAAGGACCCGCAGCCGGTCGCCGTGGGCGGCGGCACCAACTCGCGCCTGTTCCCGAGCGCGGTCAGCTTCGGTCCTGCGATGCCGGGCAAGGTCTACACGGGCCACTCGGAGCACGAGTTCATCACCGAGAAGCAGCTGCTGCTGAACCTGCAGATGTACACGGCGGTGCTGGTCGAATTGGCCAAATAAACGGACTCGCTCCCGCATCGACAAAGCCCCGGCCTGGACCGGGGCATTTTTTTGCGTCTGTCCACCAAGCCTCGCTCATGCCGGGCTTGTAGGCTATCGGCTCGCCGCTTTGTACAAAAATCTCTCATCATGCTGTAAGACCAGGCCTACAGGAGAGGCCTTCCTGCTATGGCTTAATCAGGGTTTCCCTTGGTGGGACAAGGACCTATGCTGCAAGTGCGACTCCCTGCTTCAGGCACGGTATTGACGGCCGGAAAATGCGTCAATGCTAGGGAGAAAATGTGGTGAAAACAGCATGTTAGGATCTTTTTTCGTACCGCGACGACCCCGGTTTTGCCGGTGTCGGCTCGCGCGCATTCGCTCAACCATGCCCGACATTTTTTGGATGCCATGCACAGCAAAGATCTCAAGAAGCCGGACGGACGCAACATCACCCTGTACAGCAACCAGCCGATTCCGGAAGGCCTCACCGCGCCCAGCCCGTTTCCCGATCCCCAGCACGCCAATCCGCACCTGCGCTGGCATCCGCTGCGCGGCGAATGGGTGACCTACGCGGCCTTCCGCCAGAACCGGACCTACCAGCCGCCGCCGCAATACAACCCGCTCGCGCCGATCAGCGACCCCCAGCACCCGACCGAGATGCCGGCCGGCGACTACGAGATCGCCGTGTTCGACAACCGCTTCCCCTCGCTGGCGCTGGAGTCGCATGACCCGCCCACGGTGACGGTGCCGACCGCACCGGCCAACGGCCACTGCGAAGTGGTGGTGTTCACCCAGGACCCGAATTCCTCGCTGGCTTCGCTGCCGCTGTCGCGCGTCGAGCTGCTGCTCTCGGTCTGGGGCGACCGCACCACGCGTATCGGCGCACACCCGAACATCCATTACGTGCTGCCGTTCGAAAACCGCGGCGCCGAAGTCGGCGTGACCCTGCACCACCCGCACGGGCAGATCTATTCCTATCCCTTCGTGCCGGCCGTGCCGGCGCGCCAGTTGGCGCAGGAACGCGAATACTTCCTGCAGCACGGCACCAGCCTGCTGTGCGATATGGCGCGCGACGAGGCCGCCGACGGCAAGCGCGTGCTCTACCAGGACGACTACGCGATCGCCTTCGTGCCGGCCTGTGCGCGCTACCCCTACGAAGTCTGGGTGATGCCGACCGCGCCCTGCAAGGATTTCGCCGCGCTCACGCCGCCGCAGCGCGAAGGCCTGGCGCGCGCATTGAAGACCGTGCTGCTCAAGTTCGAAACGCTGTGGAACCGGCCTTTCCCTTACCTGATGGCCTGGTACCAGGCGCCTACCGACGGCGCCGAGCATCCGGAGACCCAGCTGCATGCGCAGTTCTATCCGCCTTACCGCACCAAGGACCGCCTGAAGTACCTGGCCGGCACCGAGCTGGCGGCCGGCATGTTCGCGATGGACGTGCTGCCCGAGACCACGGCCTACGAGCTGCAGCAGGTCGAAGTGACGCTGGAGGACCGCGCATGACGGCAGCGTTGTCGGACACGCGGCAATCGCGCGCGGCCGAGGTCGCGGACAAGCTGGCGCTGCTGCGTGCCCACCTGCAGGCGGCCGGCGCCGGGGCTATCCGCCTGCGCGGCATCGACTGGTTCGCCTGGGTCACGGCGGGCGGCTCGAGCGCCGTTCTGCACGCCACCGACGCCGGCGTGGCCGAGGTGCTGGTGACGCCGGAGGAAGCCTGCATCCTCACCGACGAGATCGAGGCCGAGCGCCTGCGCACCGAGGAGATCCCGGAAGGCTTTACTTTCCACGTCGAGCCCTGGGCCGAGCCCGAGCTGCGCGAACGCTATGTGCAGGGCGCGGCCAGCGGCCGGGCCATCCTGTCCGACCGCCCGTCCAATGGCGAGCAGCCCTTGCCGCATGCCCTGAAGGTGCGGCGGCTGGTGCTTGGTCCCGCCGAACAGGAGCGCTACCGCGTGCTGGGACGCGAGGCCGCCGAGGCGATGAGCGAGGTGATGCGCCGCGTGCGGCCCGAGTGGACCGAGCACCAGCTGGCCGGCGCCGGCGCCGAGGCCCTGTGGCGGCGCGGCATCCATCCGGCCCTGGTGCTGGCCGCGGGCGAACGCCGCCTGGCGTCCTACCGCCATCCGACACCGTCGAGCGCGCCGGTGGGCAGCCACGCGATGCTGGTCTTCTGCGCACGCCGCCACGGACTGTATGCCAACCTGACGCGCTTCGTCACCTTTGGCGCCGCACCCATGGACGAGCAGCGCGCCCTGATGGAGGTCGAGGCCACGGGACTGGCCGACGTCATGCCCGGCAAGTCGCTGTCGGCCGTCTATCACACACTGGCCGCGGCATACAAGCATGCGGACCGCGAGGATGCGATCCGCGAGCACCACCAGGGCGGCATCACCGGCTACCGGGCGCGCGAGATCGTGGCCAGCCCGAGCACCGCGACCCAGTTGGAAGAGGGCATGGCCTTCGCCTTCAATCCGAGCTTCGCTGGCGTCAAGATCGAAGACACGTTCCTGCTCGGGCCCGACGGCCTCGAGAATCTCACGTTCGACCCCGGCTGGCCGGCGGTGGACGTACATGGCCGCATGCGGCCCCTTTGGCTGGAGGCGCAATCATGCTGAACACCGACACCTTCTTTGGCGGCGCGCCGGAAGTGAACGCGTCGGCGCCGGGGCGCGTCAACCTGCTCGGCGAGCACACCGACTACAACGACGGCTACATGCTGCCGGTCGCCACGCCCCAGCGCACCCTGGTGGCCATGAGCCGCAGCGGCGACGACCACTTCCACTTCTACTCGCCGACCTTCGACAACACCGTGACCTTTGCCGCCGACGGCAGCCCGCCGCAGGGCTTCGGCAGCTATATCGAGGGCTGCATCCGCCTGCTGCAGGCCGACGGCGCGCAGGTGCCGCCGCTGCGCGTCTACATCACCACCGATCTGCCGGTGGGTTCGGGCCTGTCGTCCTCGGCCGCGCTGGAAGTGGCGACCCTGCGCGCCCTGCGCGCGCTGCTCGGCTACGAACTCGACGACGTCAAGCTGGCCCGTATCGCCCAGCGCGCCGAGATCGAGTACGCCCACGTGAACTGCGGGATCATGGACCAGATGGCGTCCAGCCTGTGCGACGAGAACAATATGCTGTTCATCGATGCGCGCACGCTCGAGCACCGCCTGGTGCAGATGCCGGCCGGGACCGAGCTGATCGTGATCGACTCGGGCGTGGCGCGCACGCTGGCGGCCAGCAAGTACAACGAGCGCCGCGCCGAATGCGAGGAAGCCTCGCGCAAGCTGGGTGTGCGGGCGCTGCGCGACGTCGAGGATCCCGCTTCGGTGGAAACCCTGCCTTCGCCGATGCGCGAGCGCGCCCGCCACGTGGTGCTGGAAAACCTGCGCGTGCTGGAAGCGGCGGGCGGCGTGAGCGCGGAGCGCTTCGGCGAGCTGATGAACGCTTCGCACTTCAGCCTGCGCGACGATTATGAAGTGTCGATCCCCGAACTCGACGAGCTGTGCGCCCACCTGCGCGAGCAGCCCGGCGTGCTCGGGGCACGCCTGACGGGCGCCGGCTTCGGCGGCGCCTGCGTGGCGCTGTGCCGGGCAGGACAGGCACGGCAAGCGGCCGCTGGCGCGCTGACGGCCTATAACAAGAATGGACGACAGGGCCGGATCCTTATCCCGGTTCCGGTTCCGACTGACGAGAAAGGACAACAATGAATCAGTTTGAATATCCCCGTCCCCAACTGGTGCGCGACAACTGGATCAACCTCAACGGCACATGGCGCTTCTGCTTTGACGACGAGCTGAAGTACACCATGCCGGAGGGCGTCGGCGAATGGACCCACGAGATCACCGTGCCCTTCGCCCCCGAGACGGAAATGAGCGGCATCCAGGACACGGGTTTCCACCGCGCCGTCTGGTACGAGCGCGAATTCGACCTTGCCCCCGGCGGCAAGCGCACCATCCTGCACTTCGGCGCGGTCGACTACGCGGCGCGGGTATGGGTCAACGGCCAGCTGGTGGCGGAGCACGAGGGCGGCCACACGCCCTTCCAGGCCGACATCAGCGGCGCCATGAACGAGGACGGCAGGCAGGTCATCACGGTGTTCGTCGAGGACGACCCCGCCGATCTCGCCAAGCCGCGCGGCAAGCAGGACTGGCTGCTGGAACCGCACTCGATCTGGTATCCGCGCACCACCGGCATCTGGCAGACCGTGTGGGTCGAGCAGGTCGAGGACACCTACATCGCCTCGCTGCGCTGGACCCCGATTTTTGAAACCTACGAGATCGGTTGCGAGGTGTTTGCGGCCGGCCATACCCAACAAGAACTGTTCGTCGAGGTCAAGATCTGGCACGGCGAGCAGCTGCTGGCGGACGACTACTACAAGCTGCTGCAGGGCGAGGCGAACCGCAAGATCGCGCTGTCCGACCCCGGCATCGACGATTCGCGCAACGAGATCCTGTGGAGCCCGGAACGTCCGACCCTGCTGGACGCCGAGGTGACCCTGCGCTGCGGCGACCGTGTGCTCGACCGCATCCGCTCGTACACGGCGCTGCGCTCGGTGTCGATCAACCGCGACCGCTTCATGCTCAACGGCCGTCCCTACCAGCTGCGCCTGGTGCTGGACCAGGGCTACTGGCCGGAATCCTTCATGACCGCGCCCTCGGACGAGCACCTGAGGCGCGACGTCGAGCTGGTAAAACTGATGGGCTTCAACGGGGTGCGCAAGCACCAGAAGATCGAGGATCCGCGCTTCCTGTACTGGGCCGACCGGCTGGGCCTGCTGGTATGGGAAGAAATGCCCTCGGCCTACCGCTTCAGCTCGCGCGCCATCAGCCGCATGGTGAGCGAGTGGACCGAAGCCATCCAGCGCGACTACAGCCACCCCTGCATCATCGTCTGGGTGGCCTTCAACGAATCCTGGGGCGTGCCGAACCTGACGCTCACGCAGGCCCACCGCAACGCGGTCGAGGCCCTGTACCACCTGACCCGTACGCTGGACTCGACGCGGCCGGTGATCGGTAACGACGGCTGGGAAGCCTCGGCCACCGACATCCTCGGCATCCACGACTATGACTGCGATCCGGAAAAGCTGCAGGCGCGCTACGCGGTGACGGACCCGGTGCGCACCCTGTTCGATCAACGGCGCCCTGGCGGCCGCATCCTGACCCTGGACGGCTTCCCGCACCGCGGCCAGCCGATCGTGCTGACCGAGTTCGGCGGCATCGCCTACGATCCGAAGCAGAACCCGGATGCCGACAAGACGACCTGGGGCTACTCGCGGGCGCACTCGGCGGAGAGCTACCTGTCGCTGTACCGCGAGCTCTTGAGGGTGGTTAACGAAACCTTCATGTTCAGCGGCTTCTGCTACACGCAGTTCACCGATACCTTCCAGGAAGCGAACGGGCTGCTCAATGCCGACCGTACGCCGAAGCTGCCGCTGGACGTCATCAGCGCCGCCACGCGCAATGTGGCCCAACAGCGGAAGGACATCGAGACGGAGGGCGACGGTTTGCCGGGCGGAACCGGCATGCCTTGAGGCCGACAACGAGGACGGACCGGCGGCAATTTGCCGTCAAAGGCGCGCACCAGCAGGTGCGCGTTTTTTTTCGGGTGTGCCTGGCAATATCGGCGGTGGAGAAACCGGCGGGGCAGGGGAGATTTCCGGCCCCGCCTCAGCGCTGGATGGCGCCGCTCGTCACGTTCACCCGGTCGCCGCTGCGGAAGTCGGGCGTCGTGTCCTGTGTGATGACCTGGCTGCTGCCGTCGTCCATGCGCACGGTGATGCGGTAGCTGTTCGAGCCGGTCATGCCGGCTGCACCGCTGGACCCGGTGGCGCCCGCGCTGCCGGAACTGCCCGAGCTGCCCGCGCTGGCGCGCGGAATCACCTCGATGGCCAGCACGGTGCTGTTGGGCGAGGCGGCGCCGGCGGTGGAGGTACCGGTCTGCGCGCTGCCGGTGCTGCCGGACTGCTCCCAGCCGGACGAGCCGCTGCTTCCTGAGCTGCCCGAGCTGCCCGACGTGCCAGAGCTGCCGGAGGTGCCTGTGCCCATGCTGCTGCCGCCGCTGCTCGAGCTGCCGCTGCTGCCGGTGGGGTTGCCGGACGGATCGGTGGCGCTGCCCGAACCGTAGCTGCTGGAACCGCCGGTGCCGGTTGCGCCGCTCGTGCCGGTCGACCCGCCCGACGAGCTGCCGCTCGAGGACTCGCCGCTGTCGCCGCGCATGCCGGCGCACCCGGTCAGGCCCAGCGCCACAGCCAGCAAGCCCGCCAGGATCATGCTCTGGTGTTTTTGCTTCATGATCAACTCCTTATGGTGGATGTTCATTCGGATGCGTGACGATGCAAGCTGCCACTTGGATTGAGAGGCAGGAAGCACGCCAGCGTTCCAGCTGACTCGGGTTGGAGATGAGATGAATCAAGCGGGCCGTGGCGGACCCGATTTTTCTCGGTGCGAAATGGTCAGTGCCGGCGCGCAGCTTCGGCAGGTGGCACGATCAGGGCCAGTGTTGTGCTGGTCAGGAGCGCCGCGGTGACGTCGATCGTCCAGTCGGCGATGTCGCCCGTGCGATACGGCAAAAAGCTCTGCAGGAGCTCGTCGCCGGCGCCCATCAGCGCGATTGCCAGCACCGCCTTGGCGCCGCGCACCGGCCCGCTTCCCGCACTGCCGAGGAACCACAGCAGGGTGAGGAAGGCGTAGGTGAGGCCGTGCAGCACCACGCCGGGCGCGAATTCGCCGACTTCCGCGCGCGCGCCGGGAATCGAGCCGGCGACGAGCACGCCGGCATACAGCAGCAGCGCCAGCCGGATGCGGGCGGGGCGCAGGCGGGAATCGAGCAGGAGCAGCGACAGGAAGGCGGGCATGAACTCAAGGCTTGGGAAAGTGCCAACGATATCATGCCAGCCGGCCAGGCGGCCACACGGCTTCCCGGCTCAGATCGTCAGCGCCGGCGCGCCGTCCCGGTAGTGGGCGTCGAAGCAGCTCTCGCAGTCGGCGCAGAAAAGGTGCGCCATCCGCACGCTGTCCTGCCGCAGCACGAGTTTCAGGTGAGTCTGTTGGCACTTGGGGCAGATTTCGCGCACGCTGCCGAAGGTCAGCAGCGTCAGCGGCACGCTGGCATCGTCGGGCTGGTCGATGACGGCGTCGGGATTCAGTTCGCTCAGCACCAGGTTGCCGTCCACCTGGTGGCGGCGGCAGGCGGTGCTGGATTCGGGTGGATGCGCATAGGTCTCGGATGCATGCAAACTCATAAGCCAGGCTCCCGTTATCGTGTTGTAGGCCACCCTGTGGAAGAGCGAAACGCAGGGCGCGAGCTTCATCATAGCCAAATCCGGCGCAGCTTCAAGCTCTGCCGCGCGATTTTTGTGGGCATGTTGCCAATGCGAAGAACGATACGAAGAAAAAAATGCCCGTCAGCGAACTGACGGGCACAACCCAAGATCGGGCCAAGAGACATATTCGGTTGGTGTGTTGCACCCTGGGTGCAGCACACCTGCTGCAACCACGCATATCGGTTGCGTGTATCGCAGGTGAGTCAAAGTATATGGGGCGATTGTGACCACGCCATGACGCGTATCAAGCGTGTGGATGAATTCGCGAACCGAGCGGGAGATTCGTAATCTGAACAATATCGCGCAGGACGCGCGGACCGGGCCGTTTTGAGCGGGAAAAAAAAGCCCGCTCAGGGCGGGCTTAAAACTATTTTCTTGGAGGAGAATAGTGGAGACAGGTGCCATTATGTTGCGCCGCGAAATATATGTCCAATTGCAAATACAGATACCAGACATTGATTTTTCGCATAACTTAGGCGCGGCTGTCTCTTTCTCGCAAATCCCACGTCATTCACGCACGGGCACCGTGTAGTTCAGGGCCATGCGGCCGCCGTCGGCATACAGCGTCTGTGCGGTCATGTAGGAAGCATCGTCGCTTGCCAGGAAAGCGGCGATCGACGCGATCTCTTCCGGCTCGCCGCAACGGCCGATCGGCGTGCGCGACAGGATCGTGTGGCGCGCTTCCGGGCTGCCGAGCACGGCCTGCTTCGCCAGTTCGGTCAGGATCGTGCCCGGGCCGATGGCATTCACGCGGATGCCATGCTGGGCCAGGCTGATCGCGCTCACGCGGGTGAGCTGGTTCACGCCGCCCTTGGAAACGACATAGGGCACCTGGTTGGCGATCGTCAGCTCGGCGTTGACGCTCGACATATTGATGATGCAACCCTGCTGTCGCTTCACCATGTCGCGGGCGACGGCCTGGCTGCACAGGAACATCGACTTCAGGTTGATGCGCAGGACGCGGTCGAAGTCCTCTTCCTCCAGGTCGAGGAAATCCGCCGCATGGGTGACGCCGGCATTGTTGACGAGGATGTCGACCTGGCCGAAGGCGGCAAGCGTGGCGGCGACCATCGCGTCGACATCGGCCTTGATGCCGACGTCGGCATGGTGGAAGCGGGCGGCATCGCCCAGTGCGACGGCGGCGTCCGCGCCTTCCGGGCGGATGTCGACGAGCATGACGCGCGCGCCTTCCTGCACCAGGCGCCGGGCGCAGGCCAGGCCGATGCCCTGGCTGGCGCCGGTGACGATCGCGGTTTTGTTGGCTAGTCTCATGGCGGGCTTTCAGATTGGGAATCTGCCATTGTAACCAGCCGTGAGGCTCGGGTGCGGCTTCGGGCCAGGGAGCGCGTCCTGTTTCACCAATGCCCGCGGCCACGCCGCCGACTCAGGCAGACGAGTACGGCGACTGACACCAGCAGCCAGAAACCGACGGCGAGCCACAGCCGGGGCCACAAAATTTGATCCATGCCGATGAGAATGGACAAGGGATCCCTAGCCACCGAGCCGACCGGCGATGTGGCGTGGCCGTCTGCGAGGAAGGGCAGTGGGAATCCGTAGGCGGGGACCGTGCAGTACATCGGGGTGCCCAGATTACCGCAGGGCGCAATGGCCCGTCCCGGAACGATGAGCGAAATGTAGGTGAGGGCGGAGGCCAGCGTGGCGACCGTGACGATTGTCCGGATGTGCGAAAGCCGTTTGCGCAAGGTCGTCTCCATCGTGAGGGATGCAGGCGCCCGGGGTGGGCGCTCTGGCGTGAAGACGGGAGCGGCCAGCGCTCCCGCTTCACCCCGACAATCTTACTTCTTCGTGAAGGCATTCACGGCCGCCCGGCCCACCGCCGGATCGTCCGTGAAGAAGCCATCGATGCCCGCATTGAGGTAGGCGATGATCTCGGCCTGTGCATTGCCGCGCTGGCTGAGCGAGGTTGCCGGCGCCGCGCGCAGGCTGACGGGCAGGAAGGGGTTCTCGGGACGCAGGGTCCAGGTATGCACCTTCAGGCCGGCCGCGCGGGCGTTGGCGATGAAGGCCGTCGGCGCGCCCAGCTCATTGGCGCTGGTGCGCGGGATGATGATCTCCTTGTAGGGCGAGACCACGTCCGCATAGGCCGCGATTTCCTTCAGGCCGGCCGCGGTGACAAGGTCGGCGTAGGTGCGTCCGGTCTTGGCCGCGACGAAGTCGTAGGGCGCATTGGCCGGGTTGTCGAGCAGTTGCACCAGGCGGAAGTCGCTCATGCCGCGCAGCTCCTTCAGGTTGGCCGTCTCGAAGGATTGAATGAACACGGCGGCGTCCTTGCCGCGGTAGCCGTTGGCCAGCAGGGTGTCGACCAGGCGCCGTTCCAGCGGCAGGTTGATCGACTTGAAGTAAGTCGGGTGCTTGGTCTCGGGATAGATGCCGATGACCTTGTTGCGCGACTGGCTTTCGCGCTTGACCAGGTCGATGATCTCCTGCAGCGTGGGAATCTCGAACTGGTCGTTGTAGGCCACGTTGGCTGGGCGGTTGGCCGGGATGCGCTCGCGGGCGCGCAGCGTCTTCAGCTCGGCCAGCGTGAAGTCTTCGGTGAACCAGCCGGTGATGGCCACGCCGTCGATGGTCCTGGTCGCCTTGCGCGAGGCGAACTGCGTCAGCGTCGCCACGTTCGTGGTGCCCGAGATTTCGTTCTCGTGACGCGCCACCAGTACGCCGTCCTTGGTTGCCACCAGGTCGGGCTCGACGATGTCGGCGCCGTCCTCGATGGCCTTCTGGTAGGCGGCCAGCGTGTGCTCGGGACGCACGGCGGAGGCGCCGCGGTGGGCCGTCACGGTCGGCACGGGAGGCCAGGCGGCGCCGGGGTTCTGCAGGTCGGGGCCGTCGTTGTCGCCGCCGCAGGCGCTCAGGACGAGGCTGGCGGCGGCGAGGGCGAACAGCGAGACGAAACGGGAGGAAATCGGAAGAACGCGTCGCAACACAGTGAACTCCAGTTGTTAAAGTGCTGCGAATGTAACAACTGGATATGACCGTCCTGTGACGATCGTAAGGGCCGTGCGCGGACGCGTTTCAGAGCATCAGCGGCCTGTCCGGCAACTCGTTGGGCCGCGCGCCGTTCGCAGGGAAGTGCTCGCGCAGCAGGGCGTTGACCTGCCCGATGGCCGTCAGGGTCGCCTCGTGGAACTGGCCATTGCGGAAACCGTCCGTCATCGTGCGGCACACGGCCTGCCAGGTGGCGCTGTCGATCTTGCGGTCGATGCCGCGGTCCGCGACGATGTCGACCTTGTGCTCGGCCAGGTTGATGTAGATGAGCACACCGCAATTGTCTTCGGTATCCCACACGCCGTAGTCGGCGAACAGGGCCAGCGCGCGCTGGCGGTTCGTCACGCCATCCCAGGCATCGTCGAAGGACAGGCCTTTTTCGACGATCAGGCGCACCTCGCCGCGGTGGGTCTGCTCGCCGGCCGTGATCGCTTCACCGATCGCGCTCAGGGTCGCTTCCGGGAAGGCCCGCTTGGCCTCGGCGCTGCTGCTCGTGAGGTGGCGCCAGGCGCGCCCCATGCGTTGTCCAATACCCATTACCAGTCTCCCGAGGCGCCGCCGCCGTCGAAGCTGCCGCCGCCACCCGAAAATCCGCCGCCGCCCCATCCGCTGCCACCGCTGAATCCGCCACCGCCGCCACGGCCGATATTGCCGAGGACATTGCCGATGATGATGCCGGTCGCGACATCGCCCAGGCCGCTACTGCGGCCGCGGCCCCAGTGGTTCGGCGACAGCCGGCTGCGGCGCGGCCGGAAGATCGAACGCAGCAGGGTAAAGCCGATGACGATCGCCAGGATGCCGAACAGCGAGAAGCCGCCGCCGCCGGAGTCCGCCTGGCGCTGCGGCGCCTGTTGCTGGGCCGGGGCAGGGAAGCTTTCCTTGTTCAGCAAGGTCGCGATGGCGCCGACACCGGCGACCAGGCCTTCGTAATAATGGTTCTGGCGGAAGTGCGGTGCGATCACATCCTGCAGGATGCGCTTCGATTGCGCATCGGTCAGCACCCCTTGCACGCCGCGCCCGGCCTCGATGCGCAGGCGGCGCAGCGAATTCGGGTTGTCGCGCGCGACCATCAGGAGCACGCCGTCGTCGACGCCCTTGCGGCCCAGCTTCCAGGCATCGGTCACGCGGATGCTGTACTGCTCGATCGCTTCCGGCTCGGTCGACTTGACCAGCAGGACGGCGATCTGGCTGCCGGTGCGCGCCTCGTAGTCGGCCAGCACCGCCGTGAGGCGTTCGCGCTGGCCGGCGTCGAGCATGCCGGCTTCGTCGACAACGCGCCCGCTCAGCGCCGGCACCGGCTTGAGCTGGGCGAACGCAGGGCTCGCCACCAGCAAGGCCAGCATGCATGCCAGCAAGGCAGCCCACAGCGCGCGCATCCGGCCTACGGTCGCCATGGCTTATTTGCCGAAGTCGACCGACGGCGCAGTCGAAATCGCCTTTTCGTTCTCGACCGTGAACGAGGGCTTGGTCTCGTAGCCGAACACCATCGCGGTCAGGTTGTTCGGGAATTTGCGCACGGTCACGTTGTAGTCCTGTACCGCAGCGATATAGCGCTGGCGCGCCACCGTAATCCGGTTTTCCGTGCCTTCCAGCTGCGACTGCAGGTCGCGGAAGTTCTCGTTGGCCTTTAGGTCGGGATATTTCTCGGACACGGCCATCAGGCGCGACAGCGCGCCGGACAATTCTCCTTGCACCTGCTGGAACTTGTTGAAGGCTTCCGGATTGTTCAGCACTTCCGGCGTGATCTGGAAACTGGTCGCCGCGGCGCGGGCACGGGTGACGGCCTCGAGCGTTTCCCGCTCGTGCGAGGCATAGCCCTTGACGGTGTTCACCAGGTTCGGAATCAGGTCGGCGCGGCGCTGGTACTGGTTGACCACTTCGCTCCAGGCGGCCTTGGTCGCCTCGTCCTTGGTCTGGAATTCGTTGTAGCCGCAGCCGGACAGCAGGGAGCCGGCAACGAGGGCGGTGGCCAGGAGGCGGGTCCAGCGTGAGAAGAGGGATGATGTCATGATCGTTTTGTCCATGGCAAGTTGTCGAATGATCAAAATATACAGTATGTAAAGATAATACGGCGCATCATCGCGGTGCAGGGCCGGAGCGGAAGCCCGGCGGGTACAATATGGGGTTTGCACTATTCGACTCACAAGAGGCCCCACGTGACTTTCATCGACAAGCTTTCCGCGGCATGGACCCGCAACGATTCGCTCCTTTGCGTGGGACTCGATCCGGACCTGGCGCGCTTCCCGGCGCATCTGCAAGGCCAGCCGGACGCCATCGCCCAGTTCTGCAAGGCCATCATCGATGCCACCGCCGACCTTGCCTGCGCCTTCAAGCCGCAGATCGCCTATTTCGCGGCCCTGGGCGCCGAGGACCAGCTCGAAGAAATCTGCGCCTACCTGCGCAGCAACTACCCGCACATCCCGATCGTGCTCGACGCCAAGCGCGGCGACATCGGCGCCACCGCCCACCAGTACGCGCGCGAAGCCTTCGAGCGCTACGGCGCGGACGCTGTCACGGTCAGCCCCTACATGGGATTCGATTCGGTCGAACCCTACCTGGCGTGGGCGGACCGCGGCGTGATCGTGCTGTGCCGCACCTCGAACGCGGGCGGCTCCGACCTGCAGTTCCTCGACGTGGGCGGTCGCCCGCTGTACCAGCATGTGGCGCAACTGGTCGCCGAGAAATGGAACCGCAACGGCCAGCTGGCGCTGGTGGTCGGCGCCACCTTCCCGGAAGAGATCGCGCAGGTGCGCAAGCTGGTCGGCGAGATGCCGCTCCTGATCCCGGGCGTCGGCGCACAGGGTGGGGATGTCGAGGCGACGGTGAAGGCGGGCCGTACCGCGGGCGGCGCCGGGATGATGATCAATTCCTCGCGTGCAATCCTGTATGCGGCGCCGCAGGACGGCGAAGATTTCGCGGCGGCGGCACGCCGCGTGGCGCGCGAGACGCGCGACGCGATCAACGCGGCGCGCCGGGCTTAAGCCGCCGAGCCTGCCTTGCCGGTCGCCCAGGTGCGGCCGGCCTCACACGCATACGCGGACTGACGTCCTTGCATGGCGGGCCAAGTTCTGTACACTGGGACTTCGACCCCATGTGGAGAATGCCATGTTCGGCTTGCTGGCATGTTCGATCGTTGCGGTTGCCGTGCTCGGCTGGATGCTCCATACCAATGCGCGCGACCGCAGGGCGCTCGAAAAAGAACTGGAAGAGGTGTTCAGGGAGAGTGCCGAGGGCGCTCGCGCAGGCAAGCGCCGCCATTGAGGACGGCGCGGCCATCAATACCTGTTCGGCGCAATCCCTTCGGCGTAGTCGTATAGCGCGCCAAGAATCTCCTCGGCCCGCTCGTCCGCGCTTTCCGACAGCGCATCGATTTCCATGAACAGCTGGTCCACCGTGCGCGCGCCCGCCAGGCCGTCGAACAGGCGCGCCGCGCGATGCTCTTCCCAGCGTTGCATGTCTGGCTCCGACAAGGTCTGCGGGAAATTGCGGGCGCGGTAGCGGAAGAACAGTTCCCCCAGGCGCTCGTCCTCGAAGGAGGGGCGCATGCCGGCCAGCGCGGCAGGAGACTCGTGGCGCAGCGACTCCAGCTTGCGCCGGTCGCCGTTGCCGACGAAGCCGCCGTACAGGTCTTCGTCGACGTCCACTTCCTCGGTTGCAACCGGCTTCTTGAATACTTCGGCCCAGATTGCCGTCATATTGCGACCGCCGGCGGCCAGCGCCGCATGGACGCGTCCGCGTTCCAGGTCGATGTCCCAGCGCGTCGCCATGGCCGGCTGCAGCGTCTTCAGGTTCCCGACCAGCATCGGCGATTTGTTCAGGTGCACGCTCTTGATCGGCAGGCGCGTGACACCTTCCGGCAGCTCGCTGCTGCGCGTGAACATGCGCATGCGGATGGTGTCGACGTCAAGGTCGAACAGTTCCGAGGGATCGTGGCGGCAGTCCCACACCAGGATCTCGTTTTTGTTGGTCGGATGCTGGGCCAGCGGCCAGACCAGGCCCAGGCAACCGTATTCGACCGGGAACATGCCGGACACGTGCAGGAAAGGCTGGCGCTGCGCGGGCTCCAGGTGCAGGCCCATCTCGGCCGCCACCCGGTCCTTGCGGCGCAGCTCGAGGCAGAAGTCGAACAGCTTGGGCTGCTTCTGGCGGATCAGGCGCGCCAGGGCGATGGTCGCGCGCACGTCCGACAGCGCGTCGTGCGCCGAGTCGTGCGAGAGGCCATTGGCGGCAGTCAGGTGCTCCAGGCGGAAGCTGGGCTTGCCGTCCTCGCGGCGCGGCCATTCGATGCCGTCCGGCCGCAGCGCATAGGTCATGCGCACCACGTCGAGCAGATCCCAGCGGCCGCAGCCGTTCTGCCACTCGCGCGCATACGGGTCGATCAGGTTGCGCCAGAACAGGAAGCGCGTCACCTCGTCGTCGAAGCGGATGGTGTTGTAGCCGACGCCGATCGTGTTGGGCTCGCTGAAGGCGGCTTCGATGGTCCGCGCGAATTCGTGCTCGGGCACGCCGTGCTGCAGGCAGTGCTGGGGCGTGATGCCGGTGATCAGGCAGGACTGCGGGTCGGGCAGGAAATCCGGCGCGGGCTGGCAGTACAGCATGATCGGGTCACCGATCTCGTTCAGTTCGGCGTCGGTGCGGATGGCCGCGAACTGCGCGGGCCGGTCGCGGCGCGGTGTTGCGCCGAAGGTTTCATAGTCGTGCCAGAGGAAGGTATGCGTGCTCATGTATTCTTATGGTATCGCCACGATGGGGGCGGGCAGGCGCCATGGTGGCACAGAATGCACCTGACGTCAGCCGCCCCGGTCGCAAGACCTGCATTTTGCCAGGCCTGAAGCGGCACACATGCGGGGTCACATGCGGGGTCAGGTCTGACATTCGGACACGGCCTCGACGCTAGCAAACTTCTAAGGCTGAGCTCGTGTCTCAATGTCAGACCTGACACCAAGGGTGTGGGGCTGGACATCCCGCAGCAAGGGCAGCCGGACCGTGAACGTGCTGCCCTGTCCGGCGCCCCCGCTGTCGGCTTCGACGGCGCCGCCGTGCAGTTCGACCAGTTTCTTGACGAGCGCCAGCCCCAGTCCGAGTCCGCCCTGTGCGCGGTCGGGCGTGCGCTGGGCCTGGGTGAAGAGGTCGAACACGACCGGCAGCAGGTCCGGGCCGATGCCGATGCCGTTGTCCTGTACCCGCAGGACCGCGCTTCCCTCCTGCTGTTGCAGGGAGACGTGCAGTGCGCCGCCGTCCGGGGTGTACTTCGCCGCATTGTTGAGAAGGTTGGCCGCGACCTGGATCAGCCTGGTCCGGTCGCCGCATACGGGTGTGGCTTGTGCGGCGATGTCCACGGTCAGCCGGTGTCCTTTGGCATCGATCACGGGAGCGATCTGCTCGACAGCTTCGCGCAGGACGCCGCCCAGTTCGACCTCGACCCTGTTGATCGTCGCCAGGCCGCGCGACACGCGCGAGACGTCCAGCAGGTCGTCGACCAGATGCGTCATGTGCGTCACCTGGCGGGAAATCACCTCGCTGGCCTGTTTGATGCGGGGCTCGCTTGCAAACAGCATGCGCAGCAGTTGCGCGGCGCTGCTGATCGGCGCAAGCGGATTGCGCAGCTCGTGCGCGAGCATCGCCAGGAACTCGTCCTTGCGCTGGTGCTCCTGGTGGAGGTGCTCCTGCTGCCGGTGCAGGCGGTCGAGCATGCCGTTGATCGCGCGGGCGAGGGTGATCGTTTCGCTGCTGCCGGCCAGCTCGGCCCGTTGTCCGTCGATGCCTTCCTGGCCGATCCTGCCCGCGAACTGCTCGAGCTTGCGCAGGTCCTGGGTCAGCCCCAGCGAAAAACGCGTCCCCAGCAGGAACACCAGCACCGCGATCAGCACGGCGATGCCGCCGATCAGGCTGTACTGGGTCCATGGCGTTGCCAGCAGGTGGCCGAGTTCGGACGTGTCCACGCGCAACTTCAAGCCCAGGTCTGCGAACAGCGGCGGGGCCTTGACCGGGACTTCCGGGCCGGGGCCCTGCTGCGGCGCTGCCGCCTGTCCCTTCCAGGCGAGGGTCGAGGTGCCGGGACGCATGTCGCGGATCCGGACCTTGTAGACCAGGGCGCCTTCCGGTGTGTTGGTGCGCGAGTAGCGCAGCAGGGCGACGCCGACGAGGTCCGCGTCCTGGCCCCGGCCGAAGATGGCTGCGCTATCCGCGCCCTGGTCGATGCGCGCGCGCAGCCAGTCCAGTTGCGCCTGGTCGAAGCGCTCCAGGCCGTTGCCGGCGATCGGCTTGCCTTCGAAGTCGGTGAACAGGACCTGGACCGGAACGCCGTCGATCTGGCGCAGGCCGCCGATGAAGGGCGCGAGATAGGTTTCCCGTCCCGCGCTGTCGACCAGGGCCGTCGCCAGGATCGGGCTGTCCGCCACTTCCTTCATGCGCGAGGCGAGGGTGGTAAGCATGTCGGCGACCGTTCGCGCCTGGAAGGCGGCCTCGCGCTGCTGCAGCAGGGCGAGGGCGGAGGCATGCTGGCGATTCACCAGCCAGAACGAGGCGGCCGCCACCAGCAGCACGGCGGCGGCGGCGAGGACCGCCGAGGCGAATGCGAAACGCTGGGTCAGGCTCCCGGTACGGAGCGTCGGCCGCACCCTCATGCTCAGTCGCCGCTCGGCACGAGCACGCCGTCGGCACGATAGCGGGCGATCAGCAGATCCCGGGCGTCCAGGGCCTCGTGGCGGGCCGGCGTGAACGGCGGCGAATAGGCGCGGACCAGGCCGCGGTGCGAGCGTACCTTTTCCAGGGCGTCGCGCACCGCCTTGCGGTCGGTACTGCCCGCGAGGTCGATCGCCTTGGCCAGGATGTGCATCAGGTCGTAGGCGTGGGCCACGCCCACCGGCCCGCGGATGTCTTCGATCCGGCGGATCGGCGAGACCGCGGCCAGGCTGCGCATGAAGCCCGCGAGCTGGGTCTGGTCCGCCTTGAAGAAGGAAAAGGTCTGGATGACCGAGAAGTCGACCTTGTTCAGCGCCGGTCCCGCCTGCCTGACGAATTCGCCGCCGGTCACGCCCCAGTGGCTCAGGATCGGCAGGTGTTCGCTTTTCGGCAGGGCGGCCACTTCCCGTACCAGGACGGCGGCTTCGTCGTCGTTGGCGACCAGCACGATCGCCTGGGCGCCGGCACTGCGCAAGGCCTGGTACCTGGCGACCAGGGTCTGGTCGCGCCAGTTGTACCAGGCGGTGCGCACGATCCGGATGTCCTTGTTGGCGGCGGCGTAGCGTTCGGCGGCAAACAGATTGCTGCGTCCCCAGGAGGTATTCGTCAGCAGCAGCCCGACCCGCCTCAGGCCGCGCTTCTGCGCCGTTTGCAGCAGCTTGGGCATGGCCAGGCTGTCGCGCAGCGACAGGCGATAGACATAGTTCGGCTTCATGTCGTTATCGATGATCATGTCGGCCGACGACCATGGCGCCATGAACAGGGTCCTGGTGGCCGTCAGGGTCGGCAGCTCCTCGATGATCACCGGGCTGAAGCGGCCACCGAACACGGCGACGAGCTCGGGCATGCGCGCGAACTCTTCGATGTTGCGGATGCCGCGGGCCGGGATCGAGCGGTGGTCCCGCGTGACGAGCTCGATGGGCCTGCCGCCCAGCACGCCGCCGGCACGGTTGATCTCGTGGATGGCCGTGCGCATGCCCAGTTCGACGGCCTGGGCCGAGGTGCTGTTATCGAGGCCGAATTCGGCATCGAGGCCGACCCGCACCGGCTTCGGTTCGGCGCGCGCCATCGCGCAGGCCAGGGAAAGGACGAGGAACAGGGCAAGGCCGGCAAGCGCGGTGCGCAAAGGGAAAACGGTGGAAGGCTGCATGAGATTCGCATGAAAATCGGTGCCGTATTGTAAGCGCCAACGCGGAGCGAGCCCCGCACACGACTTCGCCAGCCGGCAGCCGGGCTCAGACACTGACACGGTCGCGTCCCGCCTGCTTCGCGCGGTAGAGGGCGGCATCCGCCGCCGCCATCAAGGCATGCTCGTCGCCGCCAGCCTCCAGGCAGGCGACGCCGAACGAGCCGGTAATGTGCGGCAACGGCAGGCGCATGTCCGGAAACACGAGTGCGGTACGAAGACGCTCGGCCAGGCGCCCGGCCACCATCTCGGCCAGGCTGAGCGGCGTATCCGGCAGCACCGCCATCAGTTCCTCGCCGCCATAGCGCACCGCGAAATCCGACGGCCGCAGCGAATCGCGGATCACGCCGGCCGCGCTCGACAGGGCAGCGTCGCCCGCGATGTGCCCGTGGGTGTCATTGAAGCGCTTGAAGTGGTCGAGGTCGATCATGACGATCGACAAGGGGCTGCCGTCCTGGCGCGCGCGCATGGCCAGCTTGGGCAGCATCTCATTGAGCCAGGCGCGGTTGTACAGGCCCGTCAGGGCGTCGTTGAGCGAGAGCTGGCGGTAGAACTCGCCGAGCCGCTGGCGTCGCTTGAGCTGGGCATTCGCCGCGCGCACGCGGAAAGACAGCAGGCGCAGCAGATTACGCGCCAGCACGTTCGAGCAGTCGATCAGTTGCCACACCAGCTCGGGCTCGATGACCAGGAGTTCGCAGTCCTCGAGCGCCGTCATGGCCGCCAGGTTGACGGCGTCGTCCAGCACGGCCTGCTCGCCGACGCTCTCGCCGGGCAGCACGCGCGTGACGCCGCTGTCGTCCCCACTATGCGCATCCGGCGCCACTTCGAGCGAACCCGAAAGCACGATATAAAGGCGGGCCCGCATGCCGTCCTCGACCTGCCGGCCGGCCGCCACCCGCACGACCGCGCAAGGGGCGAGCGCCCTCGTGACGGCCGGGTCGTCGGCGTCGCGGAAGAGCTGGAGGTCGCGTACGGCGTAGGGGGAGGCAGCGAAGCTGCAGATCTGGTCCAAGGAAAGTCTCTTGCGGAAAGCGTCATTACCTTATGGAATGATAACCGATTGAAACTGCTGAGCGTAGACTGGCGCTCCAGAAACAACAGTGGTCCAATAGCGGCCATGACGAATCCATCCCACCTGGTCGATGCCCTCGGCCACCAGCACCTCCCCGCACCCGGCGCCCGCATCGTCTCCCTGGTGCCCTCGATTACCGAACTGCTCTGTGACCTGGGCCTGGCGCAGCAATTGGTCGGCCGTACCGGTTTTTGCATCCATCCGCGCGCGCAGGTGGAGGCGATCCCGAAGATCGGCGGCACCAAGGACGTGAACATCGACAAGATCCGCCGCCTGGCGCCGACCCACCTGGTCGTGAACATCGACGAAAACGAAAAGCCGACGGTGGACAAGCTCGCGGAATTCGTGCCTAACATCGTCGTGACGCACCCGGTGGCGCCGCGCGACAACCTGGCGCTCGCCCACCTGATGGGCGGCATCTTCGGCAGGGACGCCGAGGCGGAGCGCTGGTGCGCCGACTTCGAGGCGGAATATGCGGCGCTGCGCGCCCTGCCGGCGACGCCGAAGCGCACCGTGCTCTACTGCATCTGGCAAGATCCGTGGATGAGCATTTCGCAGGACACCTATATCGCCGCGATGCTGGCCGAGCTCGGCTGGGAGGTCCCGCAGCTGGGCGAGGCACGCTATCCCGCCTTCGCCTGGTCGGAGGCGCTGGTCGACGGGCTGGACGCGGTGCTGCTCTCGACCGAACCCTACCGCTTCACGGAAGCACATGCGGATGCGCTCGAGAAGCAGCTCGGCGTCCCGGTCTTCCTGGTCGATGGGGAAATGATGTCGTGGTACGGCAGCCGCGCGCTCGCGGGCCTGCGCTACCTGCGCGAGGTGAGGGCGATGGTCGAAGGCGCGGCGGCCTAGAAACAGCACGCCCGGCAGGGCGTGCCTCCCAAGAGCCGATCAGGAATCGGTCAGGTGCTTGTCCGAGAGCGGATCGTCGATGACCGGGGACGTGTGCTTGTTCTTGTCCTGCAGACGGCCGAGGGCGCTGTCGAGGGCGCGCGCCAGCTTGCCGCCGGCGTTCTTGATCGACTGGTGGAGTTCGTCCGCGTGCTCGTGGACGACGATGGGCTGGTAGCCGCGCACGCGGGCTTCCATCATGCAGGAATTGCCGCCGTCGGCATGCTTCTCGCGGTTTTCATTGCTCAGGTGAACTTCGACACTGGTCAGGTGGTCGCTAAAACGGCCGATCGAGCCATTGACGACGCCTTGCACGTGTTCTTCCAGGCCCGGGCTCTTGCTGATGGTGCGGTCGGTATTGACATTGATTTGCATATACTGGCTCCTGTTGTCATAACGATTACATCTTACCTGCGGCGTGGTTTTTACCGCGTCCTGTTGTGACAGGTGGGGATGCTCCTGCAACTTGCAAGGCCGACCACATCATGTAATCTCATCAGCGCCGGTGCGTGCTGAAGAACTGCCACATCAGCTCGTTGGCATCCACGTCGCGCGTCGTCTTGCCGATCGGCAGGCCGACATTGAAGGGGTCGGCGCCGGGCCAGGTATGGCCGCCGTCCTTGACCGTCACCAGCGCTACCCGGGTGCCGGCCTGCGCCTGCTCGCGGTAGTTCACTTCGGTGCCGTCGCCGCTGTCGCCGTTGTAGGCCCGCAGCTGTTCCGGCGCGCCCTCGAGGCCGTTGCGCCTGACCCAGTAGCGGTGGCTGTCCAGGGCGGACAGGTAGCCGGTGGCCTTGCCGTCGTAGGCGACCACCTGGTCGGCGGTGCCGTGGATTAGCATGACGCCGACCTGCGCGACCTTGCCGGTTTTCGCATGGTGCTGGATGACCGGTTCGGGCATCGGGCCGCCCACCGAGGCCACCGCCGCGAACACCTGCGGGAGCTCGGCGGCCAGGCGCAGGGCGAAGAAGCCGCCGCGCGACAGGCCGGTGGCGTAGACGCGCGAGGTGTCGATGCGGTAGTCCTTCCTCAGCTTCTCGTGCAGGGCCTCGGTGAAGCCGACGTCGTCGCTGCCGCCGAGGTAGGACATGCCGAAGCCGACGTTCCAGTCACGCTCGATCCCCAGCGGGTAGACGACGATGAAGCGGTGGCGGTCGGCGGCGCGGTTCATGCCGGTATAGAGCATCTGCTCGGCCATGCTCATGCCGCTGCCATGGAAGTTGAACACGACGGGCCAGGCCTCCCGGGTGTCGGCCTGGTAGGAAGGCGGGGTGTAGACGATATAGCGGCGCTTCACTTCCTTGTGGACCAAGGTGCCGACCTGGGCGAGGGCGGTGCTGCAGGCGCTGGCCAGGACCAGCAGGGCGATCAGGATTTTCATGTGCGTGTTTCCGGGGTTGTGGGAACACGCAGACTAAAGGGGCGGCGGTGAAATCGCGGTGAAATCCGCCGGCTTTTTACGATGCCGGGCGTGGGGCGATCTCGACCCGGTAGCTGGCCTCGCCGGGGTGGAAAGCGATGTTCCACCCCATGGCGCCGGCCACCCGTGCGAGCAGGTTCTGGCCGTGCGCGAAGCCCTGCACCCGGCCCCTGTTCACCGTGTCCACCGTATCCACCGTATTGGCGATGGTGAGCCTGTCGCCGGCCCACTCGATCGCGAGCCGGCATCCGGGCCCGCCGTGGAACAGGGCATTGCCGAGGCAGTTTGCAATCAGCAGCTTCGCCAGGTGCTGGTTGCCGTCGACCGGCAGCCGTTCCGGCAGGTCGACCGCCAGGCGCTCCTCGGTCAAGGCATCGCCCGGCAGGCGCAGCAGCGACTGCTCGATGCAGGCGCGCAGGTCGACGCTGGCGTGCCCGATGTGCTGCGCGCGCGCCAGCGCGAACAGGACCTCGATGGTGGCGCGCAGCTCGTCCAGCCCGGCCTGCAGCTGCGCGATGTCGCTGCGCTCCGGCGGCCGCGTGGCGGCCAGCGCCAGCGTGTTGTTCATCACGGTGAGCGGCGTGCGCAGCTCGTGGCCGACGTCGCGCGTGAAATCGTGCTCGCGGCGCAGGGCGGCCTGCAGGGCGTTGAAGCTGGTTTCCAGGCGTCCGGCCAGCTCGCCGATCTCGTCCGGCCGCGCGCGTGCGCTGAAGCTGGCCACGCTGCCCGGATGCAGGCCCCGAGCCTCGAGGGCCAGCGTCTGCAGCGGCCGCACCAGGCGCCGGGCCAGCAGCCAGGCCAGCAGCAGGGCCAGGCCGATCAGGGCGAGGGCCACGAAGATGAGTACGCCGCCGACGTCCTGCACCACCTTCGACACCACCAGCATGGGCGTCACGTCGGCCAGGATGGTGATGCGGCCGTGAAGCGGCAGCTCGCGCACCATCAGGTGGTAGTGGGCGTCGCCCGCGAAGACTTCGGCGCGCAGGTCGGACGGAGAAGTCTTCGCGCGCACTGCGGCGGGCAGGGTGGCGCGGCGCGTGTGCAGGGTGATCAGGTCGCTGGAGGGGCGGGGCAGGCGGCCCTCGTGGGCGGCGTGCGATGCGATGGCGGCGGCTTCGCGTGTCAGCAGGCGCTCGACCAGCATGTCCTCGGTGACGTAGGCGATCACCACCGCGAGGCCCGTGTAGCACAGGCAGATCAGGACGGTGAAGCCGGCCAGCGCGGCGAACAGGCTCCTGCTGATCGACCTAGTCATTGTCGACGCCGCCCAGGTCGAGCCGGTAGCCGAGCTGCAGGATGGTGGCGAGCATCTTGCGCCCCGATGCTGCTTCCAGCGCCTTGCGCAGGCTGTAGATGTGCGACTTCAGCGCATCGCTGTCGGGCGGATTCGCGCCCCACAAATGCTGGGTGAGCTGGGCGCGCGAGACCGGCTGCGGATGCTCGCGGCACAGCAGGAACAGGATGTTGAAGCCGGCTTGCGTGAGGTGCAGGGGCTGGTCCCCGAAGAGGGCGCGTTTTTCGCGCAGCAGGAGGGTGAAGGGGCCGACGCGCATCTCCTGCTCTTGATGCAGGCTGCCGCGGCGCGCCAGCGCTTCGCAGCGCAGGGCCACCTCGCGCAGGTCGAAGGGCTTGGCGAGGTAGTCGTCGGCCCCGGTGCGGAAGCCTTCGGCCTTGTCCTCGAAGGCGTCGCGCGCGGTCAGCATCAGGATCGGCACATTGCGGGGCGCGTGCGCCTTGATCTCGCGGCAGACCTGCAGGCCGTCGACGTCGGGCAGGTTCAGGTCGAGCAGGACGACGTCGTAGGGGTGGTGCGTGGCCAGTTCGATGGCAAGCCTGCCTGTCGCGGCATGATCCAGCTGCCAGCCCAGGCCCTCGAGGAAAGCCACCAGCTGGCGCGCGATGGTCGGGTGGTCCTCGACCACCAGCACGCTCAGCACGGGGCGCTTCATGCCTCCGCCTTCTCTTTCTCATGGTGGGGGAAGCGGTCCATGCGCGAGAGCACCGGGAACAGCACCGCCCACAGGCCCGTCACCGCGAGCGTGGCCGCGCCGCCCAGCAGGATGGCGCGCGTCAGGCCGAGCCAGCCGGCGGTGACGCCGGACTCGAATTCGCCCAGCTCGTTCGAGGCGCCGATGAAGACCGAGTTCACCGCGCTGACGCGGCCGCGGATGTCGTCGGGGGTCTCGTATTGCACCAGCAGGTGGCGGATGTAGACGCTGACCATGTCGCCCGCGCCGAGCAGGAACAGGGCGCCGAGCGCCACCGGGAAGCTGTTCGTGAAGCCCATCGCCAGCGTGCACAGGCCGAACACGGCCACGCCGCCGAACATCCACAGGCCGACGCGGCGCGTGATCGGGAAGAAGGCCAGCAGGATCGAGCACAGGGCCGCGCCCAGGCCGGGCGCGGTGCGCAGCAGGCCGAGGGCCTGCGGGCCGGCGTGCAGCACGTCGTGGGCGTAGGCCGGCAGCAGGGCGGTGGCGCCGCCGAACAGCACCGCGAACAGGTCGAGCGAGATCGCCCCCAGCACGATGGGACGCGACCAGACGAAGCGCAGGCCTTCCAGCAGCGAGGCCAGGCTCACCGGCCCCTGGGAACGGACCTGCTGGGCGGCGCGCGTGCCCGACATGCACAGCACCGCGATAGAGAGCAGGCTGGCCGCGGCCATGTGCACGGTCATCGGGCCGAAGGCGTAGAGCAGGCCGCCGATGATCGGGCCGGCGATCACGGCCACGTGGAAGGTCGAGGAGCCCAGCGCCACGGCCTGGCTGAAGTCGCGGTCGGGCACGAGGTTTTTCAATACGGCCTGCGAGGCCGGCATCATGAAGGCGCGCGCGGAGCCGAACAGCACCAGGATGGCGAAGACGGGCCACACGATGCGGCTGCTGGTGAACGAAACTGAAGCCGTGAAGCCGACCAGCAGGAGGCTGCACAGCAGCTGGGTGGCCATGCACAGGAGGACGATGTTGCGGCGGTTGTAGCGGTCGGCCACATGGCCGGCCCACAGGATCAGCACCAGGAAGGGCGCGAACTGCGCCAGCCCGATCAGGCCCAGGTCGAACAGGCTGCCCGTGATCTGGTAGACCTGCCAGCCGATGGCGACGCTCTGCATCTGCACCGCGAGGGTGCCCAGGAAGCGGGCGGAGAGGTAGAAGGCGAGATTACGGTTGCGCAGGACGGCCAGGCCGCTGGAAGAGGACAGCAGGGACATGTGGGCTTTCGGGGACGATGCGGGAGAACCTCGGCATTGTGCCCGATTTTCGTGGGGCGGACGGCAAAGCCGCCCAGCCCGAGAAGGGCAAGCCCGTCAAGGTTGCGCCAGATCCGCCTCGGTGGTGAAGGCGTCGGCGAAGAACTCGTCTTCCGGCAGTCCGCACTGCGCCGAATAATCGCGCCGCGCCGATTCCACCATGACGGGCGCGCCGCAGGCGTAGACCTGGTGTCCCGACAGGTCCGGAAGATCCTGCATCACCGCCGCATGCACATAGCCCGTGCGGCCCTGCCAGCCGTCTTCCGGCAGCGCATCCGAGATCACCGGCACGTACTGGAAGTCGGGCAGGGTGGTTTCCCAGGCGCGGCACAGTTCGTCCATGTACAGGTCCTGCGGACGGCGGCCGCCCCAGTACAGGCGCACGGGGCGGCTCGACTTCAGGTGCATCAGGTGTTCGACCAGGGCCTTGACCGGCGCGAAGCCGGTGCCCGAGGCCAGCAGCACGATCGGCTTGCTTGACTCCTCGCGCAGGAAGAAGGTGCCCAGGGGCCCTTCGAAGCGCAGGATGTCGCGCTCCTTCATGGCGCCGAAGACGTGATCGGTGAACAGGCCGCCCGGGAGGTGGCGGATGTGCAGTTCCAGCGGGCCGCTGAAGGAAGGCGCGCAGGCGATGCTGTAGGCGCGGCGCTTGCCGTCCTTGAGCAGGAATTCGATGTACTGGCCGGCGCGGTAGGCCAGCGCCTCGTTGGCCGGCAGCTGCAGGGTGACGATGGCGACGTCCGGCGCGGCGCGCCTGACCCCGGCGATCCGGGTCGGCATCTTGCGCACCGGGTAGTCCGAGCTGCCGCCCACTTCGCGCGCCTCGATCACCAGGTCCTGTTGCGGCACGGCGCAGCAGAACAGCGACATGCCCTGGGTCTTCTCGATGTCGCTCAGGGCGCGCGCCTGGTGCGGCTTGTGGGTGAGTTCGCCCTCCAGGACCTTGCCCTTGCAGGAGCCGCAGGCGCCGTTCTTGCAGCCGTAAGGCAGGCCGATGCCGGCGCGGATGGCGGCGGAAAGAACGGTTTCATCGGCCTCGCAGGTGAACTGGTGGCCGCTCGGCTGGACGGTGATCTGGAAGGTCATGCGGTATCTGGACTTCGAAAAGTTATTGGTAAAACAAGGCGGTATTCTACACCGGCCCCGCCGCAGCCGTGGGACGCCTGCCGTGCTACAGTAGCGCGCCTTCACTTGTCCGCCCAGCCATGACCCAGACTTCCGCCTTCCACCGTCCACGCCTGCTCGTCGTCGGCTGCGGCGACGTCGGCATGCGCCTGCTGCCCCTCATCGCATCGCGCTTTCGTGTGTTCGCCCTCACCAGCCAGCCCGAGCGGCGCGACGAATTGCGCGCGGCGGGCGCGGTGCCGGTCGTCGCCGATCTCGACCAGGGCGCGACCCTGGGCCGCCTGCGCGGCCTGGCCGACTGGGTGCTGCACCTGGCGCCGCCCCAGCCCGAGGGCGACATCGACCGCCGCACCCGGCGCCTGGTCGCGGCGCTCGGCGGCGTCAAGCGCCTGGTGTATGTCAGCACCACCGGCGTGTATGGCGACTGCGGCGGCGAGCGAGTGCTGGAATCGCGCAAGGTAGCGCCGCGCAATGCGCGCGCGGTGCGGCGGGTCGATGCGGAACGGGTGCTGCGCGCCTGGGCCCTGGCCACCGGCACGCGCCTGGCGATCCTGCGCGTGCCCGGCATCTATGCGGAGGACCGCCTGCCCGTCAAGCGCCTGCAGCAGGGCACGCCGGCTCTGCGCGCCGAGGACGATGTGTACACCAACCACGTCCACGCCGACGACCTGGCGCGCATCGTCGCGCTGGCGCTGCTGCGCGGCCGTCCGGGACGGGTGGTGCACGCGGTGGACGATACGCGCCTCAAGATGGGCGACTATTTCGACGCGGTGGCCGATGCCCTCGGCCTGCCGCGTCCGCCTCGGCTGCCGCGTGCGGAACTCGAGGCGGTGGTGTCCCCGGCCCTGCTGTCCTTCATGTCGGAATCGCGCGTGCTCGACAACACCCGCCTGAAGCGCGAGCTGCGCGTGCGATTGCGTTACCCGGATGTGGATGCGGCGCTGGCGCAGCTGCGGCCCGCTCCCGTACAATCCACGGCTACGAAGGAGCAAGCATGACTTATGAAGAATATCTCGACGAAGTGACCACGCTGATCGTCGAAAAATACGGCGTCAAGGATGCCGCCGCCATCAAGATCGTCGTCGACGCGCAGGACAAGGAATACTTCGTCGCCCACGACGACAAGCCCGAGATGCGCACCGTCGAGCGCGCCCATGCGGATGCGCGCACTCTCTACCAGGCAAGCGGCCTGGCCAAAGCCCCCGCCAAGAAAAAGTAATCCCCCAGCATTGCCTTCCTGCGCCATCCGCATTGCAGCGGAGGCCGGCGCACGTCCGTACTTGGAGCATGGCCTCGAAAAAAGGGCGGTCTTGTGCAAAAGTCAATCACTATGTGTATCATTTCGTCCCTGACGAAAAATGCCATATAAACCATGCCGTTGGAGCGCGGACTACTAATTTTTCGCGATAGATCACGGAAAGTGACAAATTATTAATACTTCCTGAAAGAAACGACATGCCCATTCGCAGACTGCCCGAAGGCGCAGAGTACGACCCCAACCGGGTCCTCGACGCCATCATCGCCAAACTCCGCCTCAAGAACGACGCCGCGCTCTCGCGCCTGCTGGAAGTGGCGCCGCCCGTGATCAGCAAGATCCGCCACAACACGCTGCCGATCGGCGCCACCATCCTGCTGCGCATGCACGAGGTGAGCGACTTCAGCATCGGCGAACTGCGCGAACTGATGATCAAGGAGGACGCCGAGCTGCTGGCCGCCTGAGCAAAGGCGGCCGGGGGACGCGATGGTCGCCCGGCCGCCCATTGGGTCAAGGCCTTCAGGCCGCGCAGGCCAGTTCCTGCCCGGGTTTCGCCGGCGGCGAGCAGTATGCGTACGCGGTATTGGCCGCCAGGCCCGGCTTCGCCGGCGAGGAACAGTAGCCGTACGCGGCGCCGGCACTGCTGCCCGGCTTTCCCGGCGAGGAACAATAAGCGTAGGCGGCGTCGGCGCCTTGCTGCGGCTTGCCCGGCGAAGAGCAGTACGCGTAGGCGGCATTGGCGGCGTCGAGCGGCTTGGTCGGGATCGAGCAGTAGGCATGCGCGGCGTTGGCGGCCTGGCGCGACTTGCCCGGCGACGAGCAGTATGCGCCGGCGGCGTCGAGCGGCTTGGTCGGGATGGAGCAGTACGCAGTGGCGGCGTCGTGCTGCTTGCCCGGCGACGAGCAGTAGGCACCGGCGTCGTTGGCGGCCGGCGCGGCGCCGAACTCCGCTTCGTAGATGGCGCGCATGCGCTCGCCGGCGGCAGCATGGTCGCCTTCGTCCGCATCGGCGCCGATGCCGACGTAGGGGTAGTGGTGCAGGAAGTAGCCGAACACGGCTTCGCAGTCGCGGGCGTACTTCATCGTGTCGAGGATGTGGTAGTGCCAGAAGGTGTCGACGTCGACGGTCGGCGATGCTTCCGCATCGGGGTACTTCTTCATCAGGAACAGGAAGCGCCGGTATTCGGTTTCCACTGCATCGGCCCGCAACGCGGACCAACCTTCACCGGATTCCACATGCATCAGTTTCATTTTGATCGGGGCAAGATCAAGAGCTTCAAATGCTGCGAATGCGTTCGTCGACATGATGTTCACCTTTTGTAGTAGACCTGTTGGTTAAGGCATCCTTTTTTTATCCCTAGTTAAAGCGGTACGTCAGAAAGTCCTCCTGCGTGAAGGTGACGCGTTAATCGGAAGCCAAGCGCTGCGTCTTGACCGGTGGCAGTGATAGAAATTGTCCTGCGACCGCTCAGTCCCAATGTTGAGTTCTGTCAACCAAGAAACGGTTATGTAGAAACGCGACAACTTGGCTAAACACAAGCAAGTCCGGGCTAGGCAACGGCGGGCAGCACGAGTTCATCGTCACGTGGCAAGAGGTCGGACATGCCGTCCAGGTGCGCGCCCACCGGAATGGTGACCACGATGGTGGTGCCGGTATCCGGACCGCTGCTGATCGAGAAGCTGCCGCCGAGGATGTTGATGCGCTCTTCGATGCCCACCAGGCCGAAGGAGCCGTTGCGGTTGCGGCTGCCCGGCTGCATGCCGACCCCGTTGTCGCGGATCGTCATGGTCAACGCATCGCCGTGCTGGTGCAGGTCGATCCGCACACGGCTCGCACGCGCATGCCGCGCGACGTTGTTGAGCGACTCCTGCAGGATGCGGAACAGGGCGGTGGCGCACTGGTCGTCGAGGTGGTGCTCGGTCTCGTCCTCGACCAGCTCGCATTCGATGCCGGTACGGCGCGCGAAGTCCGCGACCTGCCAGTCGACGGCCGCGTTCAGGCCCAGGTCGAGCACGTTCGGCCGCAGGTCGTTGATGATCTGGCGCACGCTGCGAATGGTAACGTCGATCTGGCGCACCGTCGCACTGGCGCGCTCGTGCAGGCGCCCATGGCGGCCGCGCGTGCGGTTGGCGAGGATCTCGGCCTCGATCTTCAGGGCCAGCAGGTTCTGCGCGAGTTCGTCGTGGATCTCGCGTGCGATGCGCTTGCGCTCGCCCTCCTTGATCTGTTCCGTGTGTGCGGCCAGCTGGCGCAGCTTTTCGTTGGTCGCCTGCAGCTTGGCCTGGCTGGCGCGCAGCTCGCGCGTCATGTCCTCGGCCATGCGCAAGGCGGAGCGGCGCGACGAGGCCAGGGTCTGGAACAGCGCGTACAGCAGGGCGGTGCTGAGCGAGCCGGCGAGGGCGGTCAGCCAGGGGTAGAAGAAGTCGAAGCGCGTGTACAGCGCCTTCCTGTCGATGCTGAAGTCGGCGCGCCACTGACGCTGGTTGTAGGCGATCGGCAGGTCGGCGCGCAGTACGTCGTCCTCGGCGCGTTCCGGCACGCGGATTCCCGACGCCTTGTGGCTGTCGTAGAGCACCGCGCTGGGCCGGTCCCCGCCCGGCCCCGGCGGCACCGCGTCGAGGTCGGTGAGCACCAGGCGCACCGCGGCCGGGAAGCCCTCGAGTGCGCCGCTGACCATCTTGGCGACGCCGAAACCGATGCCGACCGAGCCGACGTAGGCGGCGCGGCGCCGGCCGACGGTGCCGATCGGCACGCCGCTGCGGTACACCGGCAGGCGCATCGCGAGGATGTTCTGGCTGGGGCCCGGGCCGGGCAGGACGTTGACGCGCAGACCCGAGGCGGCGATGGAATTCTCGTCGCGCGACTTGGCCGCCGTGCGGCGGATGTAGCTGTTCGCTTCCAGGTCGAGCCCGAGCTTGTCGAGCGACTCCGGAATCGCAGGCTCCATGTAGACGATGACCGTGTAGCTGTCGCGGCCGGGCACGGGCTCCAGCTTCTTGGCGGGCTCGGGCATGCCATACTGGCGCAGGCGGCGGCGTACGTCGGCGTCCACCGCCGCCAGTTCGGCCGGGCCGACGGCGCGCGCGTAATTCATGGCCTCGATGCCGGGGAAGTTGCGCGGGGTGTCGAGCTGTTCGACGTAGTGGCGGAAGTCGTCGGCGCTGGCGGCCGGGTTGGCGTGGAACAGTCCGGCCATGCCGCGCAGGACGTTGGTATAGCTCTTGATGCGGGCGTCGATCGCATACTGGGCCGCGCGCGCCATGCCGCGAAAGCGCGCCTGGGCATCGCTTTCGATGGCATTCGCCGTCGCCACGTACAGGGCGGCCCCGACCGACACCGAAAGAAGAGAGCCGATCAGCAGGGTGGCAGGAAATTTGACCAGGTGTGCAGGCGCTGACATGGTCGTGTACCTCGCTTGCTGAGTGAATACGTGTCGTAAATGCGACAAACATTCATTACGTTAACTGGTTTACCGGGCAAAGCGCCTATCAGATTGACTAGGTTTACCATTTCCACAACGGAATTGAATTGGTGGAAACGTTTTAAATCCGCCATCGAAAACGGGCCCGCGCCCAGGGAGTGCCTGGATGCGGGCCCGACGGATTGCGAAGGGCGCCGGCTCTTCCTTCGGCGCCATTGCAAAAAACTGTTTTCGAGGCTTATTTGCCCCAGCTGTCCTTCAGCGTGGTCACGCGGTTGAACACCGGCTTGCCCGGCCGCGAGTCCACGCGGTCGGCGACGAAGTAGCCGTGGCGCTCGAACTGGAAGCGCTGGTCGCCCACGGCGTCCTTCATGCCCGGCTCCAGGTAGGCGGTGACGGTTTCCAGCGCGTTCGGGTTCAGCGCGGCCTTGAAGTCCTTGCCGCCGGCGTCCGGCTGCGCTTCCGTGAACAGGCGGTCATACAGGCGCACTTCGGCCTCGAGCGCGGTGGCGGCGCTGACCCAGGTGATGTTGCCCTTGACCTTGTAGTTGTCCGCGCCCGGCGTGCCCGACTTCGAATCCTCGAAATACTTCACGTGCACGGCCGTGACCTTGCCGTTCTCGTCCTTCTCAAAACCGGTGCACTCGACCACGAAGCCGTATTTCAGGCGCACGCGCGCGCCCGGCTGGTCGCCCACGGGCGGCGTGAAGCGGTGGTAGCCCTTGGTCGGGGTTTCCATGAAGTCTTCCTGCTCGATCCACAGCTCGCGCGTGAAGGGGAAGGTGCGCACGCCCATCTCAGGATGGTGGGGGTGGACGGGCGACGAGCACTCGACCGCTTCGCCTTCCGGGAAGTTGTCGACAATGAGTTTCAAAGGACGCAGCACGGCGATCGCGCGCGGGGCCTTCGGATCCAGGTCGTCGCGCAGCGCGCCTTCCAGGGTGCTCATGTCGATCCAGCCGTCGGCCTTCGAGACGCCGATGCGCTCGCAGAACAGCTGGATCGATTCCGGCGTGTAGCCGCGGCGGCGCAGGCCGACGATGGTCGGCATGCGCGGGTCGTCCCAGCCCGTCACCACGCCCTCGTCGACCAGCTGGCGGAGTTTGCGCTTCGAGGTCACGACATAAGTGAGGTTCAGGCGCGCCATCTCGTACTGGCGCGGCACCGGACGCGGGAAGAAGCCGCCGTCGGCCAGGGTCTCGACCAGCCAGTCGTACATCGGGCGGTGGTCCTGGAATTCCAGCGTGCAGATCGAATGGGTGATGTTTTCCAGCGCGTCCGAGATCGGGTGCGTGTAGTCGTACATCGGGTAGATGCACCAGGCATCGCCCGTGCGGTGATGATGCGCATGGCGGATGCGGTACAGAGCGGGATCGCGGTTGGTCATGTTGGGCGAGGACATCGCGTCCTCGCTCATCTTCGCGCGCAGGATGTGTTCGCCGTCCTTGTACTTGCCGGCCTTCATGTCGCGGAACAGCTGCAGCGATTCTTCGACCGGGCGGTTGCGGAAGGGCGAGTTGGTGCCCGGCGTTGAAAAGTTGCCGCGGTTCTTCGCCATCTCTTCCGGCGACTGGCTGTCCACATAGGCCTTGCCTTCGCGGATCAGGTACTCGGCCATCTCGTAGAGCTTGTCGAAGTAGTCGCTGGCGTAGTGCAGGTATTCGCCGTCGCCCTGTTCCCAGGTGAAGCCGAGCCACTTCACCGAATCCATGATGGTGTCGACGTATTCCTGGTCTTCCTTCTCCGGATTGGTGTCGTCGAAGCGCAGGTGGCAGCGGCCGTTGTAGTCGCGCGCCAGGCCGAAGTTCAGGCAGATCGATTTCGCGTGGCCCACGTGCAGGTAGCCGTTCGGCTCCGGCGGGAAGCGGGTGATGACGGGCGGCATGCCTTCACGCGCATGCGTGCCTGCCGCGATATCGTTGTCGATAATCGCGCGCAGGAAGTTGGACGACGGGGCATTCCCCGTTGCCGGGTTGTTCTTTTCAATGCTCATTGGAAAAAAGTTGAGATGGTTATGGCGGACATTTTACCGTAACGCAGCACGACTCCGCCCTCTATGTGGTGAAGCGCACGGTACGGCCTTTTGGCCCGATCCATACTTGGTGCAATTCCGCCCATTCGCAAGGCTCATCATGAAAACCCTCGCCACCCATCCGGAACTGGTCCGCGCCTGGATGCTGGCCCTGGCCGGCATGCCCATGCCGAAGCTGCCGCAGCCGGAGTCCCGCCCCGCCAGCCCGCCGCCGGTCCAGCCCTACCGCCGCTGACCCCGCGCCGGGCCGCCATTCGCCAGCTTGCCGGTTTATATAGGATAATCTCGCTTTTGCCCTCTTGCGGCCCATGCCGGGAGAATTCCAAGTGGAAAATTTATACGCGATCCTCGGCGTCGCACCGAATGCGAGTGACGACGAGATCAAGAAGGTCTATCGCTCGCTCGCGATGCGCTACCACCCGGACCGCAACCAGGCGCCGGGCGCCGAAGCGCGCTTCAAGGCCGTCACCAAGGCCTACGAGGTGCTGTCGGACCCGGTCAGGCGGGCCGAGTACAACCAGAGCGTGAACCACCGCATCGTGCTCGATGCCGAGGCCGAAGCCTTCGAGTTGTGGCGCTCGCTGTTCGCCCTGAACGGCGTCACTATTCAGCCTTGAAGCACATCCCGAATCAACAGGACACACAATGAAAAACGTACATCCCGAGTTTTCCTTCCAGTCGCGTGAGCTGGAAGGGCAGATCGAGGGCACGCTGGGTGACCCGCCCAACAGGAAGAACTACGACATGATGGTCAATGCCCTGGTGTCCGAGTACGCCAGCGGTTCCGGCCTCGACGACGTGAACCTGATGGCCTTCGCCCTGGTCGATTGCATCAGGTTCAAGGACCCGAAGGGCCTGCTGCGCGAAGCGGCCGACTACGAAGGCAGCGACCCCGCCCGCGTGTTCGCGATGGCCGAGTGCACGGGCGAGCAGGGCGCCGCCATGTACGAGTCCATGACCGCCAACTATCCGGAACTGGCGCGCCAGGCCATCATCACGGCCTTCCTGTTCAAGAACCAGGGCCGCTGGGATGACGAGGACCGTTCGCTCGACCGCCTGGCCGAGGGCGACGAAGGCGACGACGACGATATGGAAGATACGGCCGCGACCGACGATTTCACGCAGCTGTTCGATGCCGATGGAGAGCGCGAATGAGTGACGAGAATAAAGCCAACCTGCCGGCGCTGACAAAACAGGTCAGCGAACTGGTGCTGGCCGGCTCGCTCGAGCACGCCGAAGAGGCGTTCTCGCACGCCGCCGACGAGCATGGCGACTACGCGGTCGCCGAAGTGCTGTCGACCCTGCCGCCGCAGGTCACGGCCCTGCACCTGTCGGGCTTCGACGGCGCCAAGACCTCGGTCGCGACCCTCCTGGTGCCGCCCAAGGCCTGGGCCGACAGCCTGGCCTACATCGCGGCCACCTGGCCCGACAACATGATCGAGGACGATCCCGAGCGCATCGCCGAGAACCTGTTCAACCACGTGCACGGCATCGTCTACGCCACCGACGACGAAGACCGCCGCATCGAGCTGCTGCAGGAAGCCTCCGCCACCGACCACGGCGCCACCGTGTTCGCCATCCTGTGGTCGCTGGCCCCGCGCGAGATCCTGGAGCTGGCCGGCGAGATCCTCTCGAAAGGCCGCTACGTGACGGCCCAGACCAGCGGCGACAGCGACATCGCGCCGCTCGCCGTCGACCTGGCCAAGGCGACCGAGGACGGCTGGGAGCGTTCGCTGCTCGAGCTGTTCCCGGACTTCCGCCACAGCGCCGAGATGGCCGATGTCGAACTGCCGGACGATCCGGACGAGGAATCTGACTTCATGCAGCGCTCCACGCGCGAGCTGCTGTACCGCCTGCGCAAGCAGGTGCCTTCGGTGCGCAGCATGCCGCGCCGCGGCACCCGCCGCAGCATGGGCACGGACATCTTCTCGTGAGCGGGGCGCCAGGATCCATGCTGCCCGCAATCGTCATCGAGAAGCTGCCGCGCCTGGTGCGCGCCATCAAGCTGATGTCCACGGAGGCAACGCCCGACGAGACCGCGGTGCTGGCCGACGAGCTGTCCGGCATCACCGCCATGGTGGCCGAGAAGTTCACCAACGACCGCACGGCCGAGGGCATCCAGCGCGCCCAGCTGCTGACCATCGGCGGCGTCTCGCTGGGCCTCGAGCACCTGGTCGACTCCGACGACGACCTGGATGCGCTCGACATCCTGATCGAAGAGGGCGCCGAACTGGTGTTCCAGCAGGGCTTCCGCCTGGTGAAGGAATTGTCCGCGCTGCCCGAAGATACGCTGGTGGGCGAGTACGACGTCGACCCGGTGTATTCGCAGCGGCGCCTCAAGGAGCTGTTCGTCGACCTGTGCACGGCCGACCCGGGCGAGACCTGGTCCGGCTATGAGCGCTATCTCGGCCAGTTGAAACAGCGCCAGGGCGTGCAGGCCATCGTGCGTGCGGCCCAGTGGCTGCGCCGCCACCACTACGAAGGCCCGATCAACGATCCGGACCTGAACGCCGAGGGCGTGATCGCGCTGGCGATCATCTTCGCGGTCGAAGGCGGCGGACGCATCACGGCGCGTACGGGCCAGAAGGAGTTCGAGCGCCTGGTGAAGTCGGTGCGCAAGAACAAGCCGGACTTCGAGGCCGGCTGGGCCGCGCTGATGGCGCAGGTGCCAGGCGCGCACCAGCCGGTGATCGCGGACCGCATCGCTACCTACCGCGAGCACTGCACGGTGCTGCAGCACCTGACTACGCGTGCGACCATGAAGCAGCTGTTCACCGAGCTGGAGAACTACGCCGGTTCCGAGCTCGACCCGGACCTGCCCTGATCCCGCAGGCATGAACACGGGCAGCGGACCGATCGCGGCGGGCAGCAGGGAATACCGCCGCATCAACCGCGCGATGGCCTTCGGCGGCTTTTCCGTGTTCGCGCTGCTCTACTGCGTCCAGCCGCTGATGCCGCTGCTGGCGCAGGACTTCCACCTCACTCCCGCCCAATCGAGCCTGGCCTTGTCGGTGTCCACCGCGACGCTGGCGGTGGCGCTGCTGGCGTCCGGCGGTGTGGCCGAGCGCATCGGGCGCAAGCAGCTGATGGTCGCGTCGATGACGGGCGGCGCGCTGCTCACCCTGTTATCCGCATTCACGATCGACTACACCCAGCTGGTGGCCGTGCGCGCGCTGCTCGGCCTGGTGCTGGGCGGCCTGCCGGCCGTCGCCATGGCCTACCTGAGCGACGAGATCGAAGGCAGCTCGCTCGGCCAGGCCATGGGCATGTACATCAGCGGCTCGGCGTTTGGCGGCATGAGCGGGCGCGTGCTGTCCTCGGTGATCAGCGACTTCGTCTCCTGGCGCATCGCGGTCGGCCTCCTTGGCGCGGCCGGGCTGTATGCGGCCTGGGAGTTTTCGCGCAGCCTGCCCGCCTCGCGCCATGCGGGCCTCAAGCAGGCGAGGGGGCCGGGCTTCGTCGCGGGACTGCGCCGGCACTTGCAAGATGAAGGCCTGCCCTGGCTGTTCGTGCTGCCTTTTCTCCTGATGGGCTGTTTTGTGAGCCTCTACAACTACATCAGCTACCGGCTGCTGGCGCCGCCCTTCGGCCTCTCCCAGAGCGCGGTGGGGGCGGTGTCGCTGCTCTACCTGCTCGGGATGTTCAGTTCGGTGTGGGCGGGGAAGCTGGCGGACCGGCTGGGACGGCGCAATGTGCTGTGGTTGGTAATTAGCGTGATGATCGCGGGGTTGCTCGTCACGCTGCACGACTCCGTCGTGGCGATCGTGCTCGGCGTCGGACTGGCCACCTTCGGCTTCTTCGCCTCGCATTCGGTGAGCAGCAGCTGGGTGGGACGCCGTGCGAAACCGCCGCAGGCGCTGGCGTCCGGCATCTACCTGTTCTGCTATTACCTGGGTTCCAGCGTGGTGGGCTGGTTCACCGGCTATGTGTGGGAGCACTGGGGCTGGCCGGGCGTGGTCGCCGCCTTGGGCGCCTTGCTCGGCCTCGGGCTCGCGATCGCGCTGCGGCTGCGGCATTTGAAGCCGGCCGCAGCGACAGGCCCTTGACCCGCTCTCAGCCCGGCAGCGGGTTGCTCAGCCTGCGGATCTTCAGCATCAGCTGCACGATGGTGTAGGGCATGACGAGCACCCAGAGCAGCAGCGCCGCGACGAGCGGCAGCAGGAAGGGCAGGGACAGCTGCTCGAGCGCCCGCTGCTTGTCCGTGATGACGAGCATGACGAAGAGCGGCATGGCGCAGGCGACGAAGATGCCGAGGCGGTGCCTGAAATTCCTGAGTTTCGACTCGATGTCGCTGAACAGTTCCGGCGCCGCGCCGCGCACGGCCTGGGGGCGCCAGTAGTGCCAGCCGACCGTTGTCGCGGCCAGGGTCCAGCCGGCATCCTGCATGAGCTGTGCGAAATCCGGGTCCTGGCTGTTGCGGGGAAAGTCGACGCGATAGACGACGTCGGCCGGCTCGCCGCGGCGGAAGGTCCAGAAGCAGAACGGGTTCACCTTCAGCAGGTGCAGGCCCTGCTGCGCCATCGAACGCAGCCAGGCTTCCTGCTCCTCGTCCTGGTGGGCAAAGAATAACTTGAATGTGGTCACCGTTCCGCTCACGCCGCTTCTCCCTCTTTGATATGTGAAAGTGCAAACTGCCCGTTGCGCACCATGATCGCCAGCCGTCGTACCTGCTCCGCCAGCACCAGCCGTCCCATTCCGGTCAGGCCATAGATCTTGCGGCGCTCGAGCTCGCTGACCTTTTCGATCAGCCCCTGCTTCTCCAGCGCCGAGAAGGCGCCGTAGAGCGTGCCCGGCCCGATGACCACATTGCCTTCGCTCATGGCCTCGACCTTCTGCATCAGCGCATAGCCGTGCAGCGGTTCCTGCAGCGCCGCCAGCACGTAATAGGTGGCTTCCGACAGCGGCAGGTATTTCGCGTAATTGATGTCCAAACCGGCTCCCTGGTTTATACCGTGGCTCGATATATCGACTGGCGACATATCGATTGACGATATAGTAACAGCAGAGTTGCCAGTGTCAACACGGTTTTTCGTTGCAATGCACGACTCAGCCGTAGCCGTGATAGCGGAATCGGAATAGTTTGTCGGCGGGATCGTAGTCGGCATCGAAGTAGCATTTGCCACCGTCACTCACTTCTTTGAAGCGCTCCGACAGCATCCATGCGTTCCTCTCGTAGCCGCGGCAGCTGCCCACCAAACGCACGTAGCGCCGACCATTGCGCTCTTCACCGCGAAACTGGACGACATAATCCGGCGCGCGGTCCGCAGGGAGGAAACTCTTGTTACGGCCGATTTCGGCGTCGACGAGTATTGTCATCGCCTGCAAGGTCTCTGGTGATACGCGCCAACTGCCGCCACGTACCTCGTACCAATGTGGGGTGGGATTGATCGGCGGAATGTAGAAGGTCGACCAGGGGCTGTCGCGTTTGATGTCCTGTGCCTGGACGGACAAGACGGCGAGGGGGAGCAGAACCAGCAGGAGACGTGTGTTCACGGGCTGTCTCAACCTTGGGGGTAGTAGCTGAAGTGCTTGATCGCTTGTTCCGCCATATCGAATTCGGCATCGAAGACGCAGCGGCCGCCGTCGCGTACTTCCAGAAATGCGTCCGACAAGGCGGACGGCCCGCCGAGGCCGATCGAACACATTCCAAAGAGCCGGACGATGCGCGCCCCGTCGACGATCTCGCCGCGAAACTGAATCGCATGGTCGGGCTTGGGTGGATTGAACCGACTGTTGTCGGCGAGCCTGGCTTTGAGCAGGGACGCGATGTGCTGCACGGTTTCCAGGGAAGGCTGCCAGCCGCCGCCGCGTACTTCGTACCAGTGCGGCATGGGACTGGTGGGCGGTTGCGGCTTAGGCAGCGGGCGTTCCGGGATCCATCCCGGCGGATAGACCCCGAGGTCCTGGGCATGCGGCGCTGAAGTGGCAAGGATCGCACAGGCAAGAATCAGCGATGTGATGCGAGATGGCATTGGCGTAGCTTGCGTGATTGGGTTGAATGACAGCCTAGCGCAGCTCGGCCCCGGAAATCCGTGTATGCAAAATAAATTGTTTAAGCAAACGTAAGGGCGGGCGCCGGCAGGCAGCCCTGGCCAAGCAAGGTCTGCTCGACCGCCTCCAGCAGCGGCGTGCGCGGTTCGGCGCCCAGCACCGCAAGCAGGCGCGCGTTGTCGAGCCGCAGCGGCTCGCGCCACAGGTAGCGCATCTCGAGCAGCTCGCGCATCGTGGTGTGGAAGGGCGCCATCAGGCGGACCAGCCACCAGGGGAAGCGCGTAATGCGCGCCTGGATGCCATGCTTGGCTGCTACCTGCCGGATCGCGCGCGCCAAGCCTTCGCCGTCTTCATCCCAGTAGCCTTCGAAGTGAAAGCGCGCGAAAGGTGCGAGGCTGGTCCGGCGTGCGAGCAGGGCCACCATCGTGGCGGCGACGTCCGGCAGGTAGGCCCACTGGTGGCCGGCGCCGGCCAGGCCGGGGTTGGCGATGGCGGCGGGCGCCCGGCCCGGTTTCACGAGACCCTGGGCGAACCAGTTGTTGCCGGCCTGCGGGCCGAAGAAGTCGCCGGCGCGCACGATCAGCACCCGCCCGCCGCGCGCCGCATGGGCCGCCAGTTCTTCCTCCATCTGCACCCGCAGCGCGCCCTTGCGCGTGAGCGGACGCTGAGGGGCGTCTTCCGGCACCAGCGGGAAGGCGTCCGGGCCGTAGTTGTAGACGGTGCCGGGCAGGCGCACCAGCGCGCCATGCTTTTCCGCCGCCGCGATCGTATTGCGCAGCATCGGCACGACCTGGCCGGCCCAGTTGCGGTAGCCGGGCGGGTTCACCGCATGCACGATGACGGCGCAGCCGCGCGCCGCCCTGGCCACGTCGGTGCCGACCAGGGCGTCGCCCTGCAGCCATTCGATGCCCTGCGCGTCCTGCGGCGGCCGGCGCGACAGCGCACGGACCCGCCATCCTGCGCGCTGCAGCTGGCGCGCCACCTCACCGCCGATCCCGCCGCTCGCGCCCAGCACCAATGCCAGTTCCTGTTCCATGACTTCCTCCTTCGTTGACGATGGGGCCATGTTGCGGCATGCTTGGGCTAAATGGAATTGCATAGAGTGCGCTAGCGTCCATTCAAAAATGTATAGGAGCAGAGGTGGCGTCGAATATCGAATGGGAGCTTTACCGTTCTTTCCTGGCCGTGATGCGCGAAGGCTCGCTGAGCGGCGCCGCGCGCACGCTCGGCGTGGCGCAGCCCACCGTCGGCCGCCATATCGCGGCGCTGGAAAGCGCGCTGGGCCTGGCGCTGTTCACGCGTTCGCAAACGGGATTTCTGCCCACCGAGGCGGCGCGCGCCCTGCAGCCGCATGCCCAGGCGATGGAGAGCATGGCGGCCAGCCTCGAGCGCACGGCCGCCAGCTATGGCGACGGCGTGCGCGGCGTGGTGCGGGTCACGGCGAGCGAGGTGATCGGCATCGAGGTGCTGCCGCCGGTGCTCGCCGACCTGCGCGCCCGCTACCCGGACCTGGCCATCGAACTCGTGCTGTCGAACCAGGTGCAGGACCTGCTGCAGCGCGAAGCCGACGTCGCGGTGCGCATGGCGCGGCCCACGCAGGAGCAACTGGTGGCGCGCCGGGTCGGCGCCGTGGCGCTCGGCCTGCATGCGCACGCATCCTACCTGGCGCGGCGCGGCGTGCCGGCCAGTCTCGACGAACTGTCCGGCCACGACCTGATCGGCTATGACCGTCCGTCTTCCTATGTGCGCGAGGCCCTGAAGCGCTGGCCGCAGTTCGGGCGCACGGCGCTGCGCTGCGACAGCGACGTCGCCCAGCTGGCCCTGATCCGCGCCGGCGCCGGCATCGGCATCTGCCAGGTGGCGCTGGCGCGCCGCACGCCGGGCCTGGTGCGCCTGCTGCCCGAGGCCTTCGGTCCGCTGCTGGAGACCTGGCTGACGATGCACGAAGACCAGCGCGACAGCCCGCGCTGCCGGGTGGTGTTCGACGCCCTGGCCGCCGCGCTGGAGGCGCACGTCGCGCAAGGCGCCTGAGTAGTCACGCCGCCGTGAGCAGGGCGATCATCGCCCGCGTCGCGCCGGACTGGCGGTGGTGCGGCGCATACAGGACCGAGAAGGGGCGGGTGCGGCCGCGCAGCTGCGGCAGCAGCTCGACCAGCCGCCCGCTCGCCAGCTGCCCGCGCACGATGAAGTCGTAGCTCTGGGCGATCCCGACCCCGGCCACGGCCAGCGAGACCACGCCCAGCACGTCGTCCGACACGGCCACCGTCGGCGCCGCCGTCCACCGGCCGCGACGCGCTCGGATGGCATCGTCGACTACCTGCGCCAGACCGCGCCGCGGCCCGGCATGACGGACGCCGTGATCGAGGCCCACTTCTTCGCCAGCTACCGCCCGAGTTCGCTGATCGCCCGCATGATCGAGGCCGACGAGGTGGCCGCCATGGTGGCCCTGCTGGCCAGCCAGCTCGGCGCTGCGAGCAATGGCGCGGCCGTGCGCGTCGAGGGCGGCAGCTACCGCTCGATCCTGTGAGGAGACCGGCCATGCAGACCCGATTCGCCGCCGCCATCCTGGCCGCCGCCGCGCTCGCGGCATCCGCCTTCGCCGCCGAGCCGTCGCTCGAACGCTGGCGCAGCTATACCGGCGTGAGCTGGGACGCCGCGCAGGGCACGCCGTTCGCCAATTCGATCGGCGCGCCGATCGCCGGCATCCATTTCGACGCCAAGGGCCGCGCCTTCGTCAGCACCCCGCGCCTGATGGCGCCTGACGCGCCGGCCATGCTGAGCATCCTCGACACGCGCGTGACAAGCGGCCCGGCGCGCCTGAGCGCCTTCCCCTCGACCGCCGCGAACGACGTCCGTGGCGCCCCCGGGACCCATTTGCGCAACGTGCTGGGCTTTCACATCGAGCGCCGCAACGGCTGGCTGTGGGCGCTCGACCAGGGCTTCGTCGCCGGCGAGGCGGAGGCGCCGCCCGGTGCCCAGAAGATCATGGTGATCGACCTGGAGAGCCGCAAGACCGTCAAGGTGATACTGCTGGACGCCGTGGCCGACCGCAAGGGCAGCTTCCTGAACGATATCGCGGTGGACGAGGCGCGCCGGCTGGCGTTTGTCTCGGACAGTGGCCTGCGCAGCGCGCCGCGGAACCAGGCCGCCATCATCGTCGCCGACTTCGCGACAGGCCGCGCGCGCCGCGTGCTCGACCGCCACCCGAGCGTGCTCCCGCAGGCGGGGGCAAAGGTGATGTCGCATGGCGAGGAGGTGTGGCCGGGCAAGCCGCTGGTGCTGGGCGTGAACGGCATCGCACTGTCGCCGGACGCGCAGGCACTCTACTGGACGGTGACGAGCGGCACCCACGCCTGGGCCATCCCGCCGGCCTTGCTGCGCGACCCGCAGGCGACAGAAGCGACGCTGGCAAAGGCAGTACGCGGCCTGGGCGACATTGGCGGCAACACGGACGGCATCGTCACGGGTCCCGACGGCACGCTCTACATCACCGACGTCACCCGCAACGGGCTCGCGTAATACGATCCGCGCAAGGGCACATTATCGTTGCTGGCCGCGCACGATGGCGTGCACTGGCCCGATACGGCCACCATCGGCCCCGATGGCAACGTCGTCTTCACGGCCAGCCACCTGAACCGGCACTTCGCCGGCCAGGTGAAAAAGGGAGAAGAACGCTACGAGATGTGGCGCTTGAAGCGCAACTGAACGATCACGGGGCCGCGCGCTTGACGACCGCGCCGCCCTGGATCACCACCGCAGGGGTTTCGAGCACGCGTACGTCCTGCAGCGGGTCGCCGCCGACCGCCACCAGGTCGGCCATGCGGCCCGCTTCCACCACGCCGATGTCGGCGCGACCCAGCGCTTCGGCGGCGTTCACCGTCGCGGCCTGGATCGCCTGCAGCGGCGTCATCCCGTACTTCACCATCAGCGCGAACTGCTTGCCGTTGTCGCCGTGCGGGTAGATGCCGGCGTCGGTGCCGAACACCATCTTCACGCCGGCCGCATGGGCTTTCCTGAAGTTCTGGCGCTGGATCTCGGTCACTTCGCGGTCCTTGCGCAGGTTGTCTTCCAATACGCCGTTCTTCTTGCCCTCGGCCGCCGTGTAGTCGCCGTTATAGATGTCCATCGACAGCCAGGCGCCGTGCTTCTTCGCCAGCCCGATGCCTTCGTCGTCGATCAGGCTCGCGTGCTCGATCGTGGTGACGCCGGCGCGGATCGCGTCCTTGATGCCGGCCGCGCCGTGCGCGTGGGCTGCGACCTTCAGTCCCCACTGGGCCGCTTCCTCGACGGCGGCGCGCAGCTCGCCGTAGTTCATCTGCTGCTGGCCCGGTTCGGTATTGCGCGAGAAGACGCCGCCGGTGGCGCAGACCTTGATCACCTGGGCGCCGTACTTGCGCAGCGCGCGCACCGACTTGCGCACCTCCTCGGGGCCGTCGGCGTTGTACGGGTTCTTCTCTTCCATCGAGGGCGGGAAGTAGGTGCTGTCGCAGTGGCCGCCGGTGGCGCCGAAGGACCAGGCGGCGGGGATGATGCGCGGCCCGCGCACCTTGCCGGCCGCGATGGCCTGGCTCAGGCCCACGTCGTTCCAGTCCGAGGCGCCGACGTTGCGCACCGTCGTGAAGCCCGCATCCAGGGTGCGGCCCGCGTGCACGACGGCCAGCGCCGACCAGAAGCGCTCGTTGTACTCGAGGTAGCTGTAGCCGCCATAGGTCGGGTCGGAATCGAGGTGTACGTGCATGTCGATCAGGCCCGGTAGCAGGGTCATGCCGGGCAGGGCGATGCGGGTGGCCGTTTCGCCGGCCTGCGGCGCGCCGGCATCGGGCTTGATGCTCACCACCTTGCCGTCGCGGACCAGGATCTCCGGGCGCTGGACCATGCGGCCGGTGCGCACGTCGAGCAGGCGCTCGGCGGTAATGATGACGTCGGCGGCCTGGGCAGTACTGCAGGCCAGCGCGGCCATGGAAAGAGCGATCGTGGACGACAGGCGGTGCATGCGTTTCATGGGCTTCCCTTGCTGTTTATTCGTTGCAACTTTATACAGCCTTCCAGGAGACGCGTCCAGCCGGACGGATGAACGGGGTTTGACCCTCGCACGGCTGAAAACCGGGACTTGATATCGTTGGCAGGAAGACTAAAGTGAATGGTTCCAGCGGATCCGCCGCCATACTTTCAGGAGGTCATCATGTTGCAAGCCGCCGAAATCCAACAGCGTTTCAGCCAGATCCAGCAGACCATCAACCAGGCCGAGGACGTTACCCGCAACGATCAGGGAGCGCCCAGCGAGATCCGTGATTGCATCCAGAAGATCGCCCGGGAAATGCCGGAAGCCCAGCGCGTGATGCAGTCGAACGACCAGTCGCGCATGGTCGAGTGCATCGACCGGCTGGAGGAGATGGGCGACGAAGCCAAGCGGATGTGCCGCAGCCAGCAACCGTCGCCGCAGGTCGCGTCGGTGGTGACGCGTGTGCATGACGTGCTGTCGGACCTCAAGCACCAGCTGCACTGACTCGTAGGGTGGGCGGTCCTCCGCCCACGCGTTCAACTTCCGCGTGAACGGATGCGGCGCGAGCTATTCACGCACTGTTTGAACGCGTGGGCGAGGGATCGCCCACCCCTACAACACCCCTTTGTCGCGCAGGGCGGCGATGTCGGCGTCGCTGCGGCCCAGCACATCGCGCAGCACCTCGTCGGTATGCTGCCCCAGCAGCGGCGGCGCCTTGTCGCTGGTCGCCGGCGTGGCCGACATCCTGATCGGATTGCGCACCAGTTTCACCTTGCCCGCCTTCGGATGCGGCAGTTCGATCGCCACCTCGCGCGCCTGCACCTGCTCGTTGGTGAACACCTCGCCAAGATCGTTGATCGGACCGCAGGGTACGCCGACCGACTCGAGCAGCGCGATCCACTCGTCGCGCGGCTTTTCCTTGACCATCTCCGCCAGGATCGGCACCAGCACGTCGCGGTTCTTCACGCGCAGCGGATTGGTGGCGAAGCGTTCGTCCAGGCCGAGTTCCGGCCGGCCGCCGGCCTCGACGAACTTCTGGTACTGCCCGTCGTTGCCGGTGGCGACGATGATGTGGCCGTCCGCGCAGGCGAAGGTCTGGTAGGGCACGATGTTGGCGTGCGCATTGCCCCAGCGCTTGGGCGGCTCGCCGCTGTTGAGGTAGTTGCTGCCCATGTTCGCCAGCATCGCCACCTGGGTGTCGAGCAGGGCCATGTCGATGTGCTGGCCCTCGCCGGTGCGGTCGCGGTGGGTCAGCGCGGCCAGCACGGCCACGGTCGCGTACATGCCGGTCATCAGGTCGGTGAGGGCCACGCCGGCCTTCTGCGGGCCGCCGCCGGGGAGGTCGTCGCGTTCGCCGGTGACCGACATCAGGCCGCCCATGCCCTGGATCAGGAAGTCGTAGCCGGCGCGGTGGGCATAGGGCCCATCCTGGCCGAAGCCGGTGATCGAGCAGTAGACCAGGTCCGGCTTGATCGCTTTCAGGGTGTCGTAATCGAGGCCGTAGCGCTTCAGGTGGCCAACCTTGAAGTTCTCCAGCACCACATCGCAGTGCTTCACCAATTCGCGCAGCAGGGCCTGGCCTTCGCTGCTGGCGATGTCCACCGTGACCGAGCGCTTGCCGCGGTTCGCGGACAGGTAATAGGCCGCTTCACTGGTGTCGTTCCCGTCCGCGTCTTTCGCATAGGGCGGACCCCAGGCGCGGGTATCGTCGCCGTTGCCGGGCCGTTCGATCTTGATCACGTCGGCGCCGAGGTCGGCCAGGTTCTGCGAGCACCAGGGGCCGGCGAGCACACGGGAGAGGTCGAGCACGCGGATGTGGCCGAGCGCCTTCGGCAGGGGAGAAGCGGATTGCGTCATACTGAGCCTTGGGACAAGTCGAACGATCCCGGATTATAGCTGTCCGCGTGCGATGGTTTGTACCGAACGCGTGGCCGGCCTGAGGGCCGCATCGATCACGTCCAGGGCCAGCTGTGGCTGCGCGTCGCCGCACATGAAGATGTCGGCGGCCGCGAATCCGTGCTCGGGCCAGGTGTGGATCGAGATGTGCGACTCGGCCAGCAGCAGCACGCCGGTCACGCCCATGCCCGCTCCAAAACTGTGGAAGTGGCTGTGCAGGATGCGTGCGCCCGCCGCCACGGCGGCCGTGCGCAGCAGCGCGTCGATCGCATCCGGGTCGACGAGCAGGGCGGCATCGACGCCGGCCAGGTCGGCCAGCAAATGGATGCCCGCGGGACGGTGCGCCGTGCTCACTTGTGCCCGCCGCCGGAATAGCCACCGCTGCCGCCGCCATAGCTGTGGCTGCGCCAGCTGTTGCCGCCGCCGGAGCGGGCGCTGGAGGCCATGCTGACCCAGCAGACGATGGTGGTCACCAGGGTCACCACCACGGCGTAGATGAGAAAATTGCGGTTCATGCGGACGTCATTTCTTGGGCTGGAACAGCATCGTCGGCAGGAACAGGGCAAGCACGCCGAGCACCATCCAGAACACGGTTCCAAAGAAGTTGAAGAGCAGCGGAATGAAATTCAGGCCCAGGATCCAGAGCAGGGCGCGCCAAGCGATGTCGCTCTGGCCCAGTTCGCGCTTGGGCGCAGCCTTGTCGGCAGCGGGACGGGCCAGCTGGAACCAGGCGCGCACCTGGTCGTCCGCCAGCGGGGAGGAGCGCGACCAGCTCAGCTCCTCGTTCGTGTGCTCGGCTGCCAGGCCGTTCTGTCCATGTTCGTATTCCGCCACGTGGACCATGTCGCCGGCCTTGACGCGCCAGTTGAAGGCGCCGGCCACGTGCACCACGCGCGCCTGGTAGACCCAGGTGCGCTCATAGGGCACCTTGTCCACCTGGACGGTGTGCATGGCCGGCAGCGGCGGCGTCGGCCAGTCGTCGAGCACTTGCGAGCGCGACCATCCTTCGCTGGTCTCCACCAGCCAGATGAAGGGCCCCTGGGTCGAGTACAGCAGGTATTCGTCCCAGGATTCGCCCTCGTTGTCCTCGCGCCGCATGGCGCCCAGCACCCGGTACTCCAGGCCGCCGATCTTCGCCGTGGCGCCGAGCGACAGGGTGTAGCTCACGCGCTCGTTCTGCTCGCCCTTGAGCAGCACCTCGACCTTGGGCGAGGAGGCGTCGACCGGCGTGGCGCAGTTGGGGCAGACGCAGTTCGCCGCCAGTCCCGGCACGTAGCGGATCGAAGACCCGCAGGACGGGCACTGCAGCACGTCGACCCGGCCGCGGTACTTGCCGCTGCTTGCCTTGATCTGTTCGTCGTCGCGCAGCAGCTGGCACTTCATCCCCTCCAGCGTCACCGCGGTGCCGGCATAGAGCAGGGGCGGCGTGCCGTCGGAATAGTCGAGGGTGGCGAAACTCGGCCCGCGCCGGAAGTCGGCCACGCGCGCTTCCCAGCCCGGTCCCACCTTGAAGGGCAGCTCGCCCTGGCCGCCGGTGCATCTGGCGACGCGTTTGTCGGAAGCCACATAGGGGCCGAAGCCGATGTCGTACTGGCGCGTGACCTTGACGTCGTCGAATGCGGGCAGGCTTGACGCCGCTTCGCGTTCGGTGGTCATCGTGTACTGGCCGGAGGCGTCGCCCAGCCAGCCGTCCGCGCCGTCGTCGAACAGCACGTACCACTCGTTCCACATGCCGGCCTCGAAGCGCAGCTGGATGCGGCCGACCACGGTGAAGCTGCGCCCGCCGTGCACGCCTGCGGTGCCGACCTGGATGCGCGAGTAATCCTCCAGCACCTCGGACATCTTGCCGAGGTCGCGGACGGCGTCCGCCTCCTTGACCACGGTCGCGCGGCAGTACTCGCACACCGCCATCACGGAGGCGTGCGAGCGGAAAGCGATCGGCGCGCCGCAGGAAGGACAGGAAACGTTCTGCATCAGCCGATCAGTTTTTTCAGGAGCTCGGCCTTGGTGCTGTCGTAATCGCCCTGCGAGATCAAGCCTTTGTCCAGCAGGCCTTTCAGTTTGGCGAGGCGGTCCTCGATCGACTCGCTGGCGGCCGGCACGGCCGGCGGCTGTGGCGGTGCGAACGCGCCCTGCATGCCCTGCGCCATGGCCTGGCCGATGGCGATGCCGGCGCCCGCGCCGGCGCCGATGCCGGCGATGCCGCCTTCGTTCTGGGCCGCCAGCGGGATGCTGCTCGCCACCTGGAACTGGGTGAAGCCGCCGATCTTGTCGGCGCCGAGACTGGCCTTCATGCCGGCCGAGATGCGCTCGTCCAGGGCCGCCTGCAGTTCTTCCGGCAGGCTGACGCTGGCGACGTTGAACTCGTCGAGGCCGACGCCGTAGCGCGCGAACGCCGCGGTCAGGTCGCCGCGGATCTGCTGCGCCATCAGGGTCTGGTTGGCGGCCATGTCGAGGAAGGCGATCTTCGATGCGCCCAGCGAGTTGGCCATGGTGGCCAGCATGAGGCCGCGCAGCTGGTCCTCGACTTCGTCGCGCGTGTAGGCGGCGCGGGTGCCGCTGATCTCGGTGAAGAACAGGCGCGGGTCCGCGATGCGATAGGAATACATGCCGAAGGCGCGCACGCGGATCATGTCGAAGTCCTTGTCGCGGATCGTCACCGGCTGCGGGGTGCCCCATTTGCGGCCGGTCTGCACGCGGGTACTGAAGAAGTACACGTCCGACTTGAAGGGCGAGGCGAACAGCTTGTCCCAGTTCTTCAGGTTGGTCAGCACCGGCAGGGTAGAGGTGGTCAGGCGGTGGGTGCCGGGGCCGAACACGTCGGCGATGCGACCTTCGTCCACGAACACGGCGACCTGCGACTCGCGCACCACGAGGGTGGCGCCGTTCTGGATTTCGTAGTCTTCCATCGGATGGCGCCAGGCCAGCACGCCTTCGCCTTCCTCGTTCCATTGCAGGACGTCGAGAAACTGCTTCTTGATGAATGAGCCGAGAGACATGATGGTTCCTCTTTATGCGGTATGAATAACTTCTGGTATCAGGAGATGCTGCCGGCGTTGACCAGGCCGATCGACAGCGAGATCGAACCGAGCAGGATGCCGAAGCCGACGTTGTTGTGTTCGATGTGGTCCTTGGACATGCGGAGCAGGCGCGTGGCGATCACAAAGACCAGCACCTGGATCAGCATGGCCAGCGCGGCCCATCCGCAGAATTCGTAGTAGTCGCTCGTATGCATCAGCGCCGAGGCGATCGTCACCGAGAAGCCCAGCAGGGTGCCGCCCAGCGACACCGCGGCGGCGCAGTTGCCCTGGCGGATGAGCAGCACTTCGTCGTAGGGCGTGACCCGCGTGTACACCACAAAAAATGCCAGAACCAGCGCGATTGCCGTCGCAAGATGCAGCACATAGTTTAGGATGGCGGGCACAACATTCTCCAAAGAAAAATAGTCGGATTGCAGCACAGCGATCTTAGAACAAAAGTTGTTCAATGACCAAAAAAATTCTGATCCTTTCGGTTTTCGTCGTCGCTTCCTGCGGACTCGCCTACGAACTTATTGCTGGTGCATTGTCCAGCTACCTGCTGGGCGACTCGGTCCTCCAGTTCTCCACCATCATCGGCTGCTACCTGTTCGCCATGGGCGTCGGCGCCCACTTCTCGAAGTATGTGCGCGACGAGGACGTGCTGTCGCGCTTCATCGACATCGAACTGGCGGTCGGCCTGATCGGCGGGCTGTCCGCCGCGATGCTCTTCATGACCTTCACCTGGATGGGCGCGCCGTTCCGCACGGTGCTCTACGTGACCGTCTTCCTGATCGGCGCCATGGTCGGCATGGAAGTGCCGCTCGTGATGCGCGCATTGAACGAACGGCGCACCGAGTTCGCCGAGATCGTCAGCCGCGTGCTCACTTTCGACTACCTCGGCGCGCTGGCCGTCTCCTTGCTGTTCCCGCTGGTGCTGGCGCCGCACCTGGGCCTGGTGCGCACCGGTTTCCTGTTCGGGATGCTCAACGTCGGCGTGGCCCTGTGGACCCTCTACGTGTTCCGCGCCGAGCTGGCGGACCTGCAGGCCAAGGCGATTCGCGCGGGCGTCGTGCTGTTCACGCTGGTGCTGGGCTTCGGATTCTCGGACAAGATGGTGGAGTGGGGCGAGCATGGCCTGTTCGGCGACGAGGTCGTGTACTCGACCACCACGCCCTACCAGCGCCTCGTCATCACGCGCTGGAAGGACGACCTGCGCCTCTACATCAACGGCAACCTGCAGTTCTCCTCGCGCGACGAATACCGCTACCACGAGGCCCTGGTGCACCCGGCCTTGCAGACGCTCCCCTGGGCCAAGCGCGTGCTGGTGCTGGGCGGCGGCGACGGCCTGGCCGTGCGCGAAGTGCTGCGCTACCCGCATGTGGAAGAGGTGACCCTGGTCGACCTGGACCCGGCGATGACGCAGGCCTTCGCCACCCGTCCCGAGCTGGTAAAGCTCAACGCGAACGCCCTCAATGACAAGCGCGTCAAGGTCGTGAATGCGGATGCGGCGATCTGGCTGCAGAAGGAAGCGGGCATGTACGACCTCGTCATCGTCGACTTCCCCGATCCGTCCAGCTTCGCACTCGGCAAGCTGTACTCCGTGCCCTTCTACGGCCAGCTGCGCAAGCACGTGGCGGCCAATGGCCTGATCGCCGTCCAGTCGACTTCACCCTATTTCGCGCCGAATGCCTACTGGACCATCGAGGCGACCCTGCGCGAAGTCGGCCTGCAGACCTGGCCCTATCACCTGTATGTGCCGTCCTTCGGCGAGTGGGGCTTCATCATGGCCTCGCCCCAGGGCCGCTACGTGCCGCCGGCCGGCTACCGCCTGCCGATGCGCTTCCTGGATGCGGAAACCACGCGCGCCATGTTCGCCTTCCCGCCCGACATGGTGCGCCGGCAGATGGCGCCGAACCGGCTCGACAGCCAGTCGCTGGTGCGCGAGTTCGAGGACGACTGGCGCCAGGTGATCCGCTGATGGACCGGCGCTCCTTCCTGTTGTCGGCGGCCGGCGCGGGTGCGGCCGGGCTGGCAACCAGCGCCGGCTTCTATCGCTGGCAGGAGCTCACGCCCGCGGTGCATTACCCCGGCCGGCTCGAAGGCCACTTCCTGCGCGACCGGAACGCACTGCCGGCGCCGGGCAAGGTTCTCGATACCGACGTCGTGATCCTCGGTTCCGGCATCGGGGGCCTGAGCGCGGCCTGGCAGCTCGGCCGGCTCGGTCACGAGGACTACCTGCTGCTCGATGGGCCGGAAGCCTTCGGCAATGCGGCCGGCAGCCGCTACGGCGAGCTGGCCTGTCCCACCGGCGCGCACTACCTGCCGCTGCCCGGACCCGAGTCGACCCATGTGCGCGCGATGCTGGCGGACCTCGGCATCCTGCTGCGCGACCCGGACGGCGACAAGCCCTACTACGACGAGCGCTTCATCCTGCACGGTCCGGAAGAACGCCTGCTGCGCGACGGCATATGGCATGAAGGCCTGGTGCCGCAAAACGCCGACGACGCGGCCCAGCACAAGCTCTTCTTCGACGAGATGGCCCGCCTGCGCCACGCGCGCGGCAAGGACGGCCGGCGCGCCTTCGTGTTCCCGCTGGCGCTGTCCTCGAACGATCCGGCCTACGCGCTGCTGGACCGGATCAGCTTCGCCCAGTGGCTGGGCGACCAGGGCTACCGCTCGGCGACCCTGCGCTGGTACCTCGACTACTGCTGCCGCGACGACTACGGCGCCGGCCTGGACCGCGTCTCGGCCTGGGCCGGCATCCATTACTTTGCCGGACGCTGGGGCCAGGCCGCCAACGCCGGCGACAACGCATTGCTGACCTGGCCGGGCGGCCTGTCGCCGCTGGCCGAGGCGCTGGCAGGCAGGGCGGGCCAGCGCAGGCGCAAGGGCACGGCCGCATCGGTCCGAGAAGTAGACGGCAAGGTCGAAGCGCTGTGCTTCACGCTGCAGGAGGGCAGGCCGCAGACTTTCCTGGTGCGGGCGCGCCGCGCGATCGTGGCCATGCCCTTGTTCGTGGCGAGCCGCGTGGTCGAGGGCATCGAGCGCTATGGCTTCGATCCGCGCCGCCACCTGCCGGAATACGCGCCATGGATGGTGTCGAACTTCCTGATGCGCGACTTCCCGCGCGAGCTGCCCGAAGCGCAGCTAGCCTGGGACAACGTCGTCTACCAGGGGCGGGGACTCGGCTATGTCGTCTCGACCCACCAGGACATCCGTTCGCGCCCGCCCGAAAAGACCGTCTTCACCGCCTACACGGCGCTGTCCCAGCACACGCCGGCCCAGGCGCGGCGCTGGATGCAGGGCGCCAGCGGCGCCGAGCTGCTCGAGCTCGCGGGCAGCGATCTGAAGGAGGCCTACGGCTGGACGCTCGCCCCCTGCGTCGAGCGGGTCGACATCACGCTGCGCGCGCATGCGATGGCGGTGCCGCAGCCGGGATTTCGCGGCAATGCGGGCCTCGCGGCATTACGCGAGTCGCAGGGACCGATCCTGTTCGCGCATGCCGACCTGTCCGGCCTGTCGGTCTTCGAGGAAGCCGCCTGGTGGGGATGCCGGGCGGCGCAGCGGGCGGCGGTCTAGACGTTGCCGACGACGAAGGGGCCGATGAGGCCAATCAGCACAGGATCCGCAGCAGCGTGCTGCCGGTGACGTGCACGCCGGCGTTGCGCTTCTGGACGACGAAGGTTGGCAGGGCAGTGTATGGAAGTTAAAGGGCACAAGTACACGGATTCTCACTGTCGCCCTTCGGGTGCCCGAATCGCATGGGCGAGGCAGGCGGAGGGGCAGGACAGGGCGAAAATGCATGGCCGTATGTGCATGTGCGTCAGGGCTGGGGTTGACCGGGCGCGCCGATACTGCCGGCGCCGGCGCATGGTCCCATCCGCCTTCCCGCGCCACAGGTACAAACGCCGATGGCCGGGCAGGCGCCACACCGGGTAGCGGATCGTGCTACCTTCGATACTCATCGATTCGCGTGGCAGGAGCCCGGCATGGCCCGGGAGGGCACACCACAGCGGGCTTTTCTGGTTCTGCAAACCTGTACCGGCATGTCCAGTGCCGGCGCGTCGAAGGAGCGACCGTGTTTTCCCACATCTTTATCGGCGTTAAAGACTTCGACCGGGCCTATCGCTTTTATGCGGACTTGATGGCGCTGCTCGGCAATGCCCCGCGCTTTTGCGACCGCGAGCGGCGTGGGACGGCTGGCAATCGCATCAGGAACCGCGTCCGCTGTTCCTGATCGGTGCGCCCCATGACGGCGCCCCGCATGAGGCGGGCAATGGGCAGATGGCCGCCCTCCAGGCGCTCGGCCGCGCCGTGGTGGACGAAGCCTGGCGCCTGGCCCTCGCCCACGGCGGCATGGACGAGGGCGCCCCCGGCCTGCGGCCGGCTTATCACCCGCATTACTACGGCGCCTATTTCCGCGACCCCGACGGCAACAAGCGCTGCGTCGTCTGCCACGACCCCGAATAGCGCGTGCTTTGTTCTCGCAATCGATGTTCGAATAAATCGATTGTAGATCTGAAAATTATCCGTTTTTCATCTTCCTTTACGCCGCGCATAATGACTCCATCGCATCGAACACGAAGCGGGAGCGGCAAGGCAGTCACATAGTCCGCTACCGTCGAGCCGTTCGATGATTCCGATCAACCGCGCCAGCGATGGCGCAGCAGAAGGAGGAGCGGACCATGTACCTGATTTCCCTCGGCGCCGGCATCCTGGCCGGCCTGCTCTACGGACTGATCGACGTCCGCTCGCCGGCCCCGCCCGCGATCGCCCTGGTCGGCCTGCTGGGCATGCTGGTCGGCGAGCAGATCGTCCCGGTGGCCAGGCGCCTGATCGACGGCGAGCCGATCACCCGGGCCTGGTTCGCCGGCGAATGCCAGCCGAAGATCACCGGCGTGCAAGCCAAGGAAGTGAACCTGGAGGCCCGCAAGGGCTGAAGCGCATCAAACCATACCCGCCGCACGCATGCGGCTTATCTGAAAAACGAAGGAGAACGCCATGAACAACGCCAAACTCGAAGTCCTGACCCCGGAAAACTCGCAGCTGATCATCATCGACCACCAGCCGCAGATGGCCTTCGGCGTGCAGTCGATCGACCGCCAGCTTCTCAAGAACAATGTGGTGGGCCTGGCCAAGGCGGCCAAGGCGTTCGGCATCCCGACCATCATCACCACCGTCGAGACCGAATCGTTCTCTGGCCGCACCTACCCGGAAATCCTGGACGTGTTCCCCGACCACCCGATCCTCGAGCGCACCTCGATGAACTCCTGGGACGACCAGAAGGTGCGCGACGCCCTGAAAGCGAACGGCAAGAAGAAGGTCATCGTGGCGGGCCTCTGGACCGAAGTCTGCAACACCACCTTCGCCCTGTGCGCCATGCTCGAAGGCGACTACGAGATCTACATGGTGGCCGACGCCTCGGGCGGCACCTCGAAGGACGCCCACGACTTCGCGATGCAGCGCATGGTGCAGGCCGGCGTGGTCCCGGTGACCTGGCAGCAGGTCCTGCTCGAATGGCAGCGCGACTGGGCGCACCGCGAGACCTACGACGCGGTCATCAAGATCGTCACCGAGCATTCGGGCGCCTACGGCATGGGTGTCGACTACGCCTACACGATGGTGCACAAGGCTCCTGCGCGGAACCAGGGCAAGAACGACGTCCTGGCGCCGGTCCCCGCGCAGGTAGGCTGAGCGGCAGTATCCACACCGGTCCGCCGCGGCGGACCGCCACCACCAACGCCAGGGAGCCACCATGCCGACACCGTCCACCAGCAGCGCCGCGGCGCCGCTCATCCTCATCAACGGCCGTTTCACCACCCTCGACCGCGAGAATCCGAAGGCCAGCGCGGTCGCCATCCAGGACGGCAGGTTCCTGGCCGTCGGCGACCAGGAACATGTGATGCGTTACCGCCAGGCGGACAGCCAGGTCATCGACCTGAATGGCCGCGCGGCGATCCCCGGCCTGAACGACTCCCACCTGCACCTGATCCGCGGTGGCTTGAACTACAACCTGGAGCTGCGCTGGGAAGGCGTGCCTTCCCTTGGCGACGCCCTGCGCATGCTGAAGGAGCAGGCCTTGCGCACCCCGAACCCGCAGTGGGTGCGCGTGGTGGGCGGCTGGAACGAATTCCAGTTCGCGGAAAAGCGCATGCCGACGCTGGAAGAGATCAACGCCGCCGCGCCCGACACCCCGGTCTTCATCCTGCACCTCTACGACCGTGCGCTGCTCAACCGGGCCGCGCTGCGCGCCGTCGGCTACGCGAAGGACACCCCGAACCCGCCGGGCGGCGAGATCCAGCGCGACGCGGCCGGCAACCCGACCGGCATGCTGATCGCCCGTCCGAACGCGATGATCCTGTACGCGACCCTGGCCAAGGGTCCCAAGCTGCCCTACGACCTGCAGGTGAACTCCACCCGCCAGTTCATGCGCGAACTGAACCGCCTCGGCATCACCAGCGCCATCGATGCGGGAGGCGGCTTCCAGAACTACCCCGAGGATTACTCGGTCATCGAGGAACTCGACCGCAACAATCAGCTGACGATCCGCATCGCCTACAACCTGTTCACCCAGAACAAGGGGGCCGAGCTGGAAGACTTCCAGCGCTGGACCGGCATGGTCACCCCTGGCCAGGGCAGCGACTACTACCGCCACAACGGCGCCGGCGAGATGCTGGTGTTCTCGGCGGCCGACTTCGAGGACTTCCTGGAGCCGCGCCCGGAACTGGCGGCAGGCATGGAGGATGAACTGGAGAAGGTGGTGCGCCACCTGGTGGAGGCCCGCTGGCCCTTCCGCCTGCACGCGACCTACGAGGAATCGATCACCCGCATGCTGGACGTGTTCGAGAAGGTCAACCGCGACATCCCCTTCAATGGCCTGCACTGGATGTTCGATCATTGCGAGACGATCAGCGAACGCAGTATAGAAAGGGTAAGGGCATTAGGCGGCGGCATCGCGATCCAGCACCGCATGGCCTTCCAGGGCGAGTACTTCGTCGACCGCTACGGCGCGGACGCCGCACGCGCCACGCCGCCCATCAAGCGCATGCTGGAGACCGGCGTGCCGGTCGGCGCCGGCACCGACGCCACCCGCGTGGCCAGCTACAACCCCTGGACCGCGCTGTACTGGCTGGTGACGGGACGCACGGTCGGCGGCCTGCCGCTGTACGGCGACCATGGCTACCTGCCGCGCGCGACCGCGCTCGAACTGTGGACCTCGGGCAGCGCCTGGTTCTCGAACGAGCAGGGACGCAAGGGCCGCATCCGGGAAGGCATGCTGGCCGACCTGGTGGTCCTGTCCGATGATTTCTTCACCGTGGACGAAGAAGACATCAAGGCGATCGAGTCGGTGCTGACCGTGGTCGGCGGCCAGCTGGTGTATGGCGCGGCCGAATTTACGAGCCTGGGTCCGCCGCCGATTCCGGTGCTGCCTGAATGGTCGCCGGTCACCAGGGTGCCCGGGCACTGGCGCCGTGCAACACCGCAGCAGCAGCCCGCGGCTAGCCTCGCCCACCAGTGCAGCGGTCCCTGCGGCGTGCACGCCCACTCGCACGACCGGGCGCGCAAGTCCAGCGTGCCGGTCTCGGACTTCGGCGGCTTCTGGGGCGCCCTCGGCTGCAGCTGCTTCGCGTTCTGAGGCCATCGACATGAAAAGCACAGAATTTCAGCGTGTCCAGGGCGTAGGCATGGGCTTCCTGGCCGGCTACGTCGACACCCTCGGCTTCATCGCCCTGTTCGGTCTCTTCACGGCCCACGTGACCGGCAACTTCGTGCTCATCGCGGTATCCATGGCGGATCCGGCGCAAACACCCTCGCTCCTGAAGCTGCTGGCCTTCCCGGCCTTCATCCTGGGCGTGGCGGCGGCCCGCCTGCTGGTGGCGGGCTGCGAGCGGCGCGGCAGCTCCGCGGTGAAGCCGAGCTACCTGCAGCAGCTGGTGCTGCTGCTGGGCTTCATGGCCTGCGGCATGCTGGCCGAGCCGGTCGGCGGCAGTGCCGGCGCACTGGCGATGGCGGCGGGCCTGCTGGGCGCCGCGGCGATGGGCGCGCACAGCGCGGCCAGCAAGCTGCTGCTGACCCACCTCGCGCCGACCTCGATGATGACGGGTAACGTGACCCAGCTCGTGATCGACGCGACCGACTGGCTGCGCGGCGCGGCCGACGGAGCCACCAAGGCGCGCTGCGGGAAGTTCTTCTGGCCGGTGCTGGCCTTTGCCCTCGGCTGCGCGGCCGCCGCCTTTGCCTACCTGGCCTTCGGCTTCGTCGCACTCATCGTGCCGGTCGCCATCCTGTGCCTGCACCTGGCGCTCGCCGAACCGGAGGCCGCGTGATTCGCATGATGAGCAAGAACCGGCTGGAGGCCTTCAGCGACGGCGTGATCGCCATCATCATCACGATCATGGTGCTGGAACTGCAGCCGCCGCACGGCACCTCCGCCGCCGACCTGGCGAACGTGCTGCCCGGCTGGCTGCGCTATGCGCTGAGCTTCGTCTATGTCGGCATCTACTGGGTCAATCACCACGCGCTGCTCGACCGCGTGGCCAGGGTGGATGGCGCCGCCCTGTGGGCCAACCTGCACCTGCTGTTCTGGATGTCGCTGATCCCCTGGGTGACGGCATGGGCCGGCGAGCATCCGATGGCGCCGGTGCCGGTGGCGATGTACGGGGTGGTGCTGCTGCTTTGCTCGATCTCCTTCATGCTGCTGTCCTGGCGCCTGGGAGGCGAAGGCGCAGGCCACGCGATGGCCTGGGGCAGCCGCAAGAACCGCCTGTCGATCGTGTTGTACGCGGTCGCGATCGGCGTCTCGCTGGCCTATCCGCCGCTCGGCTCCGCGATCCACGTCGCGCTGGCGCTCCTGTGGCTGATGCCGGGGCGCTGAGCGGACCGCGAGCGGACGTGCTCGGCAATATTGGCGTTCATGTAATACTGCGGCTTTCGACACAAGGAGGCCGGCATGGAACTGCTGATGGACCCGAACGTCTGGATCGCTTTCGCGATGCTGAGCGCACTGGAAATCGTGCTCGGCGTCGACAACATCATCTTCATTTCCATCCTGGTCGGCCGCCTGCCGCCCGAGATGCGCGACAAGGCGCGCCGCATGGGGCTGGGCTTCGCGATGGTGTCGCGCCTCCTGCTGCTGTTCTCGCTGAGTTGGGTCATGGGCCTGACGGCCGACCTGTTCCACGTGGTGGGGCAGGGGATCAGCGGGCGTGACCTGGTGCTGCTGTTCGGCGGCCTGTTCCTGCTCTACAAGGCTTCGCACGAGATCTTCGTGGAGGTGGAAGCCAAGGACCAGGCGGGCCCGCAGGACATCACGGGCAAGCAGGCGACCAGCGCCACCACCAAGCGCCTGTTCTGGAGCATTATCGGCCAGATCGCGGTGATCGACATCGTGTTCTCGCTCGATTCCGTCATCACGGCGGTCGGCATGGTCGACCAGATCAGCGTGATGGTGGCCGCGGTGATCTTCTCGGTGCTGGTGATGCTCATTGCCGCCAAGCCGATCGGCGACTTCGTCGATCGCCACCCGTCCGTGAAGGTGCTGGCGCTGGCCTTCCTCGTCATGGTCGGCATGGCGCTCACGGCGGAAGCCTTCGAGGCCCACGTGCCGAAGGGCTACATCTACGCGGCGATGGCCTTCTCGCTGGCGGTGGAAGCGCTCAACATCCGCGCGCGCAACAAGCGCAAGGCGCTGCTGCCGCGTATCTAGCGCGCCGGCGCGCTGCGGCGCCCAGGATGGCGAGGCCGGCGCACAGTCCGGCCAGGATGGACGGCTCCGGCACGGCGCTGACGATCGACACCTCGAATCGATCGGCCGTGCCGGTCAGCTGGCCGGTCGCTTCGCCATTCTGGTAGACGCGCAGCGCGACGAGGGAAGTGGCCGGATCGCTCACCGCAAAGTCCTGGGCCGAGAAATCCCCGGTGCCGGGATAGCCGCCGGCAGGCAGGCCGAAGGACATCATCCCTTCGAGCCCGAAGGAGCTCACGATCATGGGCCAGGTCATCGAATGCCGGTAGAGGTCCTCGCCGCCCAGGTTGGAAGCGATCAGGATCCAGCTCATCCCTTCGGGAATGCTGAAGCTGTGGCGGATGCCGCGAAACTGCAGGGTGACTTCGAGCGGCCCCCAGCTGCTGAGATCCGTGCTGCCGAGGTAGACCTCGATATCCGCGGCGGGCAAGGTGGAAGTAAAGCTCAGCTCGTAGTCGGCCGGGCCGGGCGGCAGCTCGAGAAGGCGCTCGGCTTCGCCCGAGGCAACCATGGTGCCGCTGCTGCGCGTGGTGACGGTGACCGTATCGGCCGTAGCATGGAGGGGCAGGAGAAGCAGGACGAACAGCAGAGTCTGGATGCGGCGTGACATGGCGCACCTCGCACAAGAAAGGATGCAGCCCAGTATAGCCACCCGGCGCCGGCGATTGCGGCGCCTGTCCGGCGTGCGCAACGCGACCGTTCTACTGTCTCGGTTTCACACCAAGGGTTGGGATTGTCGGTCAGTCGTCGCCCTTCCTCAGGCTGAGCGGTGCGGCGTTTTCCTCGGGGGCGAACACGATGGTCTGGGCCGGGAAGGCGAGGCCGATGCCGGCCGCTTCGAGGCGTTCGACGATCGCCAGCAGCAGCTCTTCGCGGACGATGACGTTGGCGTCGAAGTCGCGCACCTCGATGTAGGAGAACACTTCGACGTTGAAGGCGCGCTCGGTGATCTTCGCCAGGTTGGCGCGGGCGCCCTCGGCGATCTTCTCGTGATCGACCAGTACCTCGCGGATGATGGCGATGCCTTCCTTCAGCTTCGCCGAGGAGACGCGGTAGTCGAGCGCGATGACGGGGTTGAACAGGAAGCGGTCGCGCGCCGCGAAGTTCTCGATCTGGCGTGCCGACAGGTCGCCGTTCGGGATCGTGACCACGGTGCGCTCGCCGGTGCGGATGCGGGTCGAGCGGATGCCGACGTCCTCCACCGTGCCGAGCACGTCGCCGACTTTCACGAAGTCGCCCACCTGGGCAGGGCGGTCGGCGATCACGGTGACGCTGCCCACCAGGTTCTCCACGGTCTTCTGCGCGCCGAGGGCCAGCGCGATGCCGCCGATGCCCAGCGCCGCGATCCCCGTGGTCACGTCGATGCCGAAGGTGTCGAGGATGCCGATGCCGGAGAACAGCAGGAGCAGCACCTTGGCCGTGCGCCGCAGCAGGGTGATGACGGAGACCACCTGGCGGCGCTGGCGCTTCTGCATGCGCGCGATCGCCAGTTCGGCGATGGCGTCGACCAGGCGCAGGCCGAACCAGACCAGGGCGATGACGGAGACGATGCCGGTGTAGCGCAGCAGGGTCTGGCGCGCCACGATGGCGACCGGCAGCCGTTCGGCCAGCGCAAAGAACAGGCCCACCGCGAGCAGCAGGCTGGCCGGCGGCAGCGCGGCCTCGAGGAAGCGGTACAGGCCGTTCGATGCCGGATCGGCGACCAGGCGGCGGGTGCCGGCCACCACCAGCAGGGCGACCATCCACAGGCCGCCGAAGATCACCACCCCCAGCCCCACCAGCAGGGCCCAGTCCTTCAGCGGCGCGCCGGCGATCACCAGGCCGTCTTCCTCGCTGTCGGCCGCGCTGCTGCGCCGGGTGGCGATCGCCACCTGCTCGACCGTGGCCGGCGCCACGCGCCAGATCTGGCGGCCGTCTTCCTCGGCGCGCGCCAGCAGCACCGGCACCTTCTTGCCCTGCACCGTGATCTGGCCGACGTATTCCTGGTCGACCGGCAGCTCGTCGTCGATGCGGCCGATCGCCTCGTTCGACAGCACGGCATAGGGCTGCAGCGAGCCGCCGTTGTCCAGCAGCGACTGGAAGCTGCGCGCCCGCGCGGCGGCGGTGACGCGCTGGCGATTGCTGTTGGCGGGCTGGTCGAAGTACTGGGCGGCGCGGTCGTAGTCGTGCTCGGCCAGCGCCCCGATCAGGCCCGAGATCGTCGAGCGCGGCGTCTCGCGGCCCAGCGGATCCGGGAGGACGGCCGGCGCGGTCGGCGGCGTGAGTTTCGGGATAGGGGAGGCCGCCGCCGGGGCGGCCAGGTTCAGGAGCAGCAGTAAAACAATCGACAACAGACGCATGCGCGACACTTCCTTCCAATGAGATTCAGGCTTTCGCTTCCGGCTCGAGCAGCCGGGCGGTAACCACCGCCCGCTCGTGGTCGACGATGCCGTCGACCTGGCGCGCGTCCAGCCCCATCGCTTCCAGCACGAAGGCCGACAGCTGCAGGCTCGCTTCCAGGGTTTCCGGCACCACCACGCTGGCGCCGGCCAGGCGCAGGGCGCGCGCATGCTTCTCGTCGCGCGAGCGTACGAACAGCGGCACGTGCGGATACTCGCGGCGAATGCCGCGCACCGCCTGCAGGGCGGAGGCCGGGTGGTCCATGGTCAGCACGATGGCCGGCGCCTCGTCCGCGTGCACGTGGCGCAGCAGCTCGGGGCGCGAGGCGTTGCCGAAGTAGACCGGCTTGCCTTCGGCATGCAGCTTCGAGACCAGCTTGGCGTCGCATTCGAAGGCGATGAAGGGGATGTGCTGCTCGCCCAGCAGCTTGGCCAGCTGCTGGCCCACGCGCCCGAAGCCGGCGATGATGATGCGCCCGCGCGCCGAGGCCAGCTGCTGCTGGTCCTGGCCGGCGGACGCTTCATGAGCGGCGACTTCGGAGCGCTCGCCGAGGGCGTGCCCCAGCTTGGCCAGCATCGGCGTGATGAAGAGCGACAGGCCGACCACCAGCATGACCTGGGCACCGAGGCTTGGCTCCAGCACCCGCGACGTCACGGCATAGCCGATGGCCACGAAGGCGAATTCGCCGCCCTGGCCCAGCAGCAGGCCGCCCTCGAACGCGCGGCTCCAGGACTGGCCGCCGAGACGCAGCAGGCCGGCCACCACCAGCGCCTTGATCAGCACCAGCCCCGCCACCAGGCCCGCGAGCAGCAGCGGGGCTTCCAGGATCTGGCGCGTGTCGATGTTCATCCCCACCGTCATGAAGAACAGGCCCATGAGCAGGCCCTTGAAGGGCTCGACCATGAGCTCGACCTCGTGCTTGAACTCGGTCTCGGCCAGCAGCAGGCCGGCGATCAGGGCGCCCAGCGCCATCGACAGGCCGGCCGCGGCCGACAGGCCGGCGATGCCGAAGGTCGACAGCAGGATCAGGGCCATGAAGACGTCCGGCTGGCGGTGCTCGGCGAAGGAGCGGAACAGGCGGTGCACGACCCGTCCACCGACCAGGTAGATCAGGGCGATCGCGATGGCCGCCTTGGCCAGCGTGGTGAGGGCCAGCATGGCCACGCCATCGCCGGCGCCGCGGCCCAGGGCACCGACCAGCAGCAGGATCGGCACCACGGCCAGGTCTTGCAGCATCAGGATCGCAAAGGCGGCCTGGCCCAGGCGGCTGCCGGTGGCCTGCTGCTGGGCCAGCAGCTGCATCACGACGGCGGTCGAGGACAGCGACAGCACCAGGCCGAGGACCACGGCGGACTGGGTGTCGAGGCCAAGCAGCAGCAGGGCGCCGCCCAGCAGCGCGGCGCTGGCAAGCACCTGGGCGCTGCCGGCGCCGAACACCCAGCTGCGCATGGCCCACAGGCGCGCGGCCGAGAGTTCGAGGCCGATCATGAACATCAGGAACAGCACACCGACTTCCGCCAGCATCGAGATGCCTGCGCCGCGCGGGAAGGTGAGGAAGGCCAGCCAGGGAATATCGGCGGCCAGCAGCCCCAGGCCGAAGGGGCCGACCAGGGTGCCGACGGCGAGGAAGCCGACCACCTGGTTGATGCGCAGGCGTTGCAGCGTGGGAATCAGGATGCCCGAGAGGATCAGGAAAAGCAGGATCTCCCGCAGGAAGGGGAAGGCGTGTTGCTCTTGCACGGAAAACGGCCTTTCGTTAACAGACTCCGTGCGATTGTATACCGCCGCCCCCGCGCCTCCCTACCTGACGATGGTCGCGAGATTGACCTTGAAGGGGACCATCATCTGGCAGGGCTGGCCGCCGCAGCGCGCCGGCTTGTATTTCAGCAGGGCCGCGCCGATGCCCGCCATGCGCTTGGCCTCGGGATCGTCGATGCCGCTCGTCGCCGCGGACAGCGCCTTGCCGTCCGCGCCGACCAGCACGTAGATCGTGACGTCGCCATTGAGCTGGTAGCGGCCGGTCAGCTTCAACAGGCCGAGGAAGAGTTCCTGCGGGCCTTTGAGAGGATAGGGCGGTTCGTCGCCATCGTCGAGCGCCGGGTAGGCGTCCCGGACGAACTGCTTCTGCGCAGGGGTCAAGCCTTCGTAGCCGACATCCAGCGGCACCGAGGAGGTGACTTCCTTGTCCTTCATGAGGGAACCGGTGCGGTTCGCGCCGGACAGAATCGCGAAACTGGTTTTCTCTCCCGGCTGCGGCTGTACCCGGGGCGCGGCGCCCACGCGCATGCCGTTCACAAAAGTGACGTCGGCCCGGCGGCCGTTGCCCGCGAACGTCATGGTGCCGCGGCCATCGGGAACACCCGCACGCCAGTTCCCCTCATAGGCGCCGCCCAGCATGAAGGTCATCGTGCCCCGGCCGTCCGGTTTGCCGTCCCTCCACTGGCCCTGGTAGCGGTCGCCGTTCGGGAACAGGCCTTCGGCGACGCCTTCGCGTACACCCATGCTGACCTCGCCTTCGTACTGCATGCCGTCCGGGTCCCTGAAGTAGCCCCTGCCGTCGGGGACGCCGTCCTTGACGGTGCCGATGTAGCTGCCGCCGCCTGGCATCTTCAGTTGTACTTCGCCGGGTTTGAGCGCCTCCTGGGCGAAGGCGGGAAGGCAGAAGGCAAGGGAAAGCAGAAGGGCGGTGGGTTTCACGGTGAGCGGCGCGGAGAGGGTGGAACGGCCATTCTCGGCGCAGGGCCGCTCGCCCGTCAATGCAGCACGGGTGACGCGGCCTTTACGCTACATCGCGGCGCCGGGACTCAGCACTTCCCCGCCTGCACCGCCTCCGGCGGCGTCTCTTCCTGCTGCCGGTGACCGCTCGCCACCGGCTGGCGGCTTTCGGCGGTGGCCTGCAGTTCCTCGATCTCCGGATCTTCCACATTGCGCAGCTCGAGGTAGCGGTCCAGCGCCTGGTCCAGCCTCGGCAGCAGGATGCCGCGTTCGCTGGTGAGGGCGCAGTAGGCCGGACGGGCGGCCGGGAAGGCAAGCGGACGCGCCTCCAGGCGGCTCGCATCGACGCCGGCCTTTTCCGCGGCCTTGCGCGCCAGTTCGGCCCAGGTCAGCTCGCCGCCATTGGACAGGTGCCAGATGCCGGCCTCGCGGTCGATGGCGAGATCCAGGCAGGCGTGCACCAGGTCGGGCACGTAGGTCGGGGTGATGGTCAGGTCGCTCGAGGCGGTGAAGGAGTCGCCGCGTTCGAGGGCGTTCAGCGCCAGGGTCACGAAGTTGTACTGGTCCCAGGGGCCGAAGAAGGCGCTGGTGCGCACCACCAGGGCGTCCGGGTGCTCGTCCAGCACCGCCACCTCGGCGTCGGCCTTGCTGCGGCCGTAGACGTTCAGCGGCGAGACGGGATCCGACTCCACGTAGGGGCGGTCCTGCCTGCCGTCGAAGACCAGGTCGCTCGAGAACGTGGTCAGGTGCACGCCGTGGCGGGCGCAGGCGGCGGCCAGGATGGCGGGACCGGCCGTGTTCTCCCTGAAGCAGCGCTCGGCGTCGTTCTCGGCGTCGTCCACGCGCACATAGCCGCAGGTGTTGATCACGGCCCAGGGCTGGTACTGGGCGAGGGCGCGTTCGACCGAGGCGGCGTCGGCGATGTCCATGTCCTGGCGCGACAGCAGCCTGAAATTCAGGTTGCGCTTGCGGCAGACGCGGGCGAAGGCGCGGCCCAGGGTGCCGGTGGCGCCCAGGATCAGGATCGGCGCCGCGCCCGTTCCCACCAGGCGATGGCCGTCGGCCGAGATCGAGGTCAGGGCGGCAGGCGTCGCGACCGGCGGATGGCAGAGGAAGCGCCCCGGACGGCGCCACCAGCCCTGGCCGCGCAGCACCGGATGCGACAGCGGCGTGCCGGACGAGAGTTCCTTCATCATCTTCGCCAGTGCGGTCGGGCGCGGGGTGGGCGAGCGCACGTCGAAGGGACCCGGCTCGTAATAGCCCTTGTTCTGGGTGACCAGGCTGTTCCAGTCGAAGGAGCCGAGCAGGGACCAGACCGTCACGGCGCGCACGTCGACGCCGTTCTGCTGCGACTGCTGGGCGGCTTCCCAGATCTCGAGCAGCCAGCGTAATTGATCTTCACGGTTGGCGTCGATGTGGGCTTCGGTGATGGCCAGCGGGATGCCATAGCGGTCCCACACCTCCGACAGCAGCGGCGCGATGCCGGGGGTCGGCGTGGCCAGCACGCGCGAGGCCTCGATGTCGGCGCAGGGAATGCCGTCGGCCACGCCGCGGTGGTGCTGCGGGAAACGCTCGGGACGGTGGTCGAGCCAGCGCTCGGAGGTCACGTAGTAGTTGACGCCGATGATGTCGGGCGGGCAGGGGTTCTCGCGGAACCACAGGAATTCCTCGGCCGGGATGCCGGTCTTGAGCAGGTAGTTCCACAGCTTGTGCTGTTCATCCACCATGCCGCACAGCAGGTCCCACGCCAGCCAGCGGCGCTCGTTGTAGAACTCGGCAACCTTGCCCATCTCGGGCGTGCCATAGGTCTTGCCGAGGTCGTCGGTCTGGACCAGCTTGGCGTCCGGATTGACGGCGCGGATGGCGCGCATCGACAGGACCACGGCGCGGCACTGGACCAGCAGGGCTTCGATGAAGGTGCGGTCGTCGCGGCCGTGCGGGTACCAGACGCCGTACAGGCCGGCGAAGCGGGCGGTGGTGCAGGGTTCGTTGACCGGGGTGTAGTGTGCGATCCAGGGATAGCGCGCGGCCACGGCGCCGGCGTATTCGGCCAGGCGCTCCGGGAAGGCAGGGTCGACCAGGCTGGTGTCGCGCGGTCCACTGCCGTGGTGGACCAGGCCGGCGATCGGGGTGACGTTTGCTTCGCGCAGCGCATTCAGGCGTTCGTCCGGCCAGGCCCAGTCGGCCTTGTCGATGCCTTCGGGGGCGGTGCGTTCCCACAGCACGGGGTAGCGAATGGCCTTGATGCCGGTGGACGCGAAGCGCCCGATGTCGCAGGCGCGGCCATGGTGACCGTTGCGGTCCAGCTGGCTGAAGTAGTCGTCGCGTACCCGGTTGACCGTGCATTCGAGGCCGCCCCAGAGTTCAAGGGGGCGGGCTTGGCTGTTCGTGCTCTTTTTTGGAATCATCAATTTCACCAATATTAGTTTTCTAACAACAAATTCTCTGCAGCTCGGCGTCCCAGGAAAAAAAGTGTCGGAAGGGGAGCCGGCCCGCAGGCCATGGGACCCGAAGCGGTTGACATCGGCGCGCCAACCTGCAACCATGCGGTCCATGAATTTTCCGAAAGCACATCATCTTGTCTTGACCTGGTGGCGCCGCTCCTAGCAAGCGGCCACAAGGAATGATCTGCATTTCGACTGACGCCGCCTCGATCCGGGTGGCGTTTTCACATCTAGCGCGGCAGGGATCGGGGCACTAACAAGGAAACCCGATGAGCTCCACGACCCCAAACACTTCCGCACCCATCATCCTCACCGGCGACCGCCCGACGGGCCCGCTGCACCTCGGCCACTTCGTGGGCAGCCTGCGCAACCGCGTTGCCTACCAGGACACTTACCGCCAGTTCGTCATGCTGGCGGACGCGCAAGCGCTGACCGACAACATGGATGACATCGGTAAGGTACACCGGAACGTGGTCGAAGTGGCGCTCGATTACCTCGCGGTGGGCATCGACCCGACCCGCACGACCATCCTGATCCAGTCCCAGATCCCGGAACTGACCGAGCTGACCTTCTACTACCTGAACCTGGTGACCGTGGCGCGCCTGGAGCGCAACCCGACCGTGAAGCAGGAAATCATCCAGCGCGGCTTCGAGCGCGACATCCCGGCCGGCTTCCTGACCTACCCGGCCAGCCAGGCCGCCGACATCACCGCCTTCAAGGCCAGCGTGGTGCCGGTGGGCGAGGACCAGATCCCGATGATCGAGCAGTGCAACGAGATCGTGCGCAAGTTCAACCGCACCTATGGCGGCGGGAAGGACATCCTGGTCGAGTGCAAGGCCATCGTGCCGGAAGTCGGCCGCCTGCCGGGCATCGACGGCCGCGCCAAGATGAGCAAATCGCTGGGCAACACCATCAACCTGGGCGCCAGCGCCGACGAGATCCGCGCCGCCGTCAAGCAGGTCTACACCGATCCGCTGCACCTGAAGGTATCCGATCCGGGCCACCTGGAAGGCAATGTGGCCTTCATCTACCTCGACGCCTTCGATACGGACAAGGCCGGCCTGGAAGAGATGAAGGCCCACTACACCCGCGGCGGCCTGGGCGACAGCGTCGTCAAGAAGCGCCTCGAAGGCATCCTGCAGGACCTGCTGGCGCCGATCCGTGCCCGCCGCGAAGAGTTCGCCAAGGACCGTGGACAAGTGCTGCAGATCCTCAAGGAAGGCACCATGAAGGCGCGCGAAGTGGCGGCGCAGACCACCGACGAAGTGCGCAAGGCGCTGGGCCTCTCGTACTTCTGATGTTGTAGGGTGGGCGATCCCTCGCCCACGCGTTCGAATCGAGGGTGAGCAGACGCACATCATCCATTCCCCGCTGCTCGAACGCGTGGGCGGAGGACCGCCCACCCTACGGTATCGTGCTTCGATACCACCCGGAGCAAACCACACGCCTCTTGCGTTTGATACTGGAACGCACTGCTTTCCCGTGGCAAGCTGCACGCTTCATTGTCACTGGAGAAATTCCATGAGCAAAGGCTTGCGCTTCACCGAGAAATGGCTGCAACGCGCCCTGTGGCTGGTTGCCTTCGCCTTCGCGGCTTTCCTGATCGGCCTCGGCAGCGCCATCGTCGGCAACCTGTGGGATGTCGAGCCCGAACTCACCATCGAGCAGTTCATGGATTCGGCCCAGGTGGCCGCGCTGCGCGCCGAACAGGAGCAGGCCAGGGACCGGCGCGACGCCGCCCAGCTGGAATTCGAGCAGGCGACCCAGAAGCACGAGGTGGCCCGCGCGAACACCCGGACCGCGCGCGAGACCCTGGATAACTGGCTCGCCACCCGTCGCGCCACCGCGCGGCCGGACCAGGATCCGGAGCTGATCAATCGTACGAAGGCGCTCGACGCGCTGGAAGCCCAGGAGCGCACGGCGCTCGCGGCGGTGCAGGCGCAGGAGCAGGTCTTGCTCGACGCCAATCAAGCCCTGCACAGGGCCGGGGACCGCTGGGAAAAGATGGAAGGTCCGGCCCGCGCGGCCTTCATCGATGCGGCGCAGGCCAAGGAATTGCGGGTCTTTCTCTATCGCCTGGCGCTGACCCTGCCGCTGCTGGTGCTCGCCGGCTGGCTGTTCGCGAAGAAGCGCAAGGGCGCCTACTGGCCCTTCGTCTGGGGCTTCATCATCTTTGCCCTGTTCACCTTCTTCTTCGAGCTGGTGCCCTACCTGCCGAGCTATGGCGGCTATGTGCGCTACCTGGTCGGCATCGTCATCACCTTCCTGGTAGGCCGTTACGCGATCGTTTCGCTGCAGCGCTACCTGGCGCGCCAGAAGGAGGCCGAGGCGCTGCCGGATGCGCAGCGCCGCCAGACGCTGCGCTACGACACCGCCCTGGCCCGGCTGGGCAAGGGCGTGTGTCCGGGCTGCGAGCGGCCGGTCGACCTGAAGGACGCGAGCCTGGATTACTGCCCGCACTGCGGCATCGGGCTGTTCGACAAGTGCGGCTGCTGTTCGTCCCGCAAGAATGCCTTCGCGCGCTTCTGCTTTTCCTGCGGGACGCCGGCCAATACCAGCCTGGCCGATTAGTCGCGCAGGTCGGCCGGGACCTTGCCGCCGTTGGCCGCCAGCTTGTTCATGACCTGGCGGTGCAGCCAGATGTTCATCGCGGCCGAGTCGCCCGTGTCGCCGGTGTAGTGCAGCTCGGCGGCCAGTTCCTTGCGCGCCTGCAGGCTGCTGTCCAGGCCCAGCAGCTTCATCAGGTCGACGATCGAGGTGCGCCAGTTCAGCTGCTGGCCGGACGACTTCTGCATGGTGGTCAGGATCTCTTCGACGTCGACCTGGTCCATCGCGGCGGGTCCGGCCTGGGCCTGGGGCTGGGCTTGCGGCGCAGACTGCGGGGCGGCCTGGGGCGCAGCCTGCGGCTGGGGCGCCGGGGCCTGGGCCTGCGGCGCCGGTCCCTTGTTGGCGGCGTGGGATTTCGGGAAGATCTTGCTGAAAATATTGCTCAGGATGCCCATATCATCTCCTTGGTTGGTGGATTGGGGGCGCATGCGTTGCGCCACGTGGCCCAGCGCCAGCGCCAGTGCGGCGCCGCCGATCGCCTTGACCAGCGTCGGATGTTCGGCATAGAAGGCGCTCATGCGGTCGACGATGCCCGGATTCTGCTGTTCGGCCTTCTCGGCCAGTTCGCGCACCTGTTCGGGGGAAACCTGCGAAGCCTCTTCCGGCGTCACCTGCTTGCCGCCGCCGAACAGCTTGCCGAAGATGCCGCCGCCGATGGAGGACAGCATGGCCGGGTTCAGCGAGCCGAGCATCTGGTTCAGCATGCCGGCCCGGCCGTTCGCGTCGCTCTGTCCGAACAGCTGGCTGACGACCTGCGGGAAGGGCGGGGTCTGGTCCGAACGCAGCGCGCTGGCCACGCCCTCGGCGACCGTCTCGCGCGGCGCGCTCTGCGCCACCCGGTCGAAGTCGTCCGCCGCCTGGGCCGCGTTGCCGCCGCCGAGGTATTGCGACAGTAAGTTGCCTAAATCAAAGGCCATGTGGTTCTCCTGCTCGTGAGTCGGTTGAAGGTCGAGGGTAGGCGCTTTGTGCGGATGTTCTCTGTTCGCTATCCCACCGTCGCGCCGCGAACTGGACCATTTGCCGTATGGACATCCTGACTGGCCGAAGGTAAGCTTTTGCGCATGCCCTATTTGCCGCTACTGCTGTTCCTTGCCATCTACGGCTTCGCCTCGCTGGCGTGGAACCTGCCGTCCCTGGTCGGGCTCGCTTACCTTGCGGTCAGCCTGGGTTGCTTCCTGGCCTATGCCATCGATAAGTCGGCGGCACGCAGCAAGAGCTGGCGCACGCCGGAGGCCTGGCTGTTGCTGCTTGGCCTGGTGGGCGGCTGGCCTGGCGGCCTGTTGGCGCAGCAGTGGCTGCGCCACAAGACTTCGAAAGTGTCGTTCCAGTGGAAGTTCCACGTGAGCGTCGCCGTCAACATCGGCATATTCGTCTACCTGTCCCGGCAGCTCGCTGTGCCGGTCATCGACTGACCCCGCGAAAGGAGTAGGGCATGTGGCGATATCCCCGGATCCTGGCCCACCGCGGCGGCGGCACCCTGGCGCCCGAGAATACCTTCGCGGGCCTCAGGCGCGGCATGGACTTCGGTTTCCGCGCCGTGGAATTCGATGTCATGCTGGCGCGCGACGGCGTGCCGGTGGTGCTGCACGATCCCTACCTGGGCCGCACCGTGAGCGGGGCGGGCCACGTGTTCGACTACGACGGGCTGGAGCTGGCGCGCATGGATGCCGGCAGCTGGTTCGGCGCCGACTACCGGACCGAAGTGGTGCCGCTGTTCGTGGAGTTCGCCCAGTTCTGCAAGGCCAACGGCATCTGGATGAACATCGAGATCAAGCCGGCGCGCGGCTTCGACGTCGAGACCGGCGAGACGGTGGCCCGCATCGCGCGCGCCATGTTCGCCGACGAGCTCGCGAGCGGCCAGCTCGACAGGCTGCCGCTGCTGTCCTCGTTCAGCTTCGCCGCGCTGGAAGCGGCGCGGCGCGTGGCCCCGGACCTGCCGCGCGCCTGCCTGATGAGCGAGCCGCCGCCCGGCTGGGAGCCGCTGGCGCGCTCGGTCGAGGCGAGCGCGATCCACGCCAACCACCGCCACCTGACCCCGGCACTGGCCCGCGCCGTGCTCGATGCCGGCTTCGGCCTGTTCTGCTACACCGTCAACGAGCCGGCGCGCGCGACCGAGCTGCTGGGCTGGGGCGTGGAAGCCTTCTGCACCGACCGCATCGACCTGATCGGCCCGGATTTCGGGCGCACCGGCGTTTAGCGCGCGTCAATAAAACATTTGGCAAAATATTCATTCCGGTCCTCAAGTAGTGTAACCGGTTGTCGTAAATGACATGCGACCACCCCGAGGTGTATGTCATTATGTCAATATCAATCACGACCAACGTCCTGTCGATGGGCGCGCAACGCGCGCTCAAGACGCACAATACGGCTCAGGAAAGGCTGATGGAGCAGCTGTCGGCGGGCTCGCGCATCAATGGCGCGCGCGACGATCCGGCCGGCCAGGCGATTTCCTCGCGCATGGCGTCCGGCCAGCGCGGCATGAGCCAGGCCCTGCGCAGCATCAATGACGGCGCCTCGATGCTGCAGGTGGCCGAAGGCGCAATGGCGAACGTGGTCGAGAGCCTGCAGCGCCTGCGCGAGCTGGCGGTCGCGTCCGGCAACGGCAGCTATGGGGATGGCGACCGCGCCGCCCTGCAGACCGAGGCGCGGGAGATCCTCGCCCACATCAACCGGGTGGGCGAGCAGACCAAGTTCAATGGCGAAACCCTGTTTTCCCAGGACGGCGGCAGCATCGGCGGCGACGAGAGGAAGCGGCGCGTGCTCGACGGCCTCAAGAGCGGCTGGCTGAGTTCGGCCGAGCAGATGGTCAAGCAGTACTACGGGATCGAGGGGGACGGGGTCAAGATCACGGTCAACCTCGATACCACCGACGGCGGCGCCGGCGTGCTGGCCTCGGTATCGGGCAACCCCGTGGCGGGCAAGTACACGAACCTGCACCTGAATCTCGACATGGCCGATTTCGGCACGGGCGACACCCGCGACGGCGGCGGCTCGCCCTACTACAGCGACCGCGTCGTCGCGCACGAGATGGCGCACGCGGTCATGTCGCGCACCATGAACTTCACCGCGCTGCCCGACTGGTTCGTGGAAGGCACGGCGGAACTGATCCAGGGCGCCGACGAGCGCGTGCGCAGCTCGATTGCCAGCGGCAACTCGGTCGCCACCATCGTCGCCGGGGTGGCGGGCGGCGGCTTCGTCTACGATGGCGGTTACCTGGCCGCCCGCTACCTGCACGACCAGCTCAAGGATCTCGGCGTGGAAGGCGGCATCAAGGGCGTGATGCAGTACCTGAACCAGAACCAGGGCGCCAACCTGGACCAGGCCCTGAACGCCGTCAGCAAGGGCGAGATCGCATCGGAATCCGCCTTCCTGGCGGATTTCGGCGGCGCCAACGGGGTGAACTTCGTGAACACGGAGGTCAACCTGACGAATGCCGACACCGGCGCCATCGGCGGCCTCGATGCCGACGGCGGCCGCTCGCTCGACGCCCGCGCGGTGGTGGCCGATGCCGGCGACAACAATGCCAGGGATGGCCTGGCCGGCTTCGACGTGGCCTACCCCGAACTCGGCGGCGGCACGGGCATCCGCCGCGTGCAGATCCAGGCCGGGGAGGGCGCCGGCCAGTTCATCGAGCTGCAGTTCTCGGCCATGAACGCGCGCGCGCTGGGTCTCGCCAACCTCGACATGCAGAACGGCGCCATCTCGCTGCTGCACGTGGACGAGGCGCTCGACTTCGTCAACAAGCAGCGCGTGGCGGTGGGCGCTTCCAGCAACCGCCTCGACATGGCGGCCAGCGCCCTGCAGAGCGACGCCATCAATATGGCGGCGGCCAAGGAGCGCATCGACGGTGTCGATTACGCCTCATCGGCGGCGGGGCTGACGCGGGCCCAGATCCTGCAGCAGGCGGCGTCGGCGATGCTGGCGCAGGCGAACCAGCAGCCGAGGGCGGTTCTTTCCTTGCTGCGCTGAGCGAACGAGGTCGAATTGGGCTCCGGCCTCCGCCGTAGCGATGGTCCGCTACTTCAGCACGTCGCCCCGGCGAAGGCCGGGGCCCAAGTTCGTCGCACCTCCGCAGCGCCAATCCCGTAAATATCGGCCCAACCGATAACCCCGCCCTTAGCTACGCTATAATCGTTTTTTTATAGCGTACGCTCCCCTATTTCCGCCCCCAAGACATGAAATCCTCCGAAATCCGCGAAAAGTTCCTCAAGTTCTTCGAGTCCAAAGGCCACACCATCGTCCGTTCCAGCCCGCTGGTGCCGGGCAACGACCCGACCATGCTGCTGACGAACAGCGGGATGGTGCAGTTCAAGGACGTGTTCCTGGGCCTGGATACGCGCCCGTACTCGCGCGCCACCACCGTGCAGCGCTGCGTGCGCGCCGGCGGCAAGCACAACGACCTGGAAAACGTCGGCTACACCGCGCGCCACCACACCTTCTTCGAAATGCTGGGTAACTTCAGCTTCGGCGACTACTTCAAGCGCGACGCGATCAATTATTGCTGGGAGCTGCTGACCAAGGTCTACATGCTGCCGGCCGAGAAGCTGACCGTGACCGTCTACTTCGAGGACGACGAGGCCTACGACATCTGGGCCAACGAGATCGGCGTGCCGAAAGAGCGCATCATCCGCATTGGCGACAACAAGGGCGCGCGCTACGCATCGGACAACTTCTGGCAGATGGCCGACACCGGCCCCTGCGGCCCCTGCACCGAGGTGTTCTACGACCACGGCGCCGACATCTGGGGCGGTCCTCCAGGCTCGCCGGAAGAAGACGGCGACCGCTTCATCGAGATCTGGAACCTGGTGTTCATGCAGTTCAACCGCGATGAATCGGGCACCCTGACCCCGCTGCCGAAGCCATCGATCGACACCGGCATGGGCATGGAGCGCCTGGCCGCCGTGCTGCAGCACGTGCACAGCAACTACGAGATCGACCTGTTCCAGGCATTGATCCGCGCCGCCGCACGCGAAACCTTTGCTTCCGACCTGAACAACAACTCGCTGAAGGTCATCGCCGACCACATCCGCGCGGCTTCCTTCCTGATCGTCGACGGCATCATCCCGAGCAGCGAAGGCCACGGCTACGTCCTGCGCCGCATCATCCGCCGCGCCCTGCGCCACGGCCACAAGCTGGGCCAGACCAAGCCGTTCTTCCACAAGCTGGTGGCGGACCTCGACATCGAGATGGGCGAAGCCTATCCGGAACTGCGCGAAGCGAAAGACCGGGTCGCCCAGGTGCTGAAGGCCGAGGAAGAGCGTTTCGGCGAGACCCTGGAAAACGGCATGAAGATCCTGGAAGCGCAGCTTGCGAAAGATGCGAAGAACCTGGACGGCGCCACCGCCTTCACCCTGTACGACACCTACGGCTTCCCGCTGGACCTGACCGCCGACATCTGCCGCGAGCGCGGCGTGACGCTGGACGAAGCAGGGTTTGCCGCCGCCATGGAGCAGCAGAAGAAGACCGCGCGCGCCGCCGGCAAGTTCAAGATGGCCGCCAACGTCGAGTACGCGGGCGAGAAGACCAAGTTCGTCGGCTACGAATCGCTGGCCCACAACACCCACGTGCTGGCCCTGTACGCCGATGGCGTCTCGGTGCAGGAACTGAAGGCCGGCCAGGCCGGCATCGTGGTGCTCGACACCACCCCGTTCTACGCGGAGTCGGGCGGCCAGGTGGGCGACCAGGGCGTGATCCGCATGGGTAGCAACGTGTTCGAAGTCGAGGACACGCTGAAGATCCAGGCCGACGTCTTCGGCCACCACGGCGTGCTGCGCGAAGGTTCGCTGAAAGTCGGCGACACCGTCGACGCACAGGTCGACACCGTCAAGCGCGCGCGCACCATCCGCAACCACTCGGCGACCCACCTGATGCACAAGGCCCTGCGCGAAGTGCTGGGCAGCCACGTGCAGCAGAAGGGCTCGCTGGTCGACGCGGAGAAGACCCGCTTCGACTTCAGCCACTCAGCTCCCCTGACCGCCGAAGAAATCGCGAAGGTGGAAGCCATCGTCAACCGCGAGATCCTCGAGAACCACGCCACGCAGGCGCAGCACATGTCGTTCGACGACGCCGTCAAGCACGGCGCGATGGCGCTGTTCGGCGAGAAGTACGGCGACAGCGTGCGCGTGCTCGACATCGGCTCCTCGAAAGAGCTGTGCGGCGGCGTGCACGTGACCCGCACCGGCGACATCGGTCTCTTCAAGATCGTGTCGGAAGGCGGCGTCGCAGCCGGCATCCGCCGCGTCGAAGCCGTGACCGGTGAAGGCGCGCTGGCCCTGGTGCAGTCGATCAACCGCAAGCTGCAGGAAGCCGCAGGCGCCCTGAAAACCAGCCCGGACGAACTGCCGTCGCGCATCGCCCAGGTGCAGGACCAGGTGAAGTCGCTGGAGAAGGAAGTCGCCGCGCTGAAGTCGAAGCTGGCTTCGGGCCAGGGCGACGAGCTGGTGACCCGCGCCATCGACGTGAACGGCATCAAGGTGCTGGCCGCGACCATGGAAGGCGCCGACGTCACCGCACTGCGCGAAACCATGGACAAGCTGAAGGACAAGCTGAAAACCGCGGCCATCGTGCTGGCCAGCGTCTCCGAGGGCAAGGTCAGCCTGATCGCGGGCGTGACCAAGGACGCTACCGGCAAGGTGAAGGCCGGCGAACTGGTGAACTTCGTCGCCCAGCAGGTGGGCGGCAAGGGCGGCGGCCGTCCGGACATGGCGCAGGCCGGCGGTACCGATCCCTCGGGCCTGCCGCAGGCGCTGGCCGGTGTGGCCAACTGGGTGGGCGAGCGCGCGTAAGCGTCAGCAGCTTCCCTCAAGAGAACGCCGCCCCTGGGGGCGGCGTTTTGTTTTGTCATTGCCGGCGTTTGCGGCGGCGTGCCAGCGCTGCCGCACCGATCGCCAGCAGCGCCAGCGAGCCCGGTTCCGGCACCGCCGCCGCATCCTCGACGTCGACCCGGAAGCCCGCCACCACGGCGTTCAGCAGCTCAGGCCCCATCGTCCCGTCGATCCCCGTGAACGGCCCCTGGTCCCACAGCACATTGTCGTTGTAGTAGTAATAGTTGCTGTTGGCTTCGCCGCTGAAGGCGAACTCCAGCAGGTATTCCTTGCCGGTCTCGAGCACCACGCCGGCCAGGCCGTAGTCGATCCAGTCGCGGCCGTTGGTGGTGACGTTGGAGCCGCCGCTGGCGAGGGTGGCGAGCTTCTTCAGCGTGACGCTGTCCTTCGAGATTTCGTACACACCATACGAGACGTCCATGCCCCTCAGGTCGTGCAGGAAGCCGATGCTGTTGATGGCCTGGCGCGCGCTGACGCCGAAGGTAATGCCGCGGCCCATGGACCAGCTGTCGTTGATGGCCATGCCTTCGAAGCCGGTGGTGTCATTGGGCGGAACGAAGGCGATGGGGGCGGCGCCGGCTGCGCTGGCGAAGAAGAGGGCGCTGCACAGCAGGGTGGAGCGAAGCAGGTTTGCGAACATGGGTGTCTCCTTGTTGTGGGAGATGGCATTCTTGCAAGAGCTGTGCCACGAACTCGATTTGTTTTGCAAACAAAGACTTACAAGGGAAGCATTGGTAACGTTTCCAATCAGTGTAATATTTTTCGACACCGCGTGCTTGCCGCATGGCCGCGCGCGATTGCCCATGCAGCGTGACTAGCCATTGCAGCCAGCACACGCTCTTTCTAGAATCGCCCGCTAACCATTACTTAAAGGACAAGTGCATGCGCATTCATCGACTGTTCGGATTGCTGGTGTGGATTGGTGCGGCATCGCTCGCGCACGGCAGGATGCCGGCGCAGGATACCGTCAAAGGCGCCAGGGACCATCCCTTGCTGTCCCGTTTCGAAGGCTCGAAGATGGTCGCCTACGAAGTCAAGGAGTTCGACGAAACTTCGCTGCCGACCAGCAGGCGCGCCTATCGCAACCAGCCGCAGGGCTACTACTTCGAAAAGAAGCTTGATCTGGAGGGCAAGATCACCCGTATCGCCTGCCTGGTTCCACGCGAGCGCTCGACACTGGAAGTCGTGCGCAACGATCAGTCGGCACTGGAAAAGGCTGGCCAGCCGCGCTACCTGGTGGCGGCCGGCGCCCGCCCGGATGGCTCGCCACTGCACGTGGCCGTGTCGAGGTGAAACCGGATTCCAGGCCGGCGCTGGAACAGATGGCCAAGATGCTGCAGCAGAACCAGGCGCTGAAGGTCTTCGTGGTCGGCCACACCGACGACCAGGGCGAGCTGGCCCAGAACCTGGCCCTGTCGCAGAAGCGCGCCGAAGCGGTGGTCCGGTCGCTGGCCGACGGCTACAAGGTCGACGCCCGCCATCTGATGCCGAAGGGTGTCGCGTCGTATGCGCCGCTGGCCTCCGACAGCGACGATGCCGGCCGCCGGAAGAACCGGCGCGTCGATCTGGTGGCACAGTAGGGCATTGGTCCGCAGCCCTCGCTTGCAATCGGCGGGAGAGGACCATATCTAGGTCTTGACGCACCGCGATAGTGCCGCTTGCCGGCGCGGTGCGCCGCCTTTGCCGCGCTCTGGTGCACAACCATGATCTAATTCACAATTGGTTGCAGTTTTGCAACAATGTGTGACTATTTTGGTGCGCTGCGTCATACTGCCGGAAAAGGAGTAGTATTCGACTTCCGAGCACCACCTACTTTGCAGGCATGCGATGAGCGACACCACTATCGACATTGATACCATGGAATTCCAGAGAGACCTGGATGCGCGCGGACTGAACTGTCCGCTGCCGATCCTGAAAGCCAAGAAGGCACTCGCCGAGATGGAGAGCGGGCAGGTGCTGCGCATCGTGGCCACCGATACCGGTTCCGTGCGCGACTTCCAGGCGTTCGCCAAGCAGACCGGCAATGCCCTGCTGGCGCATACCGTCGAAAACGGCGAATTCACCTTCCTGATGCGCCGCAAATAATCACCATCGCGACGCGCGCACACTGCGGGGCAGGCTGGTCGCCGCCCCGTATTCCGATTCCCGACACCCTGTAAAAATGCACTTTAGTCGGAATCCTCTAGCAAAAAATCGCACGATCGTGCTTTAATTTCGACCTGAAGCCGAAATTCTCTTATAATCTAGGCCATTTTCGTCTGTCACCCATTCCATTTTCTAAAGGCACCCTATGAAAGTCCTGGTACCCGTCAAACGCGTGGTCGACTACAACGTCAAGGTCCGCGTCAAATCCGACGGCAGCGGCGTGGATATCGCCAATGTCAAGATGTCGATGAACCCGTTCGACGAGATCGCGCTGGAAGAAGCCACGCGCCTGAAGGAAGCCGGCAAGGTCACCGAAGTGGTCGCCGTATCGGTGGGTGTGGCCCAGTGCCAGGAAACCCTGCGTACCGGCATGGCGATCGGCGCCGACCGCGGCATCCTGGTCGAGACCGCCGTCGAGACCGAGCCGCTGGCAGTGGCCAAGATCATGAAGGCCCTGGCCGACAAGGAACAGCCGCAGCTGATCATCCTGGGCAAGCAGGCGATCGATGACGATTCGAACCAGACCGGCCAGATGCTGGCTGCGCTGCTGGGCTGGCCGCAAGCCACCTTCGCATCGAAAGTCGTGCTGGAAGACGGCAAGGTCACCGTGACCCGCGAAGTCGACGGCGGCCTGGAGACCGTGGCCCTGGCGCTGCCGGCCATCGTCACCACCGACCTGCGCCTGAACGAGCCGCGCTACGTGACGCTGCCGAACATCATGAAGGCCAAGAAGAAGCCGCTGGAAACCATCAAGCCGGAAGACCTGGGTGTCGATGTGACCCCGCGCCTGAAGACCCTGAAAGTCGCCGAGCCGGCCAAGCGCTCGGCCGGCGTCAAGGTGCCCGACGTGGCGACCCTGGTGCAGAAGCTGCGCACCGAAGCCAAAGTCATCTAATCAAATTAGGAAAAGAACATGGTCGCACTCGTCATTGCTGAACACGACAACGGCTCCCTCAAGGGCGCTACCCACCACACCGTGACCGCTGCCGCCCAGTGCGGCGGCGACGTCCACATCCTGGTCGCCGGCTCGGGCTGCGGCGCCGCCGCCGAAGCCGCCGCGCAGATCGCGGGCGTGTCGAAAGTGCTGGTCGCCGACGCGCCGCACTTCGCCGACGGCCTGGCCGAGAACGTCGCCGAGCAGATCCTGGCGATCGCCGGCAGCTACTCGCACATCCTGGCCCCGGCCACCGCCTACGGCAAGAACATCCTGCCGCGCGTGGCCGCCAAGCTGGACGTGGCCCAGATCTCGGAAATCACCAAGGTCGATTCGCCCGACACCTTCGAGCGTCCGATCTACGCCGGCAACGCCATCGCCACCGTGCAGTCCGGCGACAGCGTCAAGGTCATCACCGTGCGCGGCACCGCGTTCGACAGCGCCGCCACCGGCGGTTCGGCCGCCATCGAGCAGATCGCCGCAGTCGGCGATTCGGGCAAGTCGAGCTTTGTCGGCCGCGAGCTGGCCAAGTCGGACCGTCCGGAACTGACCGCCGCCAAGATCATCGTGTCGGGCGGCCGCGGCATCGGCTCGGCCGAGAACTTCAAGCTGCTCGAGCCGCTGGCCGACAAGCTGGGCGCCGCCATGGGCGCATCGCGCGCGGCGGTCGACGCAGGCTTCGTACCGAACGACTGGCAGGTCGGCCAGACCGGCAAGATCGTCGCCCCGACCCTGTACATCGCGGTCGGCATCTCGGGTGCGATCCAGCACCTGGCCGGTATGAAGGACTCGAAGACCATCGTCGCCATCAACAAGGATCCGGAAGCGCCGATCTTCTCGGTGGCTGACTACGGCCTGGTGGGCGACCTGTTCGAAGTGGTCCCGCAGCTGGTCAAAGAACTGGGCTAATCGACCCATAAGCTGTCTATCGTCGCTCCCGTGTGGCCTCAAGGCTGCGCCGGGGCGACGTTTTTACGTGAAGCGTCACATCAGGAGACAAAGGTGAGCTATCAAGCCCCGCTGAAAGACATGCAGTTCGTGCTGAACGAACTGGCGAACCTGGCCGAGATCAACCAGCTCCCGGGCTGCGAAGACGCGACCCCGGACACCGTGGATGCCGTGCTGGAAGAAAGCGCGAAGTTCTGCGGCGAAGTCGTCGCCCCGCTGAACCACGCCGGCGATAAAGAGCCGAGCTTCTGGCGCGACGGCGCCGTCACCACCTCGAAGGGCTTCAAGGAAGCCTTCCGGGCGTTTGCCGACGGCGGCTGGCAGGGCATCCAACACCCGGCGGAATTCGGCGGCCAGGGCCTGCCGAAGCTGGTCGCGACGCCGTGCATGGAAATGCTGCACGCCGCGAACCTGTCCTTCGCGCTGGCCCCGCTGCTGACCGACGGCGCCATCGAAGCGCTGCTGACGGCGGGCTCGGACGAGCAGAAAAAGCTGTTCCTGGAGCCGCTCATCAGCGGCAAGTGGACCGGCACCATGAACCTGACCGAGCCGCAGGCCGGTTCGGATCTCGCCGCCGTGCGCACCCGCGCCGAGCCGCAGGGCGACGGCACCTTCAAGATCTTCGGCACCAAGATCTTCATCACCTACGGCGAGCACGACATGGCGGAGAACATCATCCACCTCGTGCTGGCGCGCACCCCCGATGCGCCGCCGGGCGTGAAGGGCATTTCGCTGTTCATCGTGCCGAAGTTCATGGTGAATGGCGACGGTTCGCTGGGCGCGCGCAACGACGCCCACTGCGTCTCGATCGAACACAAGCTGGGCATCAAGGCTTCGCCGACGGCGGTCCTGCAGTTCGGCGACCACGGCGGCGCCATCGGCACCCTGGTGGGCGAAGAGAACCGCGGCCTCGAATACATGTTCATCATGATGAACGCGGCCCGCTTCGGCGTCGGCATGCAGGGCGTCGGCCTGGCCGAGCGCGCCTACCAGCAGGCGGTCGCGTTTGCGAAGGACCGCATCCAGTCGCGCGAAGTGGCCGGCTCGCCCGGTCCGGTCGCCATCATCAACCACCCGGACGTGCGCCGCATGCTGATGTCGATGCGTTCGCAGACCGAGGCGGCGCGTGCGCTGGCCTACGTCGGCGCGGCTTTGTCCGACCTGGCGCACAACCACGCTGACGAGGCAACCCGCAAGGCCAACCTCGCGGTCTACGAATACCTGGTCCCGATCATCAAGGGCTGGTCGACCGAGATGAGCGAGAACGTGGCGCGCGACGGCGTGCAGGTCCACGGCGGCATGGGCTTCATCGAGGAGACCGGCGCGGCCCAGCACTACCGCGACGCCAAGATCCTGACCATCTACGAAGGCACCACCGCCATCCAGGCGAACGATCTGGTGGGCCGCAAGACCGTGCGTGACGGCGGCGCCGTGGCCAAGGGCCTGATTTCCCAGGTGCGCGCGGTGGAAGCACAGCTGGGCGAGCTGCAGGGCGAGGAATTCGCGGCGATCGCACGCCAGCTCAAGCTCGGCTCTGCTGCACTGGAAGAGGTGGTGGACTTCGTCGTGGCCAACGCCAAGGCGGACGTACGCGCCGTGTTCGCCGGCAGCGTGCTGTACCTGAAGCTGGCCGGCATCGTGCTGGGCGGCTGGCAGATGGCGCGCGCGGCCCTGGTCGCGCAAAAGAAGCTGGCGGCGGGCGAGGGCGATGTTTCCTTCCTGCGCGCGAAGATCGCCACCGCGCGCTTCTTCGCGGACCACGTGCTGTCCTCGGCCCCTGGCCTGCGTACCGCGATCGTGGAAGGCGCGCCGGGCGTGCTGGCGCTGGACGTCGAGCAGTTCTAAAAGTAGGGTGGGCGGAGGACCGCCCACCCTACAAAGCATCAGCCGTACGCGCCGCCGGTGTAGAGCAGATCGAACACCCGCGCAATCGTCCCGATCAACACGATCGCCCCGACTCCCAGGATCAGCACCAGCAGCAGCGGCAGCATCCAGTTCGAGCGCGAGCTCTTGCCGCTGCCCTTGTTGTACTGCGCATCCCAGGCCTCGTCCGGCGTCAAGCCGATGACCAGTCCCTCGACGAAACCCGCGATATACGACAGCAGCATCGGCAGCAGCACATAGAAGGGGTGCGGCTGCACCGCGCCCCACAGGATGCCGGTGATAGGCAGGGCGCACAGGTGCAGCAGGCCCAGGCGGTCGGTGCCGCCCTTCAGGTAGAAACGGTGCACGCCGAAGCCGCCCAGCAGCAGGGCGAGGAGGGTAGCGAAGGTCTTGTTCTTGTGGGCGACGGCCATGGTTGTTGCCAAAAGTTCAGGAATGCACGAGTATCGTGCAAATCGAGAAGAAAGGCACGCCTTGCGTGAGCCCGACGATGTTCAAGACGCGCTCCTATCTGGCCGAAGTCCAGCTCAAACCCACGGCGCCGCTCGATCCACCGGCATTTCCCTTCACGCTGCCGGCGATCCGCTCGCTCGAGCGCCTGCCGCTGCACCCGAACGTCACCTTCCTCGTCGGCGAAAACGGCTCACTTGCGGCTGGTGCGCGGCTTCCAGCGGCCGCGCGATGGCTTCTTCCTGCGTGCCGAAAGTTTTTATAACGTCAGCAGCGAGATCGAGCGCCTCGACGAAGAGCCATTCGGCGGTCCGCCGATCAAGAGCTATTTTGGCGGCGAGTCGCTGCACACGCAGTCGCACGGTGAGTCCTTCCTGACCCTGTTCATGGAGCGCTTCCGCGGCTGGACGAACCCGAGGCCGCCCTGTCCCCGCAACGCCAGCTGGTCCTGATCAGCCGCCTGCATCAGCTGGTCGGCCAGCGCTGCCAGTTCGTGATCGCGACCCATTCGCCGATCCTGATGGCCTATCCGAACGCGCTCATCTACGAGTTCGGTGAACATGGCATCCGCGAGATTTCCTACGAGGATACGGAACACTACCGCGTGACCCATGACTTCCTGGTCAATCCCCAGCGCATGCTCAAGGTGCTGATGGGCGAAGAGTAGGGGAAGGTGGCCTTGTAGCGAAAAATGAGCGATAATGCTCAATTCTCCGAACCTCACGTTGCGTGTCCGCCGTGTTGCTATAACGCTTGCCCCTATCTAGGCTTACGCGCTATAATCGTCGGCTTTCTCCGTCCAATACAACTTTTTGGAATTATTATGGTCGTTATCCGTTTGGCTCGTGGCGGCGCAAAAAAGCGCCCGTTCTACAACATCGTTGCAACCGATTCGCGTAACCGTCGCGATGGCCGTTTCATCGAGCGCATCGGTTTCTACAACCCGATGGCTTCGGGCGCTGAAGTCGGCCTGCGTATCGCTGCTGACCGTCTGGCTCACTGGCAAGGCGTTGGCGCACAACTGTCGCCGACCGTTGCTCGCCTGGTCGCCAACCAGCAGCCTGCAGCCTAAGTAAAGCAGGTCGAGGCTTGACCGATTCGGCAGCATCCGGGGTGCAAGTCCCCGACGACCTGGTCCAGGTCGGTTATGTGTCCGGCGCATTCGGGATCGTGGGTGGACTTCGCGTCACCCCGTTCTCGGTCGATGCCGACGCGCTGCTGAAGGTCAAGACCTGGTGGCTCGACAAACCGGGCCAGCGTTCCGTCTCCGTACGGACCGCGAAATTGCATGGCGGCGACGTGGTCGCCACCCTGGTCGGCATGCGTGACCGCAACGACGCCGAGGCGCTGAAAGGCGCCGGCGTGTTCGTGTCGCGCGCTGCCTTCCCGAAGCTCGAGGAAGACGAATTCTACTGGTCCGACCTGATCGGGCTGGACGCGGTCAACCTGGAGGGCGAAGCTCTCGGCAAGGTGACCGACATGATGCACAACGGCGCGCAGTCCATCCTGCGGATCACGCCGGTGGCCGAGCAAGGTGCTCCTGATGCGAAAGTGTCGGAGCGCCTCGTGCCGTTTGTGGATCAGTTCGTCAAGACCGTCGACCTGGGCAACAAAAAGATTACCCTGGACTGGGGTCTCGATTATTGACCCCTCCAACCCGAAGCGAGGTCCCGATGCAGTTTGATGTCGTGAGCTTGTTTCCGGAAATGTTTGTCGCATTGACAGGGTCGGGCGTGACCCGGCGCGCGATCGAGCAGAAGCGCTGGGGCCTGACGATCTGGAATCCGCGCGATTTCACGCAGGACCGTCACCGCACCGTGGATGACCGCCCCTATGGCGGCGGCCCCGGAATGGTGATGCTGGCGAAACCGCTCGAGGCGACCATCGCCGCCGCCAGGCAGCGCCAGGTCGAGCTCGGCTTGCCGGCGCCGCGCGTGGTGTTCATGTCGCCGCAGGGCAAGCCGCTGACGCACGAACGTGCGATGGCCTTGAAGAACGAGCCGGGACTGGTGATCCTGTGCGGCCGCTACGAAGCGGTGGACCAGCGCCTGCTGGACCGCTGCGTCGACGAGGAAATCTCGATCGGCGACTTCGTATTGTCGGGCGGGGAATTGCCGGCCATGGCGCTGATGGATGCGGTCGTCAGGCTGCTGCCCGGCGTGCTGGGCGACGAGGCCTCGGCGGTCGAAGACAGCTTCGTCAACGGCCTGCTCGATTCGCCGCATTACACGCGCCCGGAAGTCTACGAAGGCGAAGCGGTGCCGCCAGTCCTGATGGGCGGCAACCACGCCGAGATCGTCAAATGGCGCCGCCAGCGCATGCTGGAAGCGACGTGGAAGAAACGGCCGGAACTGCTGGACAAGGCGCGCGCCGCCGGCCAGCTGACGAAGCTTGATGAAAAGTTTCTGGCAGAGCTGAATCAGCCTGCCGAGTAAGAATGTGCCTCGTGCACATGTGAAGGCGGACATGTTGTCCGCTTGTTTAACCCCATCCTCTACCGGGCAATCGTACAGCGCCGGCAAGATGGTTTACGGAGTGATAAAAATGGATCTGATCCAACAACTCGAGCAAGAAGAAATTGCGCGCCTCGGCCGCAACATCCCTGACTTCGCACCGGGCGACACCGTGGTCGTCAGCGTCAACGTCGTCGAAGGCAACCGCAAGCGCGCCCAGGCATACGAAGGCGTCGTCATCTCGCGTCGTAACCGCGGCCTGAACTCGAACTTCATCGTTCGCAAGATCTCGTCGGGCGAAGGCGTCGAGCGTACCTTCCAGCTGTACTCGCCGCTGATCGCTTCGATCGAAGTGAAGCGTCGTGGTGACGTCCGTCGCGCCAAGCTGTACTACCTGCGTGAGCGTTCGGGCAAATCGGCACGTATCAAGGAAAAGCTGCCGCAGCGTAAAGCAGCTGCTGCTCCTGCTGCCGCTGAGTAATAGCGTCCGTGTCATGAGAAAGGCATCCGCAAGGATGCCTTTTTCTTTATGTGCTGGAAGAATGTGTTTTGAGCAAGCCTCTGTTTGATCCCACCCTGATGCCGGTCGAAGGCCTGGCCGGCGAAGCGCCGCTCGCGCCGTCCCAGCTGAGCGCGGAGGCCGTGCGCGCCCGCTTCGCGCAGACCTTGCCCTGGGATCCGGAGGCTTCCGACGAGGCGCTCGCCGCACCGCAATTGCGCCTGCGCCGCGCCGCCGTGCTGGTGCCGCTGGTCGAGCGGCCCGATGGCCTGCATGTGCTGCTGACCAAGCGCACCGACCACCTGACCAGCCATGCCGGCCAGGTCAGCTTCCCTGGCGGCCGCGCCGAAGAGCTGGATTCCTCGCCGATCGAAACCGCGCTGCGCGAAGCGGAAGAAGAAATCGGCCTGCACCGCCGCCACATCGAGATCATCGGCGTGCTGCCCGAGCACATCACCATCAGCGCCTACCGCGTGCTGCCGGTCGTCGCCCTGGTGCAGCCGCCCTTCGCGCTGAGCGCCGATCCGGGCGAGGTGGCCGAGATCTTCGAAGTGCCGCTGGCTTTCCTGATGTCCGGCGCCAACCACGAACGCCGCTCGGTGGCGCTGCCGGACGGGGCGGGCAAGCGCAGCTTCTACGCGATGCCCTACCAGGGATATTTCATCTGGGGTGCGACGGCGGCCATGCTGCGCAACCTCTATCACTTCCTGCGCGCCTGAGCGGTCTGCGCCGGCCGCTCAAGGTCCGGCGCTCTCCAGTTTCTCCAGCTCCCCAGCGGCGTGGCGATTGTCCGGTTCGAGCGCCAGCACTTTCCGGTACCCCGCGCGCGCGCCTTCGCGGTCGCCCGATGCCAGCAAGGCCTCAGCCAGGCTGTCGTGGACGTTCGGACTGTCCGGATGGGCCTCGACATTCCAGCGGAACACTTGCACCGCGGCCTCGCGTTGACCCTTGCGCAGCAGGGTATAGCCGAAGCCGTTGAGCGCCGACTCGCCCATGTCGTAGGCATCGGCTTGCGCCCGCAGGCGCGTGTAGGCATCGCGCATTGCCTCGAGCCCCTGGCGGAACAGGACCGGTCCGAGCCCATCGGCCAGGCTGCGCTTCGGCAGGGCGACCTTCTTTCCGTGCATCAGGTCCGACATATCGCGCGCCATGGCGACGACGGCGGCGCCCCGCCAGGCATTGTCGAGGACAATGATGGTCACCCGGTCCGAGAGCGAACGCACCAGCATGCTCTGGTAGCCGGGCACGCTGCCCGTGTGCAGCACGACCGGCAAGGCCGCGCCGGGCCGCACCGCCCAGTCTTCGACGCCCCAGCCGTAGCCATACTGCCTGCCGCGGTCCGTGAACATCTCGCGCTGCGCCGCCTGGCCGAGGATGCGACCCTTGGTGAGCGCGGTGTCGAAGCGCAAGAGGTCGTGCGCGGTCGAATACAGACCGGCCGCCGACCATGAAACGGACGGGTCGATGTAGGGCGGCAGCTCGCGCGCGCCGTCATCCGCCGCCACGGTGCCCTGCGCGAGTCTGGGCAGCACCGTGCGGCCGTCGAACAGGCCGGTGTCAACCATGTTCGCAGGCGTCAGGATGTGCTGCTTCAGGTTGTCCACGTAGGACTTGCCGGTGGCCGCCTCGACGATCAGGCCAAGCAGGTAATAGCCATTGTTGTTGTAGCGCCAGACGCCTGGCTCGCTTGCCAGCGCGCCGGGAATCCATGCGCGCGCAAATTCCTCCGGCGTGTAGGAGCGGCGCGCATCGCGCTGCCAGAAAGGATCGGTGTAGCGGGGCGCCACATCCGCCAGTCCCGAGGTGTGCGCCAGCAACTGGCGCACCGTGGCCTGGCCCGCCGCGCTGCCGGCATAGAGTGCCGGCAGATAGCTGCCGACGGTCGCGTCGAGGTCGATGCGCCCGGTTTCGGCCAGGCGCATCACCAGCGTCGCCGTGAACGGCTTGCTGAGCGAGCCGATGCGGAACACCGCATCCTTGCGCATGGGCGTCTTCCATGCCGGATGCGCCTGGCCGAAGGCGCCCTGGTAGATTGGTTGCCCGTCGCGCGCGACCAGCACGACGCCACTGAATCCGCGCCGTTCGGCATAGGCGCGCACCAGCTTCTCAAGCGTGAGCGCGCCGGCATCCGCGCACACGGCCAGCAGGACCACGCAGGCCAGGACTGAACATTTCCGCATGCTTTCTCCACCATGACGGTCCGGCTTGGACCTTCAAGGTATTCCGGTGGAGCCAGCGAAAAGTTCCCGGTAAATTGCATATCTGGAGAGCTTTCTAGATGCTTACGTAAGCTTCAGCCTGCCAAGCTTCGTTCAGCAAGCCCATCAATGTTTCCGCGACGGGGAAGCCGTGCTCTCCAATGGCCGTGACGGGAACTCCCGGCGTCCAGGAATTCATGACGGCCGCGCCCGTGAAGGCCGCCAGCTCATCCAACCTGATTTCCTGCCGCCGCTGCGGGACGCCCATGCGTTCCAGCTGGCGCTGGACGATGCGCATTGTCGTTCCCAGCAGCAGCTCCGCCTCGGACCACACCACGGCCTGGCCGTCCCAGAACACGAGATTCCAGATGGAAGCCTCGCTGAGCCTGCCGTGCCGGTCGACGAAGGCCGCGTCGTCGAATCCCTGCTCGAGCGCACGATGAAGAAACCAGGTCTTGGCGCCTTCGCCGACGTGCTTGATCGAGGCCAGGTGCCGTTCGTGCGCGACCGCCTGCAGCCGCAGGGGGTGGGCAGGACCGTCGTGCGGCGCGCCGGTACGTACGAGCATCGATGGCGTGGCGCCCTTGCTGGCCGCCGTGAATTCGCCGTCCGGAACGAACAGCGTCACCGTCAAGGACATGTCGGCGGGACCTTGCTCGAGCGCGAGGCGGACGGACGCCAGGATCTCCCCGTCCGGCAAGGCCTTGCCGAACAGGGCAAGCGAGGCTTCGCGCAGGCGCGCCAGGTGCAGGTCCATGCCCTTGGCCTTGTGGCTGCGGATTTGCATTGCAGTAAAATGTGCGAAACCCGAGAAGGCCAGCGGCGCCAGCTCGGACGCGCTTGCCGTACGGTTGTCGATCAGTGCGGGGTAAGCTGTGGTGTGAACGGACATGGTCTTGCTCCTTGGATCGTCAGGGGAGAGGGCAGTCTAGAACCTGACACCGCTGTGAGAGTCAAGAGGGCCCATGAAGATCGGTGAACTGTCCAGGCGCTGCGACGTCAGCATCCGCATGTTGCGTTACTACGAAGCGGAAGGGCTGCTCAAGCCGCGCCGCACTGCGAGCGGTTACCGCGACTATGGCCCGCTGGACGAGCAGGCGGTCGAGCGCATCAAGCTGCTCGGCTCGGCGGGGATGACGCTGGCGACCATCCGGCAGTTTGCCGAATGCATCCGGGGGGAAGGGCGCATCTTCGAGCCCTGCGACGAATTGCGGGAGACCCTGCGGGAGCAGCTCCGGCAGATCGAGCAGAAGACGGCGAAGCTGCAGCAGAGCCGCAGCGTGCTGGAGAAGTTCATTCACGATGTGAACTCGTGAGCGAACGCCCCGGGAAGTCCTGAAACTTTCCTCCATATCCGTATTTGATTCCCGCGGGCTTCTCCGCTATCGTAGCGGGCAGCACGGTATTGCCAGAACAAAAAAGGATTCCTGAATGACATTTTTCTCCATCCTCGTCGCGCTGATCATCGAGCAGTTGAAACCGCTGCGCGCCGACAACCAGGTTTACGGTGGCATCAAGGGCTTCGCGATGCGCATCGAAGGCTGGTTCAATGCGGGCGAGCAGAAGAATGGCCGCATGGGCTGGATCCTGATGATGCTGGCCCTGATGCTGCCGACCTGGCTCATCTACTGGGTCTTCATGCACTACAACCTGGTGCTGCTGGCCTTCGCCTGGAACGTGCTGATCGTCTACCTCACCCTGGGTTTCCGCCACTACAGCCATTACTTCACGTCGATCCAGCTGGCCCTGAACCAGGGCGACGAGGCCACCGCGCGCCAGTTGCTGGCCGAGTGGACCCGCCTGGATACGGTCGGCATGGACGCCACCGAGATCTGCCGCGTGGCCGTCGAAAAGTCCCTGATCACCACCCACCGCAATGTATTCGGCGTATTCTTCTGGTTCCTGATGCCGCTGGGCCCGGCCGGCGCCGTGATGTACCGCGTCTCCGAATACCTGGCGCGCGCCTGGAACGAACCCGACCACATGCGCAACGAAGCCTTCGGCCAGTTCGCCGCGAAAGCCTTCTACTGGATCGACTGGATCCCGGTGCGACTGACGGCGGTGGCCTTCGCCGTGGTCGGCAACTTCGAGGACGCTATCTATGCCTGGCGTAATTTCGCCAGCCGCTGGACCGAGGAGTCGAAGGGCATCATCCTGTCCGCGGGGGGCGGCGCCATGGGCGTGCGCCTGGGCACGCCGAACGAATACGCGCCGCAGCCGCTGCCGATGGACGCCGCCACGGTCGACCTGAGCGACCGCGACGCCGAGTTCCTGCCGGGCGAGGAACCGAACCTGCGCGCCCTGCAGAGCACGGTGGGGCTGGTGTGGCGGGCGCTGATCCTGTGGATGATCCTGCTGCTCCTGCTCTCGAGCGTGGTGTGGCTCGGCTGAGGGATAGAGTGTAACGGGTCTCGTCCGCAGGTCTTCTATAAGATATAATACTCAGCTGAGGTTGTTCTCATCCACGCAGTATTCTTGTATCAGCAAGCAGCACTATGGCCGAGTTACCGCACACCACGGATGAAAAACTGAAGGACGAGTTTTTCATCCTGGGCATTACCAGCAAAGGCAGGCAGTTCCGCCCCAGCGACTGGGCCGAGCGCCTGTGCGGCGTCATGTCCTGCTTCGCCCCCGGCAGCGCGGGCCGCAACGCCCATCTCCAGTTCTCTCCCTGGGTGCACCCGACCATCGTCAACGGGGTGAAAGCCGTGGTCGTCAGCCGCGAGCTGCAGAAGATCGAGCCGCTGGCCTATCACTTCGTGCTGAACTTCGCCAGGGACAACGATCTGCAGGTGGCGGACGCCTGCTTCGTGCCGCCGCCGGACGAGAAGAAATAGACTGGCCTTCCAGATTTTAGAACTGGCGCTATGATGAAAGTCGTAGCGCCAGTTTTGCATGTGCGGCCCCATCACGCCGTACAGGCAGGGGAGGACATCATGCACATCGGCCAAATCTGCACCAGCCAGGCCACCCATTGCACCCGTGACGAAACCGTGCAGGGCGCCGCGCTCCTGATGCGCCGCCATCACGTGGGGGACGTGATCGTGGTCGACCAGTTCGACGGCGCCAGCGTCCCGGTCGGCATCCTGACCGACCGCGACATCGTGGTCTCGGTCATCGCCCCCGGGCTCGACCCGGCCAGCCTGCAGGTCGGCGACATCATGAGCGAGGACCTGCTTACCGCGCGCGACAGCGACGATGTCTACGAGACCATCGAGAAAATGCGCCTGCGCGGCATCCGCAGGGTGCCGGTGGTCGACGCCGGCGGCAGCCTGGCCGGCATCGTCAGCGCCGACGACCTGCTCGAATTCCTGGCGGAAGAGATGGGGGAGTTGTCCAGGATCAGTCCCTGGCAACAAGCTCACGAGCGACGCGCACGGCAATAGCTTGCGGTCTGTTACCATCCCGCATCAACTTGATTGCGGGATGGACATATGGACTGGACGAGCGAAACTTGTTTTCCGAAACGCGGCCTGGGTGCGCGTCTCCTGGGCGGCATTGCGGCCGGCGCCCTGGCCTTCGTGCTGGGCGGCGCGGCCTGGGCGGCAGATGCGAAGCCGGCGCCGCTGCCCAAGGGCGTCACCCTCGGCCCCTCGGTCGAGGGCATCACCGAGTACCGCCTGGCCAACGGCCTGAAGGTGCTGCTGTTCCCGGATGCCTCGCGCCCCTCGATCACGGTCAACGTCACCTACCTGGTCGGCTCGCGCCACGAGAACTACGGCGAGACCGGCATGGCCCACCTGCTCGAGCACCTGCTGTTCAAGGGCACCAGGAAGAACCCCGACATCACCGGCCAGTTCGCGCGCCGCGGCATGGACTTCAACGGCACCACCTCGCTCGACCGCACCAATTACTACGAGGTGTTCCAGGCGTCCCAGGACAACCTCGACTGGGCGCTGCAGATGGAAGCCGACCGCATGGTCAACTCGCCGGTCGCCCAGAAGGACCTGAACAGCGAAATGACGGTGGTGCGCAACGAATACGAAAGCGGCGAGAACTCGCCCGTGAACGTGCTGTTCAAGCGCATGCAGAGCGTGGCCTACGACTGGCACAGCTATGGCCGCTCGACCATCGGCAACCGCAGCGACATCGAGAACGTCCGGATCGCCAACCTGCAGGCCTTCTACCGGACCTATTATCAGCCCGATAACGCGGTGCTGCTGGTGGCGGGCAAGTTCGACGCCAATAAAACCCTGGCCAGCATCGGGCGCCTGTTCGGCGCCATCCCCAAACCGAAGCGGTCGCTGCCGCAGTTCTGGACCGTCGAGCCGACCCAGGACGGCGAACGCAGCTTCGCCGTGCGCCGCCAGGGCGACGTGCAGATCGTGGCCGTCGGCTACAAGGTGCCGTCCGACCTGCAGGACGATGCGGAGGCGCTCGGCTTCGCGAACGAAATCCTGGGCGACGCGCCGAACGGCCGCCTGCACAAGCTGCTGGTGGAAACCGGCAAGGCCAGCCAGGTCTTCGGCTTCGCCCAGACCGGCTTCGCACCGGGCCTGCAGTTCTTCGGCGCCGTCGTGAAGAAGGGCGAACCGGTCGAGCCGGTACGCGAGGCGCTCACGCAGGCCGTCGAGGAATTCGCGAAGACGCCGCCGACCACGGAGGAAATGGAGCGCGTGCGCCGCTCCTACATGAACACCATCGAGCGCAGCCTGAACGACCCGCAGGCGGTCGGCGTGGCCCTGTCCGAGATGATCGCGCTGGGCGACTGGCGCCTCTACTTCCTCGGCCGCGAGCGGCTCAAGACCACGACGGCCGGGCAGGTGGCCGCGGCCAGCGGCCGCTATTTTGTCCGCAGCAACCGCGTGGCCGGCACCTTCGTGCCCGAGGATGCCCCGCAGCGCGCCGCGATCCCGCCCGCGCCCACGGTGGAAGCCGTGATGAAGGACTTCAAGCCGTCGAGCTCGAGCCTGGTGTCGGAAGACTTCGACCCCAGCCAGGCCAACATCATGAAGCGCACCCAGCTCACCACGGCGGGCGGCGTGAAGCTGGCCCTGCTGCCCAAGAAGAACCGCGGCGAGACCGTCACCGTCGATCTGCGCCAGCACTTCGGCGACGAGAAGAACCTGTTCGGCAAGGGCGCGATTCCCGCCCTGACCTCGAGCATGCTGATGCGCGGCACATCGCAGTACAGCCGCGCCCAGCTGGCCGACGCCTTCGACAAGCTCAAGATGAGCGGCAGCCCCCGGCACTTCCAGACCACCCGCGAGAACCTGCCCGAGGCCTTGAAGCTGGCCGCCCACGTGCTGAAGGAGCCGGCCTTCCCGGCAAGCGAATTCGAGCAGCTGCGCAAGCAGATGCTGGTCGGCCTGGAGGCCAGCCGCGCCGAGCCGCAGAGCGTGGCGGGCCGGGCCCTTGCCGCCCATTTCGAGCAGTACCCGCGCGGCGACATCCGCCATGCCAACACGCTCGAAGAGGACATCGAGGACGTCAAGGCCGCGCGCCTGGAAGACCTGGCGGCCTTCCACAAGACCTTCCACAACAGCAGCCCGGCCGAAATGGCCATCGTCGGCGACTTCGATCCGAAGGAAATCGTGCCCCTGGTCGACACGCTGTTCGGCAAGTGGACGGCGCCCGCGAACGTCGCGCCGGTGCTCATGAAGCATGCCGAGGTGCCGGCCGCCAGCCGGTTCCTGGATACCCCGGACAAGGAAAACGGCTTCTATACCGCGCGCATGAGCCTCGACCTGAACATCGAGGACCCGGACTACCCGGCTCTGATGCTGGCCAATTACATCTTCGGGGAGGGCGGCCTGAAGTCGCGCCTGATGGATCGCATCCGCCAGAAGGACGGCCTGTCCTACGGCGGCGGTTCGAGCCTGGACGCGGGCGACCTGGACCGCGCCGGCGGCTTGTCGATCAGCGCCATCGCCGCGCCGCAGAACCTGAGGAAGCTGGACGCCGCCGTGCGCGCGGAGCTGGCGCGCGCCGTGAAGGACGGTTTCACGGCCGCCGAGCTGGCCGACGCCAAGTCCGGCCTGATGCAGCAGCGCCTGCAGAACCGCGCCAACGACGCCGTGCTGGCCTCGGGCTGGACCGGATTCCTGTACCGGGACCGTACTTACGAATGGTCGGCCGCCTTCGAGCGCAGGCTCATGGCGGTGACCCTTCCGCAGCTGAACGCGGCCTTCCGCAAGGCGATCGTTCCCGCCAAACTGTCGGTGGTCATGGCCGGCGACCACGGAAAGGCGAAGGAAAGCGGGAAATAGCCCTCCATTTAGCAACAGCATACGTTCCGGATTGTGACAGGCGCGGCCCGCTGCGTTAGAATGTTTCCTTTGGGAAGCATCAGTTGCAGAGCATCAGGAGCATCATGAAAGGGACATCCAAAGCGCAGCCGGTGGCCGAGCTGCCATTTACCGGCAAAGTCGCCCTCGTCACCGGCGCCGCCAGCGGCATCGGCCGCGCCACGGCGCTGGCCTTCGGCCGGGCCGGCGCCTGCGTCGTCGTGGCCGACACCGCCATCGACGGCGGCCACGCGACCGCCGCCATGATCGTCGAATCGGGCGGCAAGGCGCTGTTCGTGCGCAGCGACATCGCCAAAACCGGCGATGTCGAGGCGCTGATCGAAAAGACCATCAATTACTACGGACGCCTGGACATCGCGGTCAACAACGCCGCCGTGGACGAGGAAGGCGCGCCGCTCGCCGAAGGCGAGGAAGAGCAGTTCGACCGCATCATGGGCGCCAACGTCAAGGGCGTGTGGCTGTGCATGAAGCTGCAGCTGCGCCAGATGCTCAAGCAGGGCAGCGGGGCGATCGTCAACGTGTCCTCGGTGTCCGGCCTGGTGGGCGCGCCGAACCACGCGATCTACGCGGCCAGCAAGCACGCGGTGGTGGGATTGACCCGCAGCGCTGCCGCCGAATACGCACGCGAAGGCATCCGCATCAACGCCCTGTGCCCGGGCGCCGTCAGGACCCCGCGCACGTCCGATGCCCAGCTCGAGGCGCCGGAGCCGATGGGCCGCTTCGCCGAAGCGGCGGAGATCGCCAATGCGGCGCTGTGGCTGTGCTCGGAGCAGGCGTCCTACGTCAATGGCCACGAGCTGGTGGTCGACGGCGGTTTCACCGCCGTGTAAGCGTAGGGTGGGCGCTCCTGCGCCCACGCGTCCAGTCAGCTGATGAATGGACGCCGTCGCTGCTCGAAGAGGATGTGAACGCGTGGGCGGGGGAGCGCCCACCCTGCTACTACCCGGCGTTCAGCTCCGCCACGAAGTCAACCATGTCGTCCCTGAACCAGGCGGCAAGACTCCACCGTCCGCCCGTCGCGGGCAAACCCCAGCCTTTATTCGCCTGTCCTACTTCGGCCGCGGATCCTTCAGCCTGTGCTGGGAAACCGCCACCCGCCCGGCGCGGATCTCGCGCACGGCTTCGGCCACTGCGCGCGCCACGTTGCGCACTTCCTCCTGCACGGCGGTATCGCGGTCGAGCGTAGCGTGGCTCTCGGCATAGGACTCGTAGTAGCCGATGTAGCGGTCGAGCTGGGCGAAGCTGCCGGCGTCGACGAAGTCCATCCAGCCGAACCAGTCCGCCAGCGAGCGGCGCGTCGACTCGATGCCGGCGACGTCGCCATGGACCACCAGACCGAAGGCGCGCCCGGCCAGGTGCTTCGGATAGTCCCATCCCTTCAGCTCGAGTTCCTTGGCCTCTTCCGCCTTCTTGCCGTGGGTCGAGGATGGGTCGGGATTGCCGCCGTCGGCGCATACCAGGCGGTCGATCATCAGCTTGAGCGGGGAAGGCGACTGGTACCAGTAGACCGGCGTGACGATGATGACGCCGTGGGCCAGCACCCAGCGTTCGTAGATCTCGTTCATCCAGTCGTTGACCTGGCGCTCGGCGTGGTTCGGGTAGCAGCTGCAGGGCCAGTGGCACAGCGGCATGGCGGTCGAGACGCAGCCCTTGCAGGGGTGGATGTGACGGTCGTAGTCGGAGTTCAGCAGGCTCAGGTCGAGGACGTCGGCTTCGAAACCCTGTTCCACCAAAATGTCGCGCGCCATCATCGTCATGCGCCAGCTTTTCGAGATTTCGCCCGGGCAGGTGCCGTCGTTGCGCGAGGAGCCGTTGATCAGGAGGACGCGGTTGCGCGAAGCGGGATCCTTCTGCTGCCGTTCGGCGGCCAGCAGGCGCTCGTGGGTGTCTTTCCACTCGATCGACAGGTCGTAGGAAGGATCGGCGTAGCCGGGACCGGCCTTGACCGTGCGCGGCGCCTTGCGGCCCTCGTGGTAGGCCTCCCAGGCGACCTGCTCGATGGCGTCGAGTTCGCGCGCCAGGCTGTCGTAGCCGGGATCGTGGAATGCGTTGCGGAAGCGGATGTGGAATTCGTCGCGCCCCAGCTTGGCGGGCGCCTGGCCCTTGCGTACCTCAGTCATGCCGCCTCCTTGTTTTGCCGAAATTATCGACCGGTCGACAGGCGCAGAATGTTCGCGCGCGCACATTGCGTGATTAAAACGTGGGACAGGGCAGGGGCACGGTCGTAAAAAAAGCCGGACACTGTCCGGCTTTCCTCGATGCGTGAAGCGAATCAGCCTTGCTGGTTCAGGTGCAGGATCCAGTACTTGGCCAGGTCGCCGGCGCCACCGGCGCCCTTGATGCCCTGGAAGGTCTGGATCGCTTCGGCCTTCTTGCCGGCGCGCGCCTGCGCCATGCCCAGGCGCAGCTTGGCTTCCTCGGCATTCTTCAGGCCGCCCTTGGCGATACCCTGCTGGATGAAGCCGATGCCCTTGTCGGCCTGGTCCATCGTGGCGTAGGCCCAGCCCAGGTTGACGAGGCCGGCGCCGGTCTTGGCCTTGGCGGCCGAGGCTTCGCCGCTGGCGATGTTCTTGGCGTCGTCGGCGGCGCCCTTGTTGGCCTTGTCGCGCAGGGCGGCGTGGGCCTTGGCATTGCTGCCCTTGCCCAGCACGCCGTTGGCGAAGCCTGCGTCCAGCACCTTCTTCGCTTCGGTCGGGAAACCGTCGCGCAGGGCCAGCTCGGCCAGGTTGGTGTACTCTTCCGGCGCCATCTGCTTGGCGGCGGTGGCGAACTGCAGGCGGTACATATTGGCCAGGTGGGTGTTCTCGTCGAAGCCCGCCTTGCGGCCGACGCCGCGGTTGACCAGGTCGGTCCAGAATTCCTCGGTCGGGTAGGCCGCCACCAGCTTCTCGAGGGCGGCAACGTAGCCGGCGTCATCCTTCTGCTTGATCGCGATCGAGGCCAGCATGCGCAGGTCCTTGTCGGTCGGCTTCTGGCCGGCCTTTTCCTGGGCTTCAACGATCGGCAGCAGGGCTTCCTTCGCCTTGGCGAAGTCGTTGCTCAGGTAATAGGCGCTGGCCAGGGCCGGGCGCACCGCGTCCGGGGTGGTGCTTTCTTTCTGGTAGCGCTGGAACCACTCGATCGCCTTCGGATAGTTCTTGGCGTTGAAGTACATATTGCCCAGGGCCTGGATGAAGTTGGCCTGCTCGGCGGCGGTGAGCTTGCCCGAGTTGATCACGGCTTCCAGCGCCGGCATCGCGGCGGCATCGTTGCCGGACGACGAAGCCACGGTCAGCTTCATGCGGTTGATCACATAGCTTTCGTACGGCGTGATATTGGGGAAGGCTTCGGCCTGGGTGATGCGGCTCTGCAATTCGGTGAAGTTCTTGGCTTCCACCAGCGGCTTGACCGCGGCCGGATCGAGCAGCTTGAAGATTTCTGGACGAACGGTGTCCTTCGGCGCCGCGGCGGCTGCCGGCGCATCGCTCTTCTGCTGCGCATGGGCACTGGTCACCAGCGCCGGAGCGGTCGCGCCGATAGCGGCGAGCATCAGGCAAAGGCGGGCAAGACGGAATTGGGCCATGAATAATCCTTCAATCAAGAGTGTGGTGATAGGGCATTTGCACAATGTTTATATTAAAAACATGGCGAAAATGCCATCCCGGACAAAGCGTGCATTGTCCCATAAATGTCCATTTCAGGCTCGGCTATTGTGCGGCAAGCGCCGCACGGCGCCATGGTCCGTTACATAGCGTTACTTCCCCGTCCTCCGCTTCCAGGGCACACCGCAGGTAAGCTGCGCGTCGGTTATCATCATGCCTTTTGACAGCCAAACCCGACCTTGAATCAGTATATGCAATGGGCCGCGCGGACATGAGCGCTGGTGTCTCCCTGTTGCCCAACGAACCGCGCATCGACCTTGACGGCATCCAGGCGGCCCTGACGGAGCAGCACCTGCATCCGGCCATTGCCGCGCTAGAAGCTTTCCTGCTGCATCTGCGCGCCGAACTCGATCCCGCCCTGCGGGAGCGCCAGCCCTTCAAGCTGGGCAAGCCCTACCCCCTGGGCCAGTGCCTGGAAATATCAAAGGCCGTGCAGGAGAGGCTGGCCGCGGTGGACGAGGCCGCGTTGCCGCCCATGGCGGCGGCGGGGTGGCGCGCCCTGTATGCCTTTCACCAGGCCGGCGGGCGCATGCGCCAGGTGTGGGGCGACTTGCGCGGGCAGTATTTCCAGAACGCCTTCCAGGTCGGTACGCTCTACGTCGACGTGTCGAACGACACGGTAACGCCGACCAAGCCGAAGGTGGAAATCCTGCCTTTCGAGGAGGCGAATTTCACCGCCATCCGCGACTACCGGCACTATGGCAGCGTCGCCGAACGGTACTGGGGCGAGACTGCATATCCGAACCATGTGCTCCCCGCCCTGGCGCCGCATTGCCCGCTGATCCACGTGAACGGCAACGGGCGTATCCAGCTGCGTGCGGTCAGCGACTACATGCTTGCGCTGACCCGCAGCCGCGCCTTCGTGCCCAGCGAAACGGTGCTGGGCGATGCGCCGATGCCGCAGGCCTTGTTCGAACGAATGCGCCAGGCCTTGCAGGATAGCGGGCACGACATGCCGGAGACGCCGGAACAGGGGCGGCAACAGTCCTTGTCCGAGTGCCACCGGCAGCGCGCCCAAGGTAGGCACCAGTCGCAGGATGCGCTGGCCCGCCTCGTCGACGATGCCATGGCGCTCAACCGGGTGCTCGGGTCGCGCACCTCCGGAAAGGTCCTGAAGATTGGCGACACCGACTACAGGGTGGGCGAACTGAGCGATGAAATGCGGGCGCGTTTGAAAGAGATCGAATCCGTGGATGCCGAACTGGCCGGCCTGCAGGCGCGCGCGAACGCGCTGCAGGCCACGCGCAATGCCAGCATCGCCCAACTGAAGGCGATGCTGGCGGCCGCCGAACGCGGTTGCGCCGCTCAGGCCGCGCTGTCGAACCCCGGCACCGGACAGCGGCCCGGCGCTTCCGTTTCGCCGGCCAGCCAGGCCACGACGGCCTCGAGCGCGGGCGGCGCGAAGCCGTAGGTCATCAGGGCCGGGGCGACGAAGTCGAGCGCCTGGTAGGGGTTCCACAGCGCCAGGTGCAGGTCGGGGCGCCAGTTCGCGCGCGCATGCGGGCCGTAGCGGCGGCGCGAGGTCGACGCCAGGATCGTGAAGCGGCCGTCCCGGGGCAGGGCGGCCCAGTCGAAGGTTTCGGCATCCGCGAAGGTGACCAGCTCGACCTCATACACGCTTCCCAGCGCTTCGGCGATGCGTGCCGCCGGCACGCCCGCTTCGGACACGCCGTCGCTCACCACGTCGCCGCGCGCCACCAGGCGCACCTTGCTGCCGCGCGGCGGGCGCTGCGGCTGCTTCAAGGCGGTGAGGCCGGCGCGCCAGGCGCGCGCCATCAGGGCGCGGTCGTCCTGCTCGACGGCGTAGGCCGCGCTGCCGGCCGGATGGCGTTCGGCGAGGCCGGACAGGCGGGCCAGGCGCGCCTCCACCTCGGCCAGCGGCAGCACGCCGTCGCGGATCGCCCCGGCGATCGCATGCACGGTCTCGACCTGCGTCTCGCGCGAGCCGATCGCCATCACCATGTCGGCGCCGGCCACCAGCGCATTCACGGCCGCTTCGCCGGCGCCGTAGCGGTGGGCGATGGCGTGCATGTCCATGCCGTCGGTGATGATCACGCCCCGGTAGCCGAAGCGCTCGCGCAGGATGCCGGTCAGGATGGGGCGCGACATCGTGGCCGGGAAGTCCGGGTCCAGGGCCGGGTAGACGATGTGGGCGGTCATCACGGCCGGCGCCGTGGCGGCCGCCATGCGGAAGGGCGCGAACTCGAACCGTTCCAGTTCTTCCAAAGGTTTGTCGACCGTCGGCAGGTCGCGGTGCGAGTCGACGTGGGTGTCGCCGTGGCCGGGGAAGTGCTTGACGCAGCAGGCCACGCCTTCGCTCTCGCTGCCTTCCATCCAGGCCATCGCAAGTCGAGCTGCAAGCAATGGGTCGGCCCCGAAGGAGCGCTCGGCGATCACCGGATTGTGCGGATTGTTGTTCAGGTCCAGCACCGGCGCGAAGTTCCAGTTGAAGCCGAGCGAGCGCACCGCGCGCGCTACGGCGGCGCCGACTTCGCGGGCGAGGCCCGGATCGTTGGCCGCGCCCAGGGCCATGGCGCTGGGCGGCGCCGGCACCCAGGTCGAGCGCACCACCGCGCCGCCTTCCTGGTCGAGGGCGATCAGGGCCTGCGGGCCCATCGCATCCTTCAGCCCTGCGGTGAAACGGGTCAGCTGGGCCGCGTCCACCATGTTCTGGCGGAACAGGCAGGCGCCGCGCACCTTGTACTGGCGCAGGAATGCGTCCGTGTCGGCATCGAGTTCGGTGCCGAACAGGCGCACCATCATCAGCTGGCCGGCGAGATCCAGGTAATCGCTCATGTCGCGCTCATCTCGTTCAGTTCGTTTTGGTGACTTTGCTCAGGTGGCGCGGCTTGTCCGGATCGAGGCCGCGCGCTTCCGACAGGCGCGCCGCCATCATGTAGAAGGCCTGGATCGCGACGATCGGGTCGAGGTCGGGAATGGCGCTGGTCGGCAGCAGCAGGTCGCGGCTCGGCACGTCTTCCGGCGCGGCGAGCAGCACGCGCGCGCCGCGACCGCGCATCTCCTCGGCCAGGGCGACCAGGCCGCTTTGCGCCGGGCCGCGGGTGGCGAAGATCAGTAGCGGATAGCCTTCCTCGATCAGGGCCATGGGGCCGTGCTTGATCTCGGCGCCGGAGAAGGCTTCCGCCTGCAGGGCCGAGGTTTCCTTGAATTTCAGGCTCGCTTCCAGCGCGACCGGGAAGCTGATGCCGCGGCCGACGACCATGATGTTGCGGGCCGGGGCCAGCACCTCGATCGCGGGCGACCAGTCGACGTTTGTCGCGGCGCGCAGGGCGTCGGGGAGGGCGGCAATGCCGTCCTTCAGTTCCCGATCGTTCTGCCATTCGGACACCAGGCGCGCGCCGGCGACCAGGCTGGCGATGAAGCTCTTGGTGGCGGCGACGCTCTGCTCCTTGCCGGCGTGCAGGGGCATGGTCCATTCGGCGGCTTGTGCCAGCGGCGAGGACGCGTCGTTCACCAGCGCCACCGTGGTCGCGCCGCCGTTGCGGAAGTAAGTGATCGGTTCCACCACGTCCGGGCTCTGGCCCGACTGCGAGATCGACACGGCCAGGGTGTCGCGCGTGACGAGCGGCGATTTATAGAGCGTGATCAGCGACATCGGCAGCGAGGTCACCAGGCGGCCCATGCGCGCCATGATCAGGTAGGCGAGGTAGCTCGACGCATGGTCCGAGCTGCCGCGCGCGACCGTTACGGCGCTGTGGAAGTTGGTCGAGCGCAGGGCGCGGCCCAGCTCCGCATAGCGGTCGACATCCTGCACCAGCTGCTGCGCGATGCAGTCGCCGGCGGACAGGGCTTCCTGGTACATGAGCGAGGTCGGGACGGTCACTGCGCTTCTCCTTCGATATAGACGGCTTTGATATTGAGCTCGCGGTCGAGCACCACGAAATCGGCATGGCAGCCCGGCGCCAGGCGGCCGCGCTGGGTTTCGCCGAGGTAGTCGGCGGCATTGGTCGACACGCGCCGGCTGGCTTCTTCGAGCGGCAGGCCGATCTTCACCAGGTTGCGCAGGGCCTGGTCCATGGTCAGGGTGCTGCCGGCGAGGGTCCCGTCGGCCAGGCGCACGCCGCCCATGCACTTGTGGACCACCTGGCGGCCCAGCATGTACTCGCCGTCCGGCATGCCGGCGGCGGCCGTGGAATCGGTCACGCAGAACAGCTTCGGGATGCAGCGCAGCGCGGTCCTGATCGCGCCCGGGTGCACGTGCAGCAGGTCGGGGATGATCTCCGCGTATTCGGCGTGGGCCAGGGCCGCGCCGACCATGCCGGGATCGCGGTGGTGCAGGCCGGGCATGGCGTTGAACAGGTGGGTGAAGCCGGCCGCGCCGTGCTCCAGGGCCTGGACGCCGTGTTCGTAGCTGCCGCTGGTGTGGCCGATCTGGACCCGGATGCCGGCGTCGGCGATCGCGCGCACCAGTTCCATGTGGCCGTCGATCTCGGGCGCCACCGTGATCAGGCGCATCGGCGCCTGGTCGTTGAAGCGGTTCACCTCATCCAGCGTCGCTTCGCGCGCATACGGCGGCTGGGCGCCCAGCTTGCCGGAATTGATGTAGGGGCCTTCCAGGTGCACGCCGAGGATGCGCGCCTCGCCCTTGCCGCGGGCCTTGCAAGCCGCGCCGATGGCGTCCAGCGCCTGCTGGATGTCCTCGACCGGGGCGGTCATGGTCGTGGCCAGCAGGGCGGTGGTGCCGTGCTTCGCATGCAGGGCGGCGATCACGTGGGGAGCGTCGCCGCCTTCCATCATGTCGCGGCCGGCGCCGCCGTGCACGTGCACGTCGATGAAGCCGGGCAGGATGTAGTCGTCGCCATTGGCCGCGGGGTCGACTTCGTGGCCGTCGATGCCCTCGATGAAGGCTCCGTGGCGCAGCTCGCCGTGGATCCAGCCCTTGGGTGTGAGGATGTTGCCTTTCATTGCTGTGTCCTTTTCAGTTCGCGCTGGATCATGCGCAGTGCGCCGGCGGCCGAGTCGCCCTGGGCCGGCACGCAGCGCGCCAGCGTTGCGGGCGGCAGCCAGGCGCGCAGCACCTCGCTCAGGCCGCCGCACAGGGCCAGCGGCAGGGTGTGGCTGCGGTCGAGCGCGTCGGCAATCGCCGCCGCTTCCTGGCCCGCGTGTTCGAGGATGGCGCGCGCGACCGGGTCGGTCTCGCCGTGGGCGACCACGAAGCGCGCCAGGCTGGCGTAGGTGGTCTGGGTGGCCGTGCCGAGCCAGACCTGCACCGCGTCGCGCGAGCCGCCGCAGAAATCGATCACCTCGCGCGCAAAGGCGCGGCCCTCGGCGCGGCCGTCGAGCACGTGCTCGATGTGGTTCAGGGCGCGCAGGCCCATCCAGGCGCCGCTGGCCTCGTCCCCGGCGGGGAAGCCCCAGCCGCCGACTTCCACTTTGGTGCCGTCCGCCAGCATGGCTTCGCCGACGCTGCCGGTGCCGATCGCGACGATGACGCCGGGCTTGCCGGCGTGGGCGCCCAGCAGGGTGGTGAAGCCGTCGGTGTCGAGGGCGAGGGCGGCGTAGCCGGGATTGGCGGCGATAAAGGCCGCGGCCCATTCCTTGTTGTGCACGCCCGCGAGACCCAGGCCGATGGCGCAGGAGGCGCGTGGTACCGACGTAATACCAATTTGGGCGAAGGCGTCGCGCACGGCGCCGTCGACGGTGGTCCAGGCATTGTCGATGCCGCGCGCGAGGGCGGACGGGCCGCCGCTGGCCTGGGCCAGTCCGGCGCCGCCGGAGTCGGCAAGGCGCACGCGGGTGCCGGTGCCGCCGCCGTCGACGCCGATGAGATAGTCGATCATGGTTTGAGTGTTCTGCCGAGGAGGTCAGCGCACTATAGGCAGGCGGCCTTGGCCTGTCAACAGGTATTTAAGTGGTATGCAAATTTCCTGTGCACACAAGCCGCCACCGGCAATGGAAGTTTGCACAAACCGCTGATTATGCAAATTTTTTTATTGGTACTGAAACTGGTATTGATTATTCGCTAAAAACAGCTGGTATGCTCATGCGGGATGGGTGGCGCCGCCGGGCGGCGGCGCCGGGAGGGAATTACGGGGCGCCGTGGCGGCTGCCGCTGCGGTCGACCGTCAGGAGGCGGGTGTGCTCGTCGCCGTCATGGCGTGCGCGGCGGCCCGCCTGGCGCTCGCCGCGGCCCGGCACATTGACCACCGCATTGCCCGGGCCGCTGACGGCGATCTCGGCGCGGCCGGCATGCAGGCGGCGGCCATCGAGCCCGCCCGAACCGCTGAGCTGGGCCTTGACCAGATGGACCTTGCCTTCGACGTGGGCGCTGCCCGGGCCGCTCATGCGCAGCAGCAGGCGCTTGCCATCCATGCGCGCGTCCAGGCCGCCTGAGCCGCGCAGGTCGGCATCCAGGGTATCGGACACACTGGCCAGGTCGATGCCGCCGGGGCCGCGCGCCTTGAGCAGGGCGCGGCTGACAATGAGGTCGCCTGCCTCCAGGTCGCCCGAACCGGACAGCTCGGCCGTGAGTTCGCCGATCTCGCCGCTCAAGGTGGCATTGCCGGGGCCGGAGAGGCGCACCGTGGCCTTCGGCGCGCGCAGGCCGCTGGCCTGCAGCTCGCCCGAGCCGCTCACTTCGGCGTCGAACTTCGTGATCGTGCCGGCGACGCAGGCATTGCCGGGACCGCGCTGGGTCGTCGAGGCGGCTTCCACCGCGAGGGCGCAGGCGTCGAAGTCGCCCGAGCCGCTGACGTCGGCGCGCAGCGCGCGCGCGCGGCCGGCGAGCTTCATGCCGCCGGGACCCGAGAGGCGCGCGCTGAGGCGCGCCAGGCGCAGCTCATCGGCTTCCAGGTCGCCCGAACCGCTGAGCGTGGCCGACAGCGCATTGCCCACCGCCGACAGGCGCACGTCGCCGGGGCCGGACATCGCCAGCTCGACGTTGGCCGCCTTCAGGCGGTGCAGGTCGGCGTCGCCGCTGCCGCTGGCGCGCACCGACAGCTCGCGCACCGCGCCGGCCGCCTGCAGGTCGCCGGGACCGTCGACCGCTACGCTGAAGCGCTCGCCCGAGAGCTGGCTCAGGTCGACGTCGCCGCTGCCCGACATCCTGAGGCTTTTCAGCTGGCTGGCCGTGATGGCGATGGTGACGGTGTCGCGCCGCTTGCCCCAGCTGAAGTTGAATCCCATGCGCTGCACCGGACGCACCAGCAGGGTGTCGCCGCGCACCACGGTTTCGATCTCCTCGAGCAGCTTCGGGTCGCCCGACAGTTCGACCGCCTGGCGGCCCTGGGCGCGCACCACGACGTCGTAGGGGCCGGACAGCTCGATGGCACTGAAGGCCGCCAGCTGGCGCTGTTGGGTGACCGGCTGGCCCGGCGACTCGGCGTGGCTGGCCTGGGTGGCGAGGAAGCCCGCCGCGATGGCGGCGGCCAGGAGGGCTGGCTTCAGGATGGGGCGCATGTTCTTTTTCTTGAAAAGGGGATCGGGAGCCTGCACGATAGGCCAGGGCGGGAAGGGATGCACCCGTAATACGACAGACGCGCGAAAACGGGGAACAGAATGCAGCCTGAAAGGATGGGCAGCTGGCGCCGCCCCGTCGTGCCGGGCGGAACCCTGTTGGCGTGGCGCGGCGTTTTGGCCTAGTCTGATTGTCCCGCATATGACACGGTAGAAAATGTCCCGATGAGCGATAGTGAGCATGAGCAAGCGGTGGCAGTGCTCGATATCGATGCGCTTCTTGTCACACACGAGCTGGAGGTCCGCCCGGCGCGCGCGCCCGACCACGCGGCCGAGAGCCGCGCCCTCGGCGCCCTGGCGCAAGAGTTGGCGCGCGCGCCGGAAAGCGTGCCGCAGCGCCTGGCCGAACTGCTGCGCGGGCTGTGCCGCGCCGGATCGGCCGGCATCGCCGTGCCGGCGCCGGATGGCGAGGCCTTCCACTGGGCCGCGACGACCGGCCTGCTGGCAGGCGCGTCCGGCCTGCGCCTGCCGCGCGCAGGCAGCCCGAGCGGCGAGGCGGTGGCGCGCGGCGAGGTGGTGCTGCTGCGCGAGCCCGGCCGCAGCTGTCCCGTGCTCCCCCATCACCCGCCGATCGCCGAGATGCTGCTCGCGCCCTGGGACGTGGGCGGCGAGCCGATCGGCACGGTCTGGGTGGCCAGCCACGACCCCGCATGCCGTTTCGACGCCGAGGACGCGCGCCTGCTGCGCAGCCTGTCGAGCTTTGCCGCCTGCGCCCACCGCGCCACGCGCGGTCGCGGGCGGGCGGAAGAAGTGCGCCGCGCCGAGGCCGCGCTGGCCGCCAGCGACGAACGCTTCCAGGCCCTGGTGAAAGGCTTCGCGCAGGCGGTCTGGGAGGCCGACGCCGACGGCATGGTGCGCATGATGTCGCCCGGATGGCGCGCGCTCACGGGCCAGGGCGCGAGCGAATCGCTGGGCCACGGCTGGATCGCCGCGGTCCATCCCGACGACCGCCACTTCATCGTGCGCCACTGGCAGGAGGCGCTGGCGCAAGGGTCGCCCGTGAATGCCGAATACCGCCTGCGCCTCGCGGACGGCGGCTGGCGCTGGGCCAATATGCGCGCCGCGCCGCTGCGCAATCCCGACGGCAGCGTGGCGCGCTGGATCGGCATGAACATCGACGTCGATGCGCGCCGCCAGGCGGAAGGGGCGCTGCGCGAGAGCGACGGGCGCTTCCGGGTGCTGGCCGAAGCCTCGCCGGCCCCGATCTACCAGTTCGACGACGGCGGGCAGCTGGTCTACGCCAACCGGCGCTGCCAGGACATCCTCGGCATGCGGGCCGGCACGCTCCCCGAGAAGGGCTGGGGCGCGCTCCTGCACCCCGACGACGGCCCGCGCTACATCGAAAGGGTGCTCCTCGCCATCGCGACCCGCGCGCCTTTCCAGCAGCGGGTGCGGGCGCGCGCCGCCGACGGCCGCTGGCACTGGTTCGAGAGCCACTGCGCGCCCCTGTTCGGCCAGGGCGGCGCCTACCGCGGCCACGTCGGCATCTCGATCGACGTCACCGAGGCGGTTGAGGCGGAGGACGCGCTGCGCGACGCCGACCGCCGCAAGGACGAGTTCCTGGCCACGCTCGCGCACGAGCTGCGCAATCCGCTGGCGCCGATCAGCAACGCGGTGCACCTGCTGCGCCGGCCCGACGGACGCCGCAGCGCCGACCGCATGGTCGAGATGGTGGGGCGGCAGGTAGCCCAGATCGTGCGCCTGGTGGACGACCTGATGGACGTCTCGCGCATTACCCAGGGCAAGCTGGAACTGCGGCGCGAACCGCTGTCGCTGGCCGAGGTGCTGTCGATGGCGGTCGAGACCAGCATGCCGGCGATCGAGGCCGGCCGCCACGAGCTGGCGGTGTCGCTGCCGGAGGAAATCCTGATGCTGGAAGCCGACCAGGTGAGGCTGACCCAGGTCTTCGGGAATATGCTCAACAACGCGGCCAGGTACACCGACCGCGGCGGACGGATCTGGGTCGGCGCCTGGCGCGAAGGCGCGCAGGTGGTGGTCTCGGTGCGCGACACCGGCATCGGCATTCCGCCTGAACAGCTCCCCCACGTCTTCGAGATGTTCGCCCAGGCCCACCGCGACAGCGCGCGCGGCCAGGCCGGGCTGGGCATCGGCCTGACCATGGTGAAGAGCCTGGTCGAGCTGCACGGCGGCAGCGTCGAGGCGCGCAGCGAGGGGCCGGGGCGGGGCAGCGAATTCATCGTCAGCCTGCCGCTGGCCCGGGCGCCGGCGCAGCAAGCGCAGCACGGCGGCGGCGGGGAGGCGCTGCTGGCGGGACGGCGGGTGCTGGTGGTGGACGACAACGGCGACGCCGCCGAATCGCTGGCCCTGCTGCTGCACGCGGTCGGCGCCGAGGTGCGCACCGCCCACGACGGGCCGGCAGGGCTGGCCCAGGCCGCCGAATTCCTGCCGCAGGCGGTGCTGCTCGACCTCGGCATGCCGGGCATGGACGGCTTCGAGGTGGCGCGGCGCCTGCGCGGCGATGCCAGCCAGGCGGGCCTGGCGATCGTGGCGCTGACCGGCTGGGGCCAGGAACACGACCGGCGGCGCACGCAGGCGGCCGGTTTCGACCATCACCTGACCAAGCCGGTGGACGTCGATGCGCTGCTGGGCATCCTGGCGCGGGTCGGCGTGCCCGGCTGAGCAAACGACATCGGTGTCAGGTCTGACAAATGGACACAAGCTCAACCGTTTACGCCCTTACAGAAGAGCTCGTGTCCGAATGTCAGACCTGACACCGCGGGTCGGAAGGCTTGCCGAGAATGAGGCGAGATGTGGCTCGACAGCAACAACAACGCCTGCCGGGCGCTCCCCGGGGCGACGTTCCGCGCAGCCGCGGGCCATGCGGCGTGGGCAGGCGGGGCCGTGGGGTGTCATAATGCGGGCATGGAAGGAGATCTCCCGTGATTCGCTATATGGGCACCCGCAAGAACGAGCAGGGCGCGGAGCTGTACGTGTTCCTCGTCAATGGCATGCAGAAGGAAGTGCGTGAGCATGCGCTCAAGCAGCATCCTGGCTGCTATGAAGCCTTGCCGGCCACGGTCAAGGCCAGGATCGCGGCCAACCGCGCCTGGTTGTCCAAACTGTAAGCGATGCCGGCATCCAAACGGCTGGCCGCGCTCGCCTGCCTGGCAACGGCCTCCCTCCTGGCGGCCCCTGCCGGCGCCATGCCGTCCACCTTCGGCACCGTGATCGGCAACGCGCTGCTGTGCCGCAGCCATCTCGAGAACCGCTATTTCCACGATTACCTGACGGCATCCTTCGGCCCGGCCTACAAGCGCGAGGGCGGGGCCTGGTGGTTCAAGACCGAGGCCACCCTGTGGGGCGCCGAGGTGAAGGAAGTCATGGTCAGCGACGATACCAGCGATCTGGTCTTCATTGCGGCAATTACCGAGAGCACTCCCCAGGAGCTCGAAAGCGCGATCCGCGCCTCGGTCGGCACGACGTTCCGGGCCGTGGACGCCACGCCTTTCCCTTTGCGCGTTTCGAACCCGGGCAGCACCATCGCTTACATGAATGACAAAAGCAAAATATACTGCGCGAAGTTCAAATCGATCCCGGTGCGCTAAGCGAGCTTCGCCAACGATGCATGTATAACCACTACTTCCACCTGAAGGGTGCGCCGTTCTCGATCGCGCCCGATCCGCGCTACCTGTTCATGAGCGAGCGCCACCGCGAGGCGCTGGCGCACCTGCTGTACGGAATCGGCAGCGGCGGCGGCTTCGTGCTGCTGACGGGGGAGATCGGGGCCGGCAAGACCACTGTGTGCCGCTGCTTCATGGAGCAGATCCCCGAGCAGTGCCGCCTGGCCTATATTTTCAATCCGCGCCTGAGCGTGGAGGAGCTGCTGCAGAGCGTCTGCGACGAGTTCGGCATTGCGCTTCCCGCGGGCGAGGGCGCCGGCCTCAAGGCCCATGTGGACGCGATCAACCGCTACCTGCTGGAATCGCATGCCCAGGGCCTGAACAATGTGCTCGTCATCGACGAGGCCCAGAACCTGTCGGCCGAGGTGCTGGAGCAATTGCGTCTGCTGACTAACCTCGAGACCAATGAGCGTAAGCTGCTGCAGATCATCCTGATCGGCCAGCCCGAGCTGCGCACCATGCTGGCCCGGCCCGAGCTCGAACAGCTGGCCCAGCGGGTGATCGCGCGCTACCACCTGGGGCCGCTGTCCGAGCCTGAAACCGGCGCCTACGTCGCGCACCGGCTGGCAGTGGCGGGGGCGGGCGGCCAGCCGTTTCCGCCCGCGCTGACGCCCCAGGTCCACGCGCTCACCCATGGGGTGCCGCGCCGCATCAACCTGCTGTGCGACCGCGCCCTGCTCGGCGCCTATGTCGAGAACAGCCCGCAGGTGACCCGCGCCATCCTGAACAAGGCCGCCGAGGAAGTGTTTGCGGGAGAAGCGGCGCCGCGCCGTTCGCTGCGCGTGCCGATGGCGGTGGGCGGCGTGCTGGCGGCGGTCGCGCTGAGCGCGGCGGCCTGGCAGGCGCTGCCGGCGCGCCAGGCGGCGCCGGCGGTGGCCGCGGCGTCCAAGCCGGGGGCCACCCTGGCGTCGCACCTCGCCTCGACGGCGGTGCCGCCGGTCCAGGCCGATGAAGCCAATGCCCTGCGCGAACTGGCCGCGCTGTGGGGCCAGCCGCTGGCGGGCAATGACCCTTGCGAGGCGGCGCTGCGCCTGAACCTGCGCTGCCACCAGGGGCGCGGCGGCCTGTACGAGCTGCGCCTGCTCGACCGGCCGGCCGTCGTCACCCTGCACGAGGGGCCGCGCACGGGGTACGCGGTCCTGAGCGCGATGGACGGCAACAGCGTGCTGCTCAGCGCCGGCGCAAGGCGCGAGCGCATCGACCTGGCGACCTTCGTCGCCCGCTTCGGCGGCGAGTTCACCACCTTCTGGCGCATGCCGCGCGGCTTTCGCGAGCAGTTGTCCGAGGGCGACCGCGGCCAGGACGTCGACTGGCTGAACGCCAGCCTGGCCGGGATCAACAAGGCGCCCGCGCCGAAAAGCGAGCGTCCCTTCGACGCCGGCACGCGCGAATGGCTGCGCCGCTTCCAGGCCGCCCAGGACCTGAAAGCGGACGGCGTGGCCGGCCCGCGCACCTTCATGCGCCTGAACCAGCTGACCGGCGTGCCGGAGCCGCGCCTGTTGGCGGCCGCGAACGGAAAATAAGCATGTCCTATATCCTCGACGCCCTCAAGAAGGCCCAGGCGGAGCGCCAGCTCGGCAACGCCCCAACCATCCATGCGGCGCCGCCCGTGTATGCGGCGCCGCCGGAAGCCGCCAGCCGCAAGCCCTTGTACCTCGGGCTGGGCATGGGGGCGATCGGCCTGGCGCTGGCCGCTGTCTTCCTGCTGCGCCAGCCGGCGCCGGCGGTGCAGGTCGCCGCGCAAGCGGCGCCCGTGGCAGCCCCTGTGGTTCTGGCAGCCGCCGCGCCGGTGGCGGCGGCGCCGGCGCCCGTGGCCCCGCCGCCCGAGCCGGCCAAGCCCAGGGAGGCGCCGGTCCAGCCGAAGCCGACGCCAAGGCCCGAACCGAAGGCGGAAGCACCGCGCCGGGCCGAGCCGGTGGCGCCAGAGGCGCCGGAACCCACGCGTCCGGTCCTCGTCGCGGCGGCGCCCGCCGTGGACGAGAACATCGGCGCGCTCGCCGCGCTGCCGGAAGCGGTGCAGCGCGACATCCCGAAGGTCACCTTCGGCGGCTATATCTACTCGCCGAATCCGGCCGAGCGCCTGCTGCTGGTCGACAAGATGCTGCGCCGCGAAGGCGAAGAGGTGGCGCCCGGCCTGGTGCTGGAGCGCCTGCTGCCGAAGGCGGCGATCATGAATTTCCGCGGCTATCGCTACCGTGTCGCCTACTAGCCCGGGGCCGGTGCTCGGTGTGGTCGGCTGGTCCGGCAGCGGCAAGACCTCGCTGCTGGAGCAACTGATTGCGCGCCTGGCGGGGCAGGGGCTGCGGGTAAACGTCGTCAAGCACAGCCACCACGACGTCGAACTCGAGCCGCCGCGCAAGGACAGCGCCCGCCTGCGCATGGCCGGGGCCGCCGAGGTGATGCTGGCCTCGCCCTACCGGGTCGCCATCCTGCGCGAGCTGCGCGGCGCGGACGAGCCCTCCCTCGCCGAACACCTGGCGCGCCTGGCGCCGGCGGACCTGACCCTGGTCGAGGGCTATAAATGGGAGCGCATGCCGAAGCTGGAAGTGTTCCGTCCGGCCCTCGGACGGCCGGCGCTGTATCCGGACGACCCGGACGTGGTGGCGGTGGCTTCGGATGCGCCGTGCCCCCCGGACGCGCGGGGCGTCGCCTGGCTGGACCTGAACGATCCCGGGCGGGTGCTGGAATGGCTGCGCGACTGGTTGCGGGAATATCCTAAAGTTTCCTGAAACCGCGCCGTAACAGGAGGATACGCCTTAATGGGAGAGTTACATGGACGTGTCCAGCATCGCCAAGCTGTCCACCAGTATCGCCGAAACCGGCCAGCGCCAGGAAGTCAACCTGGCCGTTCTGAAGAAGGCCCAGCAGATCCAGGCGTCGACCGCGACCCAGTTGCTCGACGCGCTGCCGTCGGTGCAGGGGGCGAACCTGCCGCCGCACCTGGGCAACAAGATCAATACCACCGCCTGATCCGCAGCTTTTGTCGGACTGGCACGACCGGATTTTCGCGCAGGCGGAGGTCCGGCGTCGCCGCGTCTTGCATCTTTTCCCCGGCTGATCAATACTGGCGCCCTCGATGACGCCCTGGAGTACCGCATGACCCACCGCCACGCCCTGATCGCCGCCGCCCTTGCCGGCGTCTGCGCCGCCCAGGCCACCGCACAGGACCAGATGGGCGTGCCGAAGGCCGACCAGGAAGCCTGCTACGGCGTCGCCAAGGCCGGCCAGAACGACTGCGGCACCGCGACCCACGGCTGCGCCGGCGTCGCCGCCGTCGACAAGGACCCGAACGAGTGGAAATTCGTCGCCAAGGGCACCTGCACCAGGATCGGCGGCTCGCTCGAGCCGGGCAAGACGGCCAAGCCCGCCGAACCGGCCCAGGCCGAACCGAAAAAATAAGCCATGCGCGCAACGCGCGCCCTGGCCGCCGGCGTGGGGCTGCGCACGCCGCACTACCGCGCTTTCCTGGAAGGGCGTCCGCAGGTCGGCTTCCTCGAAGTTCATAGCGAAAACTATCTTGCCCGCGCGGGCTGGGACTGGCACGTCCTCACCAGCCTGCGCCGCGACTACCCCCTCAGCCTGCACGGCGTCGGGCTCGGACTGGGCTCGGTGCACGGCTTTTCCGCGCCTCACCTGGCGCGCCTGCGGCAGCTCGTCGACGCCGTCGATCCCTTCCTCGTTTCCGAACACTTGAGCTGGGGCGCGCTGGCGGACCGCCAGCTCAACGACCTGCTGCCCCTCACCCTGAGCGATGCCATGCTGGACCTGCTGTGCGAGCGGGTAGGGCGGGTGCAGGATGCGCTGGGACGGCGCCTGCTGGTCGAGAACGTCTCGACCTATGTGCGCTTCCGGGCCGACGCCATGAGCGAGGCCGCCTTCCTTGCCGAACTGGCGCGCCGCACGGGCTGCGGCATCCTGCTGGACGTGAACAACCTCTACGTCAACCAGCACAACCACGGCGAGGATGCGCTGGCGGCGATTGCCGCGCTGCCCGTGGGCAGCGTGGGCGAAATCCACCTGGCCGGCCATCTGCATACACCGCTGGCCCTGGTCGACCACCACGGCGCGGCGGTGGCGGAGCCCGTGTGGGCGCTGTACCGCGCGGCCCTGGCGCGCTTCGGCCGGGTACCGGCGCTGGTCGAGTGGGATGCCGACGTGCCGCCGCTCGAGGTGCTGCTGGCCGAGGCGGCGCGGGCCGACGCCATTGCCGCGGCCTACCCGGTTCTCCCTGCCGTCGACGCGCAGCCTGTGCCGGCAGCGGCTGTCGCGCCGGGCAAATCCCTGGCTGCCGTCCAGCAGCGCTTCGGCGAGGCGCTGTTCGACCGGGGGCAGGATGCCGCCCTCGCACCCCTGCTGCACGAGGGCGCCGCCGCCCGCATGGCGCTCTATCGCGGCAACCTGCACGCCGGCTGGATACGCGCGCTGTTTGACGCCTACCCGGTCGTCCGGCAACTGGTCGGGGAGGAATTCTTCGAGGGCCTGGCCCGGGCCTACGGCACGACGTTTCCCTCACAGGATCCGGACCTGGCCGGCTTCGGCGCGCAACTGCCCGCCTTCCTGGAGGATTTCCCGCCGGCTGCCGGCATCGCCTACCTGCCCGATGTCGCGCGCCTGGAGTGGGCGGTGCACCGGGCGTATCTGGCGCCGGATGTTGCGCCGGCCGGCCTTGCCGCGCTGGCCGGCCTCGCGCCTGCCGAGCTCGACGGGGCACGCTTCACCCTGCAGCCCTCGGTGGCCGTCCTGCGCAGCGCCTGGGCGACTGCGCCCGTGTGGCAGGCGCACCAGCCGGACGGTCCGCCGCTGCCGGCGCGGGTGGATGCATCCTGCATCGCCCTGGTCCTGCGGCGCGGCTGGGAAGTCCAAGTCTGCATGCTGGAGGAGGCCGAGGCGGCCGCCCTCGCGTGCCTGGCGGCGCAGGGCAGCTTCGGCGAGGCGGTCGACGCCATGCTGGCCGCGCTGAAAGAGGGGGAGGCGACGCCCGATATCGCCGCCATGCTGAGGCGCTGGTTCGATGCCGGTCTCGTCGGTGGGATCGTGGTGTGAGCTCGGCTTGTTGTCGAGAAATAAAGTCCGTATGATGGTTACTGAGCAATATTTCTCGAAAGGCCGCCAATGTCCCAAGACGCGCAGTGCAGCTTCGATCCCCGTGTCGCCCCGCGCGACGCCGGTGACGCCGCCATTTCCCTGGCGATCGGTACTTGTCAGATCCTGATCCTGTTCGGCCTGCCGGGCGCGCTGGTCCATTCCTTGGTTGGCAGCACGACCCTGACCGTGGCGACGATGCTGCTTCTCTACCTGGCGTTCGCGCTCTACAGCGTGACCAAGGTGGAGCTGAGCCTGGAGGGAATACGTTTCGTGCGGGTGCTTGGGCACCCCCGCTTTTTGCCGTGGTCGGACATTAGCGATGTGGTGGAGGCGTCGCGCAGCGAGCTGATCCTGCACGGCTGGCTATGGCCGCTGGTCTTGCCGCGGGAGATGTCGCCTTCCTGTACTTCGCTGGGACACTTCCGCATCCAGTTCGGCAAGCGCTTCGTCTACTTTCCGTCGAAGGATCCCCAGCTCTTCCTGGCCGCGGTCGACCAGTTCTCGAAGCGGACCGTGGACGTGGTGTAAGTCAGTGGAAGGCGCGCAGGATGCGCTGCTCGCCGGTACGGTCGCTGAAGCGCTCGTTGGCGGCGCGGGTGGCAGCCATCATGCGTTCCAACTGGGCGTCTTCGAAGCGTGCGAGTTCTTCGTTGGCCGCTTCCAGGGCGAGCGCCAGCTTGGCGCGGGCGTTCTGGTAGAGCACGCTGGTGTAGTGGTCGGTATTCTTGAGGAGTTCTTCCGCGTTCTCGATGACGAGACGCAGGTCGCCGATGAGTTGTTCCTGCGACTGAGCGCGGGGTGCGGGGGTTTCCATTGCTTCACCTTTAGCCGAATGTTTGCTGAATCATCACGACTTAAAATATAAACAAGGAAGCCCCGTTCTGTTTGTTAGGGCGCAAACATAAGCCCGCCGTTTTTGCGCCCGGATGTTGGGATTACTGCACGCGGATCTGCACGTCTCCCACGGTGACGACCTGGCCGGTGCGGATCTTGGCGGTCTTGCGCAACTCCTGCTTCCCGTCGACCGACACCACGCCGCTGGCGACCATGTTCTTGCCGGCGCCGCCGCTGTCGACCAGGCCGACCAGCTTCAGCAGCTGGTTGACCTCGACGAATTCTGATGTCAAATCGAAATCTATTTTTTGCATTCTATCCTCGGGGTAGGTAAAGGGCGCCAGGCTCAGTCGACCTGGTCCGGCCGGGTCATGTCGATCGGGACGATCCACTGGTCGAACTGTTCCTCGTTCAGGAAACCGGACTGCAGTGCGGCCTGGCGCAGGGTCAGGCCTTCTTTCGAGGCCGTCTTGGCGATCTGGGCGGCGCGATCATACCCGATATGCGGGGCCAGCGCGGTCACCAGCATCAGCGATTTTTCCATCAGCTCGGCGATGCGCGCGTGGTTCGGCTCGATGCCCTGGGCGCAGTGGGTATCAAAAGAGCGCATGCCGTCCGCCAGCAGGCGCGCGCTCTGCAGGAAGTTGTGAGCGATCATGGGCTTGAACACGTTCAGCTCGAAATTGCCCTGGGAGCCGCCGACCGTGATCGCGACGTCGTTGCCGAAGATCTGGCAGCACAGCATGGTGAGCGCCTCGCACTGGGTTGGATTGACCTTGCCCGGCATGATCGAGCTGCCCGGCTCGTTCTCGGGAATCGTGATCTCGCCCAGGCCGGAGCGCGGGCCCGAGGCCATCCAGCGCACGTCGTTGGCGATCTTCATGAGGGCCGTGGCCAGGGTCTTGAAGGCGCCGTGGCTTGCCACCATGGCGTCGTGCCCGGCCAGGGCCATGAATTTGTTGGGCGCGCTCTTGAAGGCCAGGCCGGTGCGCGAACCCAGTTCGGCGGCGATGCGCGGGGCGAATTCCGGGTGGGCGTTCAGGCCGGTGCCGACCGCCGTGCCGCCGGCGGCCAGGGCCAGCAGGCCGGGCAGGGTAGAGCGGATCGCGCTTTCCGCGAATTCCAGCTGGGCCACGTAGCCCGAGAATTCCTGGCCCAGCGTGAGCGGGGTGGCGTCCTGCAGGTGGGTGCGGCCGATCTTGACGATGTCGTCGAACTCGCGCGACTTGCGCAGCAGCGTGCCGCGCAGCTGGGCGAGGGCGGGCAGCACGTTCTGGGCCACGGCGGCCGCCGCGGCCACGTGCATGGCGGTGGGGAAGATGTCGTTCGACGATTGCCCCATATTGACGTGGTCGTTCGGGTGCAGCAGGCGCTTCTCGCCGCGCTCGCCTCCCATCAGCTCGGAGCCGCGGTTGGCCAGCACCTCGTTCATGTTCATATTGCTCTGGGTGCCCGAGCCGGTCTGCCACACGGCCAGCGGGAACTCGTCCGGGTGCTTGCCTTCCAGGACTTCGTCGGCGGCGCGGATGATGGCCTCGGCCTTGTCGCCCGGCAGCTTGCCGAGGGAACGGTTGACGGCTGCGGCGGCGCGCTTGACCTGGGCCAGCGCCGCCACCAGCTCGGGCGCCATGCGTTCGGTGGAGATGTGGAAATGGTGGAGCGAACGCTGGGTCTGGGCCCCCCAGAGGTGATCCGCGGGAACGTCGATCGGGCCGAAACTGTCCTTTTCAATCCTGTTTTCCATGATGTCCTGTGCAATTGAGGGGCTGGGATGCTAAAGAGTTTATCCCATTGTCCGTTAATGACGCTTGGGCTACCTTTTCTGCATCTTCCTATGGCTTGCCGCCTCCCTCTGTTATTGATCAGCGCGCTGCTCGCCGGCGCCTCCCAGGCAGCCGAGCTCGGCGAACCGCGAGTGAGCTCCTTCATCGGCCAGCCGCTGGTGGCCGACGTCGAGCTCGTGATGCTGGAGGACGCCGGCAAGGCCGTGGCCGTGCGCCTGGCCCATCCGGAAGTTTACCGCGGCGCCAACGTCCTCATGCCGCCGGTGCTGTCCACCTTGACCATGTCGGTGATGCGGCGCGATGGCCGCCAGTTCCTGCACGTGACCTCGCTCAAGCCGGTCGACACGCCGCACCTGCACCTCTATCTCGAACTCGTCGACGGCAGCCAGCGCAGCGTGCGCCTGGCAACCCTGTGGCTGTCGCCGGACCCGAATCCGGCGCCGCCGCCTCCGCCGCCGGTCCCCGTTCCGGCGCCCGTGCCGGCGCCCGTCATCGCGGCGCCGGTTGTCCAGCCCGTGAAGGCGCCGGTGGCCGTGGCCGCCCGGCCCAGGCCCCCGGCGCCGAAACCGGTGCCCAGGCCGGTAATGCCCAAGGCGGCGACGGTGGAGGAGAAGCCCGTGGCCGCAGCGGCGCCGGCCGCCTGCGTACCGCAGCCGGTGCCGGATACCAATGCCTGCGTCGTGCTGGGCGCGAAGAACGCCATGCTGCGCGAGCAGCTGGGCCAGCTCGAAGACAAGGTGAAGGTGCTGCAGGTGGCGATGGGCGCGCCGGCCTCGGCGGTCGTGCCGCCGGTAAAACCCTACAAGCCGAAGAAAAAGAAGGCGGAGCCGCCGCCACCCGAGCCCGACACGCCGTGGGTCCTGGTCGGTGGCGGCATCGCAGCCGTGCTGGCCCTGCTGGCCGCGCTGCTGGTGCTGCGGCGCCGGAAGGGGGCCGCCCGCCCGGCTCGCCGTGCGGAGCCGAAAGTCGGCCTGCTGGCGCGCATGAAGGCCCGCCTCAAGCGCAAGCCGGCGCCCGCCAAAGCGGCCGAGCCGACCCTGGAAGAGGCCGTACACGACTCGTCTACACAAGTCTGATTTTTGCGTTATACTCGTTTCGTGGTCGCGAGATCACAGACGGCGCGAAGGCCTGTCGCAGCCACCACCGATAGCGTGGCGCGGAACCAGGTGACGTTGAAGAAACGCTCGTGTCCGGAAGCAGTTCGCCAGCCAGCTGAGGCAGCGAACGCCGGCAGCAACCGGCAGAAGGCGACGCCAGGAGATACCTGGAGGTCGCTCTTCCCCCCATTCCGTGGCCGAGCCTCGCTCGGCCGCACATCAAGAAAGCGCCTGCGGGCGCTTTTGTCTTTTCTCCGCGCCATTCCGGCTCATGCCATATGCATCCGGGGTCTCGCGGCCAGCACGCGGACAGGCTACAATCGCCCAGCGGCATTACCCGGGCGTACTATGAAAAATTGGATCAATCGTTTGTTGAGCGGCGCGGACAGCCAGGCTGGCGCGCCACAAGGCGCTGCCGCAGCGCCGGATGAATCGTCTCCCGATGCGGCAGGCGACGGCGCCGGCATCGATGCGCTGTACTACGGCTGGCTCGCCGGACCGGCCACCTTCGAGGCCCCGGCGGAGACCGAGCGCCAGATCTTCGACCAGATCAGCCACTTCACCCAGAATCCGGCCATCGCGGCCGAGCTGGTGCCGCGGATTCCCGAACTGATCCCCAAGCTGCTGCGCAGCCTGCGCGACGAGAACGTCACGACCGGCGAACTGGCCACCCAGGTGGCGGAAGACGTGGTGCTGGTGGCCGAGGTGCTGCGCGAGGCGAACAGCGCCTATTATCGGCCGATGACCCCGATCAAGACCCTGGATGCCGCCATCATGCTGCTGGGCCAGAACGGCCTGCGCATGCTGCTGGCGCGGGTGGCCTTCCGGCCCGTGATCCGCATGCACGAGAGCGGTTTCGCGCGCCGCGCCGCGCCCCTGGTCTGGAACCATTCCGAGAAGTGCGCCGTCGCGGCCAGCCTGATGGCGCCGGGTGTGACCGCCGACATCTTCGAGTCCTGCCTCGCCGGCCTGATGCAGGACGTCGGCCTGATCGTCGCCTTCCGCCTGGCGGACCGGGTCTGCCCGAACGGCAAAGTGCCGGCCTCGGCCGCCTTCGGCGTGGAGCTGCTGGCGCGCAGCCGGCTGCTTTCCGGCGTCATCGCGACCCACTGGGATTTCCCGAACAATGTGGCGGAGGCGATCAGCCAGGCGGGCGAGCCGGACGGTTCGCCGCTGGCGCAGGCGCTGGGGCAGGGCGACCGGATCGCGAAGCTGCGGATCCTGATCGATGCCGGGCTGGTGGGCGAGGACGATGCGCTGGTGAATGAGGCCTTGAATGGGTTCCAGCGGCGTTGCCTCGGGAAGCTGAGTAAGCTCGAATCGTAGGATGGGCAGGTTCTGCCCGCGCGTCCAGCTCCGGCTCGCTCAGTGGCCGTGCATGCCGGAGTTGAACGCGCGGTCGGCAGAGCCGACCACCCTACCAAAGCAAAAGGGCGCCGACGGCGCCCTTTATCTATCTGATCGCCTGCCGATCAGTGCGCGCTCATCGCGCGTTCCACCTGGCCCATCCACGGCTCGGTCACATCGCGGATCGCACGGTCATTGGCCATCAGCTGCTTGATCAGATCGATCTTGCGCTGGCGCTTGGCGCCGTCCAGGGCCGGCACGCCGCCGATCGCCGCACCTGCCGCCACGCTGGCCTGCACGTTCAGCTTGTCGAAACCGTTCCAGTCGCCTGCCTGGGCAGCAACCTTCATCTGGCCGCTGAGGCCGGCGAGGTTTTCGTACATCGAGAGGACGTCGTTCGAGGTCATGTTGCTGCCTTGGCAAGTTTCACCGGCCGGATTGCCGGTTGTCTACCCTTTTACGGACGCGCTTTTCGGAACTTTAGGGTTTCATTGAAAAAAGATTGAATTTTTTTCGCACAGACACGGATGTTGTCAGTCATGCATGGTCAACCGACCCGCTTTGGTCCAGAATGCACCCGCCATTCCCCGGAATCGGCAGTTTGGCCGCGTTTTTTGCAGTCTGTCGCAATCCGGGCGCAGGCGTCCGGGGGCCTACGTAGAGTGCGTGCTGGGTAGTTGCGCCATGGAGCGCCACGCCATGATCAAAAAACCAAGAAAAGCTTTGCGAGAGAGAGACTTATGAGAGACATGCCAGTCGCACGCGCCGCGGCCGCGGTCGCGTTTGCGCTGACCACTGCCGGCGCCCAGGCCGAAGCGCCGTATGCATTTGCCACGACGCCGGGCAAATTGCCGAAAGACGTGATTCCTCTGCAGTACTCCGCCCACATCATGCCCGACGTGGCCGGCAACAGCTTCCGCGGCACCCAGACCGTCGAGATCGAGGTCCTCAACACCACCTCGACCATCATGCTGAACGCCGACAACCTGGAGATCGACAGCGCCAGCCTGAGCGGCAAGGAGATCGGCAAGCTCGCCCTCAAGCCCATCCTCGACAGGGGGCAGCAGACCCTGCGCTTCGAGCTGGCCAGGCCGCTGGCGCCGGGCAAGTACGCGCTGGACCTGACGTTCAAGGGCCAGATCAACCGCGAAGGCCGCGGCCTCTTCTACGTGAACTACAAGGCGGGCGGGGCGGACAAGAAGCTGATCGCCACCACCATGGCGCCGACCGATGCGCGGCGCATGCTGCCGACCTGGGACGAACCATCGTTCCGCGCCCGCTTCAAGCTGACGGTCGACGTCCCGAGCAACTTCAAGGCCTATTCGACCACTCCGATCGAGAAGCAGGAGCCGCTGTCCAAGGGCATGCAGCGCGTCACCTTCGGCAACACGCCGAAGATGCCGAGCTACCTGGTGGTGCTGGTGGCGGGCGAGATGGAAAGGGTCGCGGCGAAACAGGACGGCGTCGAGATCGGCATCGTGACCACCGAAGGGAAGGGCGCCTCGACCGCCTTCCCCCTGCAAGCCTCGCGCGACCTGCTGCGCTACTTCAACCATTACTTCGGCATCCCGTATCCGCTGCCCAAGCTGGACCAGATCGCCATCCCCGGCGGTTTCAACGGCGCCATGGAAAACTGGGGCGCCGTCGTCTACAACGAGCCGACCCTGCTCTACGACCCGAAGAAGAGCCCGGACCGGGTCAAGAAATTCACCTTCAACATCAATGCCCACGAGCTGGCCCACCAGTGGTTCGGCAATCTGGTCACCATGGCCTGGTGGGACAATCTCTGGCTCAACGAAGGCTTCGCGTCCTGGATGGCGGCCAAGGCGACCCAGCACTTCCATCCGGAATGGCGCCCCTACCTGGACGAGATCGCCGCCCGCGAATACGTCATGAACCTGGACGCGCGCAAGACCACGCACCCGATCCAGACCCGCATCGACACCGAAGAGCAGGCCGCCGCCGCTTTCGACGCGATCACCTATTCGAAGGGCCAGGCCTTCCTGCGCATGCTCGAGGCCTACCTGGGCGAGGACAACTTCCGCAAGGGCATCCGCGCCTACATGGCCAAACACCAGTATTCGAATACCACCTCGAGCGACCTGTGGGCGGCATTGGAAAAAGCCTCCGGCAAGCCGGTCGAGAAGCTGGCGTCGGACTGGACCACGCAGCCGGGCTTCCCCCTGATCAAGGTCGAGCAGGCCTGCGAAGACGGCAAGCGCAAGATCACATTGTCGCAGGAGCAGTACCGCCTCGACGAGCCGGCGCCTGAGAAACGCCTGTGGAACGTTCCGCTGCAGGTCGGCACCGTCAACGGCAAGGCCTGGACCACTCTGCTGTCCGGCCCCTCGACCACGATCACCCAGGCCAGCTGCGAAGGCGCCCTGGTGGTCGACCCGTATAGCGTCGGCTATTTCCGCGTGCATTACGACCCGGCCAGCTTCCATGCCCTGGCCGAGCAGGCGCCACGCCTGCTGGACAGCACCCGCCTGCGCCTGCTGGCCGACAGCTGGAGCCTGGCCCTGGCCGGCCGCATGCCGCTCGACGCCTACCTCGACCTGGTGCGCAAGTACGCGAACGAGCCGCGCCCGGCCGTGTGGGAGGCGCTGCTGTCCCACCTGCGCACCGTGAGTTCGCTGCTGGGCGGCGAACCGGAGCAGGCCCTGGTGCGCCGCTTCTTCATCGACCTGGCGCGTCCCAGGCTCGCCACGCTCGGCTGGGACGAGAAGCCGGGCGAGAGTCCTGACGATGCCCAGCTGCGCGGCATGCTGGCCACCTCGCTGGCGCGCGCCGGCGACCCGGAGGCCATCGCCCAGGGCAAGGCGCGCTTCGCGCGCTTCCTGGAAGACCCAGCTTCGGTGCCGCCCTCGATGATCGACTTCGTCACCCTGACGGCCGGCCGCTACGCCGACGCCGCCACCTACGAAGCCCTGGCCGCACGGGCAGCCAACGCACCCAACAGCGAGGAGCGCAACCGCTTCGGGAAGGCGCTGACCAGCGCCCAGGATCCGGCGCTGGCCGCACGCACCCTGCAGATGCTGCTGTCGCCGCAGACTCCGCCCGACCTGATTCCCTACATCATCAGCGGCGTCTCCGCCGAGCACCTCGACCAGACCTGGAACTTCGCCGTCGCCAACCGCGACGCGCTGCTGAACAATATGGAAGCGCTCGGCCGCCACGCCCTGTTCGCCAGCATCGTCTCGAGCTCGGCCAACCCGGTCCACGCCGAGCTGGTCGAAAACTACATGCGCAAGAACTTCGGCGCCGACGGTGTTGTCGAAGCCGAGCGCGCCGGCAATGGCGTGCGCATCCGTGCCGCCCAGAAGGCGCGCCTGCTGCCGCAGGTACGGGCCGCGCTGCAAAAGCAATAAACGAAGTCACTTTTACCAAGAGAAAAGGAAGCTATGAACACCAGCTGGACTCCGATCAAGACCGCCGTCGCCCTGGCCCTGTGCGGCGCCGCCTTCGCCTTTGCTCCCGCCCACGCCGCCGGCCAGGATGCAAGCACCACCAAGGCGCCCGCCAGGCCGGTCGGGGCCATCGTTCTGCCGGGCGACGATTTCTATGCCTACGCCAATGGCGAGTGGATGGCCAGGACCGAGATCCCGGCCGACCGCGGCTCATGGGGCGCGATGTACGCGCTGGCCGAGGAAACCAATGCCCGCATCGTCAAGCTGGTCGAGGAAGCAGGCAGCAACAAGGCCGCCAGTGCCGAAGCGCGCAAGGTGGCCGACTTCTACAAGGCGTACATGAACGAGGCCGCGATCGAATCGGCCGGCCTCGGCGCCCTCAAACCGCGCATGGCGAAGATCGAAGCGATCAGGGACCGCGCCGGCCTCTCGCGGGTGCTGGGCGAATTCCTGCGCGCCGACGTCGACCCGCTGAACGCGACCAATTTCAATACGCCCAACCTGTTCGGCGTGTGGATCAACCAGGGTCTGACCGAGCCCTCGCGCAACGTCCCCTACATCCTGCAGGGCGGCATCGGCCTGCCGGACCGCGCCTATTACCTCGACAACAGCCCGAAGATGGCCGAGCTGCGCAGCAAGTACCAGGCCTATATCGCCGCCGTGCTGAAGCAGGCCGGCTACAGCGATCCGGAAGCGCGTGCCGCGAAGATCTTCGCGCTCGAGTCCGAGCTGGCCCAGAGCCACGCGAGCCGTGAAGAGTCGGCCGACATCCAGAAGGCCAACAATCCCTGGACCATGAAGGACTTCTCCGCCAAGGCCCCGGGCATGGACTGGAACGCCTTCATGCAGGGTGCACGACTGACTGGCCAGGACCGCTTCATCGCCTACCATCCGGGCGCCATCGCAGGCGCCGCCCGCCAGGTCGCCGCGACCGACCTCGCCACCTGGAAGGACTACCTGGCCTTCCACAGCCTGAACCAGTTCGCCAGCACCCTGCCCAAGGCCTACAACGACCTGCGCTTCGACTTCTTCGGCAAGACCCTGACCGGCAGCCCGCAGCAGTCGGTACGCTGGAAGCGCGCCCTGGCCGCCACCAATGGCGCAATGGAAGAGGCGGTCGGCAAGATGTACGTTACCAAGTACTTCCCGGCCCAGGACAAGCAGCGCATTTTGAAGATGGTCGCCGACATCAAGACCGCCTTCGAGCGCCGCATCGACAAGCTGGACTGGATGGCGCCGACGACCCGCGCCCAGGCCAAGGAGAAGGTACGCACCATGTACGTGGGCGTGGGCTATCCGGACGAATGGAAGTCCTATGCCGGTCTGCAGGTCTCGCCCGACGATGCGCTGGGCAATGTGATGCGCGCCCAGGAATTCCACTACACCCAGCAGCTCGCCAAGCTCAAGCAGAAGCCGAAGAAGACCGACTGGGCCATGCCGCCGCAGCTGGTCAACGCCGTCAACCTGCCGCTGCAGAACGCGCTGAACTTCCCGGCTGCGATCCTGCAGGCGCCGTTCTACGATCCGAAAGCCTCGGAAGCCCAGAACTACGGCGCCATCGGCTCGGTGATCGGCCACGAGATCAGCCACAGCTTCGACGACATGGGCGCCCAGTTCGACGCCCAGGGACGCCTGCGCGACTGGTGGACGGAGGAAGACCTGGCCCACTTCAAGAAGGCGTCGCAGAAGCTGGTCGAGCAGTACAACGCCTATAAACCCTTCGACGACCTGGCGATCAACGGCCAGCTGACCCTGAGCGAGAACCTGTCCGACCTGGCCGGCCTGGCCGCGGCCTACGACGCGCTCAAGGCCACGCCGGGCGGCAAGACCGTCGAAGCCGACCGCGCCTTCTTCACCGGCTATGCCCACGCCTGGCGCACCAAGGCGCGCGAAGCCTCGCTGCGCCGCGCCGTGCTGACCGACGGCCATGCCCCGGGCCAGTGGCGCACCTACACCGTGCGCAACCTGGACGCCTGGTACAAGGCCTTCGACGTGAAGCCGGGCCAGCAGCTCTACCTGGCGCCGGAACAGCGCGTACGCGTCTGGTAAGGGCAGGGTAGAAGCCGGGTCCGCAGGCGCGGGCCCGGCCCCTGTCCGGATTTCGTCGATAATGCGGCATGGACGCTGACGACATCTCGCGCCGCACCCTGGCGCACTATAACCTCACCGCCGACGCCTTCTTCGCCGGCACCATCGACCACGACGTGCGCCAGAACATCGAGGCGCTGTTGAACGCCATCGAGGCCCCGGTTCCCTGGGCCATCCTCGATCTCGGTTGCGGCCCCGGGCGCGACCTCAAGACCTTCCGCCTGCTCGGCCATACCGCCATCGGCCTGGACGGCAGCGAACGCTTCGCCGACATGGCCCGCGCCTACAGCGGCTGCGAGGTGTGGCGGCAGGATTTTCTCCACCTCGACTTGCCCCGGGAAGAATTCGATGGCGTCTATGCGAACGCCTCCCTGTTCCACGTCCCCAGCGCCGAGCTGCCTGGTATGCTGGAGAAACTGCATGCGACCCTGAAACCCGGCGGCGTCCTGTTCAGCTCGAACCCGCGCGGAAACAACCAGGAAGGCTGGAACGGACCGCGCTACGGCAGCTATTACGATTACGAAACGTGGGAACGCTATCTGCGGGCCGCCGGCCTCCTGCCGCTGCACCATTACTACCGTCCGGCCGGCCTGCCGCGCGAACAGCAGCCCTGGCTGGCCAGCGTCTGGCGCAAGCCCATGTGTTAGTTGGCGCACAGAGCGGGCCATGGATGCGGCCTAAGGTAGGACTTCGATCCACACAACGATGAGGTGTGTCATGAACGAGGACCAAGTCAAAGGCAAGGCCAAGGACATTGGCGGCAAGATCCAGGAGAAGGTCGGCGAAGCCACCGGCAACCGCCAGACCCAGCGCGAAGGCGTGTCCAAGCAGGTCGAAGGCAAGGTGCAGGAAAAGGCCGGCGACGTGAAGGACATCTTCAAAGGCAACAACTAAGTTCTATCTACCCAACGAAAGCCGCGCATTGCGCGGCTTTTTCATACCCCGCCGGTCTCTCCCGGGTGCTTGCCTTCGGGCCGGCGGCCCAGCCTATTCTTGAAGTACACAACCTCGGTGTCAGGTCTGACATCCGGACACGAGCTCAGCCGTTACTAAGGTTACGGTCGAGCTTGTGTCTGAATGTCAGACCTGACACCTTGGGGTTGCATGAAGGACATCTTCAAAGGCAACAACTGGTTTCCATTCACCTGTGCGGCTTTTTCGTTATGCCTGGCGCGTCGTTTGCGCCGGCCTGTCGCCGAGCACGTCTTCGATATAGAGCATCTTCACCAGCACCGCCAGCGCCGCCGCCAGAGGCGTCGCCAATGCTACACCGGCGAAGCCGAACAGGGTGCCGAAGACCAGTTGCATGACGATTACCAGCGCCGGCGGCAGGTCGACCGCCTTGGCTTCGATCATCGGCTGCAGCACATAGCCTTCCACCAGCTGGACACCGAGGAAGAGCAGGGCGGTGTACAGCGCCAGGTCCGGGCTGATCGACAGCGCCAGCAGCACCGCCGGAATGCCCGCCATGATCGGGCCCAGGTAGGGGATGAAGTCGAGCAGGCCGGCAATGATGCCCAGGATCAGGGCCAGCGGCACGTCCAGCATCATCAGGCCCGCCGTGGTGGCCACCCCGACGATCAGCATCGACGCCGCCTTGCCGAGCAGCCAGCTGGCCAATGTCTTGCCCAGTTCCTGCTGCACTTCCTTCGCGCGCGGGCGCTTTGCCGGCGGCACCAGGCGGATCGCGCCCTGCGTATAGACATGGGGCGAGGCTGCGAAATAAATGCCGACGAACAGGATGATGACGACATTGCCGAGCGCGCCGATCACGCCGCCGAAGAACAGCCCGGCGTTCGGCACCATATTGCCCATTTGTTTGACGATCTGTTCCGGTGGCGGCAGTTCGTCCACCACGCGCTTGAGCAGGGGATGCTGCTGGACTTCCGATTGCAGGCGCTTGACGGCGGCCGGGATTTCTTCCGCCAGCTTGGTCGATTGCTCGGAAATCTGCGGCGCCATCGCCCAGCCGCCGATGCCGATGATGGCCGCCAGCGCGACGACGACGATGGTCAGCGACACCTTGCGGTTCATGTGCATGCGGCGCGCCATGATCTCGCTCAGCTTATAGAGCAGGATGGCCATCAGGATGCAGGCAAACACCAGCAGCAGCGCGTCCGCCGCCAGCACGATCGCCGCCGCAATGGCAACGAACAGGATAGCGATCCCGCTGATCATCGTGACGCGCTTGGCGACGCGGCGTTGCGCGGGTGGTGGATCGCTCGGGTGATCTCGGTTTTCTTGTTCGTTCATGGCTAACCTCGTTGGATCGCAATGTTGCGTTGACAAAAGATTAGCACCCGAATCGTCTTGACGTCGCTCAAATGCTGACTTTTGTGCAATGTGCGGACACGAACAGAAGAGACCGGGCCACAGGCGTAATCTGACCCCATGCATGGCCATCCGGACATGTCAACTCAAGGAGAAGACCATGATTAACGAAAATCAAGTTAAAGGTAAACTGAAAGAAATCGGTGGCAAGATCCAGGAAGAATTCGGTGATGCGATCGACAGCCCGACCCAGGAAGCCAAGGGCAAGGCAACCAAAGTTGAAGGCCAGGCCCAGAAGAAGGTGGGCGATGCGCAGGAAAGGGTGGAAGAGAAGCTGGACGACGTTACCCGCCGTCCGCACTGATCCGCTTCCAAGCGTAGAGAACAGCTGCCCGTGGGCAGCTGTTGTTATTTACGAAGCGCCCAAAAAAAAGGCGCTGTCACCGTTGGCTGTTGGGCCAGGTTGAACTCTCGAGCTGCTTCGCTGTCTGATTGCCATCTCGGTCGATAGTGGAGGCGGCAATGCAGGCGGCGGGCTTCAGGAGGTGGCTGGCGCGCGTA